>JAITNF010000081.1 GCA_031290615.1 Desulfovibrio sp. | reverse complement strand
GGTCAGTCACTATGAGCGCAATGCGGCCGCGTCTGTACGAGGTCAGGTCATTACGAACGGGGGTTTCAGACCAGGGCCGGCACGATTGGCGCAAGGCATCCAAGTTGCGCTATGTATAGTTTGAAACAGCGATTATTGAACGATATCGCCGCCGGGAGAAATTCGTGGAAGAAGCGCTTGTGGAGATGTGTCCGGCCGGAATTTCCGCGCGGCGAGTCGAAGACATCACGGAGGCGTTGTGGGGTGAACGGGTCAGTCCGGTCGCCATAAGCGATTTGAACCAGAATATTTTTGAGCGTGTGTGAGGAGTGGCGCAAACATCCGCTTGCCAGGGAATACCCGTATGGTTTTGTGGAGATATTCTGGCTGAAACACGCTTGTGGCAGTGAAATGCAAGTCAATATTTACGCGCTTGTGGGTATTGGTGTGAACATCTGGGACCGGGAGATTCCTGGAGTAGCCGAAGGTTCAAGTGAAAACGCCGAAAGTTAGCGGCAAGTTATGAAATTTTTGTGTGAAGCCGAAGTCGTCACGGTCCTTGCAAGCTGAATCGTCGCATGGCATTCCACCCGCTTCCAGAAGGCCCGCGCCGACTCCTGATGACCATCAAAATTGACCACATAGATACTACAGCAAAGTGCGAATTCTGGACACTCAAGGGCTGGAATGCCCGCATGCTGCGCTCATGTTTAAATTTTTCCTGATGCCAGACATAACCTGCAAAAATAGCTTGTCCTTACAATTACATACTGAATCTGTGCCTTTCAACATCCATGACTCTTTGGACAACTATTCAGCAATACTGGTAAAATACACTTAATCTCAACAGTCTAGAATATGATATTGGTCTTCATCCTCGTGTGTTTCTGCTGTTTTTTTTTCAACTCCGATTGTCCAAAATTCTCAGGGGAATACCATCCAGACTGGTCGGGATGGAAGGATTTGAACCTTCGGCCCCTTGAACCCCATTCAAGTACGCTACCAGACTGCGCCACATCCCGACACAGAAGACAATAGAGATATTCACCGGACGGGCTTCTGTCAAGAAATTTTTCTCGCCGTTTTCAATCCTCCCGTTGCAGCACAAACGCCGTCATAGATGGCAGATAGAGGGAGATATCCTGCTCATTGCGGCACGGCAACACGCGGGTAAAGTGCTCCAACTGAGAACGGTTGACGCTGAGATTGCCCTTACCGGCCCCTTCTAAAGTGAAAATGTAAGCATCTTGATTGCACTCTCTTATCACTTATACATAGGAAAAAGACATGCAACTAACTGTAATTCTTGATTATTAATTTGAATCTGAAAGACTACGGCAAACTGCAAACCACGCTGGCCTCTTTTTTGCCCTGATGGCCGGTGATGTGCGTGGGCTGGTCATGGAACTGGTTTTGCACACCCACTGGCCCTTATCCGAAATCCTTTCACTGATTACCGACGATTTTCTGGAATACGTGCGCCTGGCCCGCGAGTTGACCGGCGCGGAGCGCTGATATGGCAAAACCCATTGAAATCACCATCGACGCCACTTTTTCCGGTTAATATGAAGCATATCCGAGCGTCTCGTCCAGGACGAATCTTGTGTGACTGGCCTGCGGATTTGGTCGCCGCCTGTCATAAAAAGCAATCAAGCAAAACCTATCCCGGGGTATATGGGCGCATGACATGGGATGAGCCGGCTCCTACCGTAACCACCCAGTTCTTCGGCTTCGGCAAAGGAGATATGCTAGGATAAAGAGGTGAAACTACGAATTGCGCAGAAAACATCCGCACAAGGAAAGTGGGCTTCCATCCTCAATCCGGAACCCGTCTATCTGCTACATGCGCCATCGCCAATTCACGGCTGCGCAATCCTGCCATAGGGAGCGACCCAAGTGAGGTCGTTGTTCAGTCTCTATCTTGAGCAGGAAAGTCTGATGGGGGTAGCTGAGGAATGCCAGCGCGGCTGGCGAACCAAAGAGTGGACAATCGCCAAGGGCAGAATTCACGGCGGCAAATCATAAACAAATAATGATCTGCAACGTCTGCTTAGGAATGTCACCATCGGCAAGATTGAGTATGAGAACAGCGTCTAAGCATTATCGCTACTATGTCTGCTCTCACGCCAAGAAGCGCGGCAGGAATACATGCTCGACCCCGCCGCTCAATGCTCACGAAATTGAACAGACGGTGGTGGAACATATCTGTCAGATCAGTGCTCACCCGGAGATGATGAGGACAGTGCTGGAGAAAACGAATGCTGCATAGGTCAAGATTCGAGATGAACTGAAAGTGAACGGAAGCTCCTACATAACGAAATCGACCATTGCAACACGGAGATTGTCCGCAAAGTGAAATATTCGAACTTAACAGCCCTGGCGGATGCTCTTTGCAAAGCGAGTTCAATCTCTGATTGTGGCGTTGTCGGCGTCTTTTTGACAAATGCCCTGAGGATGATAACACGGCTACCTGCAGTAGCAACATAGATGCTTCTGGCTATGCCATCCCTTCCCTGTGCGCGCATTTCCCATAATTTACCGCGCAAATGGCGGGCATACGGCATTTTTACCCGATCAAAGCCAAAGACTTCAATCATTTCGGCAATGCGCGCGCCACTCCTTGCCGGCCAGGGCCGCTAGACCCAACACCAGAGCTTGCGTGCCCTTGCCGCCCTGACCGTTGGCCTGCATAACGCGATACATTTGCTCCGCTGCGGTCAGCCCCGGCAGAACAATGCGCATGCGACGGCATTCTTCTAGGCACAGGCCGAGATCTTTGATAAAATGATCAATGAAAAATCCCGGGGCATAATCGCCCTTCATGGCGCGACGGCCGAGATTGTTCATGGCGAGGCTGCCTGCGGAACCCGGCACCACAAGCTCAACCCATCTGGTCACGTCAAGGCCCGCTTCCTGCGCGAAGAATAGGGATTCGCATACGCTGAACATCACTCCGGCAATGGCAATCTGGTTAGCGAGTTTGCCGCGCTGTCCAAAGCCCGCCGCACCGCAATGCAGAATATTGGGTCCCATTTTCTCAAGACATGGTTTGATCCTGTCATAGCCGCTCCGCTCGCCGCCCACAAAGATGGAAAGTTTTGCTTCGCGTGCGCCCACATCTCCACCGGTCACGGGCGCGTCCATGCCGATGCATCCCTTTGCGGCGGCCATCTTCCCAATACGTTCGGCAAGGGTGGGAGATGAGGTTGTCATGTCGCACAAAATGCCGCCCCTGGCGAGTACGCCCAGTACGCCCTGCTCGCCCAGCATGACTTCTTCAACGTCACCTGGATAGCCGACAATGGTAAAAACAATATCCGAGACGGCCGCCACCGCGCGTGGGCTGTCGGCCCATTGAGCCCCCCTGGTGAGCAGCGGTTCGGCCTTTGCTTTGGAGCGGTTGTATACTGTCAAGGGCCAATCTGCCGCCAAAAGGTGGCCCGCCATGTAGCCGCCCATAACACCGGTTCCGATCCATCCGATACGCAGTTTCCCGGACATGGCACTCTCCATTTGTATAATTTATAGTTGATTATGCCCGAAGTTGGCGCAAACGCGGTTGCGACAATTCACGTACACAAAAATTCGCAAAGAGGCTAGCTAACAGGCAGTACGTGCCGCTGACGCGTGCTGGGCGTGTATGCCTTCCAGCATATTATCCAGGTCAATCACCTTGACGGCGTGACGCCGCAAATCGTTGACGAGCAGATGGACGGAAGCGACCACTTCGGTGCGTATACCTTCGTCGCGCAAGGCTTCCACCACGGGTGCATAGTCACCGTCCGAGGCCACCAGGATGACAAAATCCGGCCGCAGCTTCATTGCCATGATAAGCGTTCTTATCATCAAACGCTGGTCGTCGCTCTGTTTAAAGCCGCTGGGAGAATTTTGACTTCGCTTTGAAGGACATTCAATAACTCTCACGCCGCACATTTCAAGCGCATAGCGCTTTTTTTCATACTGATGCCTAGCCTATGCCATGGCTTCCACCGTATCATCTTCCGGCACGCACAATTGCAGGGTACAAAGGGCTTCAATAACATCAACATGTTCTCCGGCGCAACAGGCAATAAATTCCTGCACGGGAAAATACGGAAAACCCATTTCCTTGGCCCGCCGCTCGCTGGGGAGAAGATCAATAGCAATCAGTTTTCTGATTTTCATGTTCAATCCACAGTCCGATCCATCGCGCCGGTTGACTCCACTTCCGGCGGACAGGATCCGGATGGATTATCCTTCCCTAAAGGAAGGGGAATAAAATTTTCAGCAGCATTGCCGCTTGTCTGAGCATTGTCCCTCTAAAGGGGGAGATTGCAGACCCTAAAGAAATTTCTGGTCAACTGTCCTTTTCATCAATAATTAATAATTAATAACAATCAATAACGAACTTTATCGTAAGATGTATATTCAGGGCGGGCTTGTCAAGGCTGTTCACGCCAGTTACAAAAATGCCTAGCAAAAAGGTATGTTTTGAGGTGAGAATTACGGTACAATCCGGACAGGCAACCCCGGCGCTAGCCGTACCTGACCTTCCACCACGACGCTGTCGCCCTCGACCAGATCGCCCTCGATTACGTTTTGCCCCTGGTACTCGAAAAGCGCGGTCACTTTGCGGTAATCAGCCCTATTATTTCCGCCCGTCATATAGACGTAGGATTCATTCTGGCCGGACTGCACAGCCCTGACCGGCACAGTAAGAACGTTTCGAGCGACGCCTAGGGGCATTTCCACCTGGACAAACTGGCCCGGCCACAGACGGCGATCCAGGTTGTCAAAGTTGGCCCGCAATCGAATGGTGCCTGTGCGCGTGTCCACCGTGTTTTCAATGAGCGTCAGTACGCCATTTTCCGGCGTGTCGCCTGCGGGCATGGCGGCGACCCGCACCCCGTCTTCGTTCATACGCTTCCGGATTATGGGGAGACGCGCTTCCGGCACGGAAAAGAGCACATAGATGGGCGACAGGGTGTCCACGGTGACAATGGGCGTGGCGTCGGTGTTTTTTATCATGTTGCCCTTGTCCACATTGAGCGCGCCCACTCGTCCGGCGATGGGCGAGGTGATGGCGCAGTAGGAGAGATCAAGCTCCGCGCTCTCCACAACCGCCTTGTCCGACTGCACGATGGCCTTGAGCGCCACAGCTTCGGTAACGGTCTTGTCATAGGCTTCACGGCTCACATAGCCACCGCCCGCTAGCTGACTGTAGCGGCGCATGTCGTCCTCAGCCTTATCCAGCTGCGCCTGATCCTTAGCCAGAAGTCCGCGCTTTTCGCGCAACGCGGCTTCAAATGGGCGAGGGTCAATGGTGATGAGGGGCTGCCCTTCCGTGACATCCTGCCCTTCCGTAAAATGCACCTGCAGTATTTCTCCCGTTACCCTGGATTTGACCTCAACTATAGCGGACGCCCTGACATTACCCACAGCATACAGCATCTGCGGCACGTCCGCCCGTTTGACGGGGGACACGCGCACCGGGACCGGGCCGCTTTCTTTGTTGTCCGCCCCGGAACAGGCGGCGAGCGGCGAAAGAGCAAGTATAGCGAACAGAATAAAACACGGCAAACTCTTCATGGATATCCACGTATCTGCGCCAATTTGCTTTCGAGCGGGAGCGAATTGACGTAGCGCGTTTGAACTTGTTTGAACGCAATTCGGCATTAAAAAGCGATACAAAATAACTTGCGTTTTTTTCACTTGTATATCACTTGTATATCACTTTTAGTAAAGCGGCAAGCCTTCTCGACAGGATTGAGCGGATTTGTATGTAATTGCAGCGCCAAAGGAAGGAGAGCTAAGTGGCGAAAAACCGTGCATTGCAGCAGTGGCGTGTGGAAGACTCCATTGAACTATACGGCATCCGTAATTGGGGAGCCGGACATTTCACGATTTCCGAAGCCGGAGAAGTAGTTATCTGCCCCCAGGGGGCCAGGGGACCGCAGATATCCATCCCCGAAATTATCGCCGGACTGCGCGCGCGCGGTTATAACATGCCGGTGCTTTTGCGTGTGGAAAACTTTCTGGACACGCGTATTGCCAATATTCATGAATCATTCCGCAAGGCCATCAAAAATCTTTCCTACAAAGGCGCTTTTCGCGGGGTTTTTCCCATCAAGGTCAATCAACAGCAGCAGGTGGTGGAAAAAATAGCCCAGTTCGGCGCCCGGTACCACCACGGCTTTGAGGTGAGCTCAAAAGCCGAGCTCATTGCGGCTGTTTCCCTTTTGCGGGATTCCGAGGCATGCCTCATCTGCAACGGTTACAAGGACGAGGAATTCATTGATCTCGGCCTTCAGTCCCAGCGGCTCGGCTGCAACCTCTTTTTTGTTCTGGAAATGCCGGGAGAACTTGACGTGCTGATTGAGCGCAGCAGGGCGCTGGACGTGCGTCCCAGTATAGGCGTGCGCGCCAGGCTGGCCGTCAGGGCTGACGGACACTGGACGGACTCCGGCGGGGAGCGCTCCACCTTCGGCCTTTCTCCAGACCAAATAGTAGACGTGGTGGACAAGCTCAAGACCTGCGACATGCTGGACTGCTTCCGCCTGTTGCACTATCACCTTGGTTCGCAGGTGCCTAATATACGCGACATCCGCACGGGCGTGATGGAAAGTTCTAGGCTTTATGTGGGCCTTGTGCAGGAAGGCGCACCCATGGGTTACCTGGATCTTGGCGGCGGCCTTGCCGTAGACTATGACGGCTCGCACACCAACAATATTTCTTCACGTAATTACACGCTGGACGAATACTGCGTGGACGTGGTGGAAACCATCATGAGCATTTTGGATGAGCGGCAGGTGCCGCACCCCAGCATCATAACGGAATCTGGCCGCGCCACAGTGGCCTATTATTCTGTTCTTCTGTTCAATATTCTGGACGTGAGCATGGTGGAGGAAGTGCGGTTACCGGACACCATGCCCGACGACACGCCGGAACCCGTGCGCAACCTGCGCGAAGTGCTTTCCGGCATATCGCCGCGCAACTTGCAGGAGTGTTACAACGATGCCGTCTACTATCGGGACGAAATGCGCCAGCTTTTCTTTACCGGCCGCGTCGCCCTGCGCCAGCGCACAACGGCTGAACGCTTTTTCTGGGCTATTGTCATGCGCATCGCACGGGAAAAGGGCAAGCTGAAAAACGTTCCGCGAGACCTGGAAGATATAGACGTGAGTCTGGCGGATATTTATTACGGCAATTTCAGCGTGTTCCAGTCCCTGCCGGATTCCTGGGCCATAGACCAGCTTTTCCCCGTCATGCCGGTACACAGACTCAACGAATTCCCTTCGCGCCAGGGCATCATCTCGGATATTACCTGTGATTCCGACGGCCGCATTGACCATTTCATTGACTCGCAGGGCATAAAGCCCACCCTGGACCTACACCTATTACACGATGGAGAGGAATATTATCTCGGCGCGTTTCTGGTGGGAGCCTATCAGGAAACCCTCGGCGATCTGCACAATCTCATGGGAGATACCAACGTGGTTTCCATCCGCGCCGCCGATGACGGCACTTACGAATATGTACGGGAAATCCGCGGAGACAGCGTGGCGGACATCCTTTCCTATGTTGAATACGAGCCGCGCCGCATCCTTGAAGACCTGCGCGTCACCGCAGAAAAGGCCGTACGCGACGGCCGCATTTCGCCCAGCGAACGTTTTGCCATCATGCAGACCTTTGAGGATGGATTGCGAGGATACACCTATTTTGAAAGATAGAGCATTTCATGCCTGAAATGCTCTGTGCCGGCTCGGCTTCAACCCGTGACGCGTCGTGACTGGAGAAACGCATCGTTACCATGCAAGGCATGCAATCGATCCATTCGGGCGGAGATAGAAAGTCAGAATTTTTTTGAGGAGTTGCGGCAAGCGCATCCTGATATTTTATCCGACTTTCCTCCCTGCGGCACAAAGGAGATTGTTTACCCGGTCACTGTGCTCTTGCGACACCACGACTCCAGGCCGTCTGCAGGTTGAGGCAATCTCCCTGTCGCTGTGGTTGTCATAACAAGCGACGCAGTTACCATGCCGTTCACAGTCCACTTTTACGCAGGGGCATTCAGTTTCGTGTTCAGGTGTCATGGTGCCCTCCATTAAAAATAATGAGCAATCAAGCCACAGGTCATATTTTTTGTCAAGGAGAGAATGGAATCAGGGATATGACGGACGCATTAAGGTTGTAACAGTCTGAAATACCGGCATGAATTTTCTGAATGTGATTTTATAACGTCATGTTATTCCAAATAATTGCTGGTTTGGATGCGTCAGCCCCGTCTTTTGCATCCGTCCGCATTGCCTGCCGGATGGAAATATGGTATTTAGACGCAATGTTGAACACTTTGCTGAACACGTTTCAGGATTTGTCCGGAGCCATATGCACCGTCGCCATCGCGGTTGTTCCGGCTATTCTGGGCATCATTCTGCATGAAGCGGCCCACAGCTATGCGGCTTTCAGGCGCGGCGATCCCACCGCTGCCATGATGGGCCGCCTAACCCTCAACCCATTGCCGCATATTGATCCCATAGGGATCTTGGTTTTTGCCCTTACAAGCCTGACGGGTTTTGCCTTCGGCTGGGCAAGGCCGGTGCCAGTGAACCCGCTCTATTTTCGCAATCCAGCGAGAGACATGATGCTTGTAGCGCTGGCTGGCCCCATGATCAACATGGCGCTGGCCCTTGTCTTCGGCGTTTTATTGCGTCTGGCGTTCCAATTTTTTCCCCTAGCCTTGTGGCAACACAGCGGTGTGTACATCTTTGTCCTTTCCTCACTGCAGGCTGGAGTGGTGATCAATTTCGGCCTTGCCTGGCTCAATCTGCTGCCCGTTCCGCCGCTGGACGGCGGCAAGGCTCTTGCCTGTTTCCTGCCGGACCAGACAAGATGGCGTTTCATACAGTTTGAGCGTTACGGCTTTGTCATCCTGCTGTTGCTGCTCTTTACCGGACTGCTCGGCGATATGCTGAGCCCCCTGGTACGGGGCAGTGTGCGTGGATTGTTCAGTATATTAGGTTTGCAATAGCATAAGGGACGTTACATGGACACACAGTCGCGGACACTTTCCGGCATGCGCCCCACGGGATCTCTGCATCTGGGACACTATTTCGGCGTGCTGAAGAACTGGCTTGACCTGCAGGAAAGCTGTTGCGCCTATTTTTTTGTTGCGGACTGGCACGCGCTTACCAGTGACTTCGCGGACACCTCCGCCCTGCGCCACAATATTGAGGAAATGGTTAAAGACTGGGCGGGAGCCGGCCTTGATCCCGAAAAATGCGTTATATTCCGTCAATCCGCCGTCAGGGAACACGCCGAGCTTTCTCTGCTACTGTCTATGATAACGCCCGTTTCCTGGCTCGCGCGCAACCCAGCCTACAAGGAGCAGCAACAACAAATCAGCGACAGGGACCTGGGCAATGCTGGTTTTCTCTGCTACCCGGTGCTGATGGCGGCGGACGTTCTCATGTACAGGCCCTTCGGCGTGCCCGTGGGCGAAGATCAGTTGCCGCATCTGGAACTCACCCGCGCAATCGCGCGGCGCTTCAATTCGCTTTACGGCGAGACATTCCCGGAACCCCGGGCTCTTCTGACCCCTGCGGCGAAATGTCCGGGCCTGGACGGCCGCAAAATGTCCAAGAGCTATGGCAACGGCATCTTCCTTTCCGATTCCCTTGCCGATATCGGGACAAAGGTGCGCGGCATGTTCACCGACCAAGCGCGCATGCGTAAGTCCGACCCCGGCAACCCCGACGTATGCAACCTCTTTCCCTACCATACGCTGCTTACGCATGAGCGTACCTTGGCGGACATCCGCCAGGGCTGCATAAGCGCAAGCCTCGGCTGTGTGGACTGTAAAAAGATATTTCTCGCCGGCCTGCGCGTCTTTCTTGAGCCCATGCGGGAACGCCGAGTCGCGCTGGAACGGTGTCCCGGCGCCGTGGGTGAAATTCTGGACGCCGGCAACGCGCTCGCTCGCGCCTTTGCCGGGGACACCTTGGCGGAAGTGCGGGAAAAAATGGGACTGTGACGGCTCTCCCCATACGGGGGCAAGGTGCTGCAGTGAAATATGTCGGCATAGATTACGGCCTCAGCCGCACGGGGCTTGCGGTGTCGGACCCAGAAGGGCGCATGGCCTTTCCCCTGGCGACCTTGGCTCTGCGTTATTTTTCCGGCCGTGGGGCGTTGCTTGCGGCTCTTGTCGTTCGTATTGCCGAAACAAAAGCCGGGGCTGTTGTCATGGGCCTGCCTTTCCTCGCCGACGGCGGAGAAAGCGAGACCACTAGACAGGTGCGCAACGTCACAGAGCGCATCAGGCGCCGCCTTGCTCTGCCCGTGTATTTCATGCCTGAATTACTAAGCACTGTGGAAGCCCTTCGAGATTTGCGCCAGGCGGGGCTGAGAGAGAGCAGGCGCCGGGCGGTGCTGGACCAGCAGGCGGCCGTGCGCATTCTCGCCTCTTTTTTGGCCCTGCGTCCGGATGAACGGAGGCTCGCGTGAAATTCCTCCCGCGCTTTTCAGCCTTTCTGCTCCTGTGCGCCGTGATTCTGTGCTGCTGGCTCCGGCACGAGACCAGCGTTTTTTTGAACACGGCGCCGGAACAGTCAGGCCGCGAAATTTTTTTTGACGTCGCTCAGGGTGCCTCCTTTGCCGCCACAAGCGACCACCTGGTCCGAAAAGGACTTGTGACGGACGCTCTAAAATTTCGCCTTCTGGCCCGCTGGAAAAATCAGGACAATCGTTTGCAGGCCGGACGCTTTGCCATGAATACCGGCTGGCTGCCGGAAAAGGTGCTGGACTGGCTGGTAAACACGCACCCGGTACTGTTTCGCATTATGGTTCCGGAAGGGCTCACGTGGTGGCAGACAGGCCAGTTGCTGGAAAAAGCCGGTTTTGTCCTTTTTGAAGATTTTCGCAAGGTCATTGCGGATCCGGTTTTTTTGCGCCATTACGGCATCCCCTTTGCCACGGCCGAAGGCTTTCTCATGCCGGATACCTATCTGTTCAAAAAGCCGGATGAGCCTGATACCGGACAGGCCCGCGCCGTGGCCGGACGCATGGCGGAAAATTTCTGGCGCAAGGCGGCACGGGTGTGGCCGGACAGCATAAAACCCGAGGACGAGGATTTGAAAGAATATGTCATCCTAGCCTCGGTGGTGGAAAAGGAGACCGGGCGCGACGGGGAGCGGTCACGCATTGCAGGCGTGTACCGCAACAGGCTTGAAAAGGGTATGCCGCTGCAGGCCGATCCTACGGTTATTTACGGCCTCGGCGAGAAATTTGACGGCAACCTGCACCGCGTTCACTTGGATAACGCGGCCAATTCCTACAACACCTACCAGTATCCCGGCCTGCCGCCAGGGCCCATTTGCTCCTTCAGCGCGGCTGCGCTGAAGGCGGCCGTGCGGCCCGAGACGCACAATTTTCTGTATTTCGTGGCGGAAAGCGACGGCGGCACCCATGTCTTTTCCGCGAACCTCACGGAGCACAACAAGGCCGTACGCCGCTACCTCGAACGACGCCGGGAGAAATAATTCCATCTACATAAGAGGTAAATCATGAATTATTTGATAGTCGAAGATTTTTCCGGTCAGCCAGCGCCCTTTATTTTTCCGCGCCGCGTGGATCACGAAGACATGCGCGAGCAGTTGCCTTACGGTTGGGTGATATCCGCCATCGTCGTGGAGCGTGGGACGTTTTTGTCTGCCTCCGGCAGCCATGCGGAACTGGGCATGAAGGCACGTCCCGAAGAAGATGCAGCTATCATTTGCCAACGCCCTGCGCGTCCGTTGAGGCCTAGTTACAATCAATCATGATGAAATCCGATGCATTTGGCGTAATGCATTCAAACCGCCTGAATGTAAATCAGCGTGAGGCGCGGGCGGCCTTTCCTTCCCTCCTCGTGGCGGCCGCCGGTAGCGGCGCCGGCAAAACCGTGACGACCATGGCTCTACTCTGCGCCCTCAGAGCCAGAGGGATCAGGGCGGTAGCGGCGAAAAGCGGGCCGGACTATATTGACGCGGGCTTTCACGCGACCGTCACCGACGCTCCAGTCGCCAATCTGGACGTGTGGATGAGCCGGGCCGCAAGGCCGTCGCCACCTTCGACACGGATGACCGGCACATGCCCCGCCGGGCTGACGCGACTCTTTTCCCGCCTTCACACTTTGGGGGACATGGCCTTGGTGGAAGGAGCCATGGGGCTCTTTGACGGCGCGACCGCTTCGGCCGAAGGCACGGGTTCGGCGGCCCATCTGGCGATCCTTCTCGGCTTACCCGTCCTGCTTCTCATCCATGCCGGCGGCATGGGGCAGTCCGTGGCGGCTGTGGCCGATGGGTTTCTCCGGCACCGGCCCGCCTGGCTCGCGCGTTGCGGCAAGAAGCTGGTCTTTGCGGGCCTTGTATGCACGCATGTGGGCGGTGAAAAGCACAAAGCCATATTGCGCGCGGCCCTTAAAGATGTGGAGGCGGATTCGGGCGTCACCATTCTGGGTATGTTGCCGCGTGAAGGCGCGCCGTTTTTGGCTTCACGCCACCTTGGCCTGGTGGAAGCGCGCGACGCGGCACCCGCGCTCAATCCCGCTACTTTGACCGCCTGGCTGGAAACCAACTGTAATATTGACGCTCTGCTGAAGCGCATTGAGTTTGTTCCAAACCGCAAATCAGCAAGAAAAATCGCGCGTAGCGTTTCTCCGCAAAACATTTTCCCGGCGGCATTTTTTCCAGCGCACGCGCCGCTCCGTACAGAAAAAAAGCGCGTAGCCATAGCGCGCGACGCGGCTTTCAGCTTTTGCTACGCGGATTTGCCCGCCCTCCTGGCGGAGATCGGCGCGGAAAGTGTGTTTTTTTCCCCGCTGGCAGACGCAGCCCCGCCCCCCTGCGACGCCCTGTATTTTCCCGGCGGCTACCCGGAACTACACGCCCGTGAACTGGCCAACAACAAGGCCATGCTCGGAGCAGTACGGGGGACGGCTGAACGCGGCACGCCC
The DNA here is from genome assembly GCA_031290615.1 of Desulfovibrio sp. Classification (GTDB taxonomy): domain Bacteria; phylum Desulfobacterota; class Desulfovibrionia; order Desulfovibrionales; family Desulfovibrionaceae; genus Desulfovibrio. The sequence continues at coordinate 1,319 of JAITNF010000081.1, read as the reverse complement.
GTTTACGGCGAATGCGGAGGTTATATCTATCTGATGCGCTCTCTGCGTTACGGTGAAGCGAACCATGTATTCAGCGGCCTGCTGCCCCTCGCCTGTATTTTGGGAGAACGACGGGCCGCCCTGGGCTATAGGGCGGTGCACACCCTGCCGGGCTGGCCGGAGCGGACACAAAACACCGGGAGGCTTTGCGACAGGGGGGAACTGTGGGCGCGCGGCCACGAGTTTCATTACGGTCGTCTTGCGGACGCAAGACTGCCGGCGGATTGCGCCCCACTCTGGCGGATGTGCGACAGCGAGGGCAGGAATTTGGGACGGGAGGGATGCCGCAGGGGCAGCGTGGCTGGATCCTGGGTGCATTTGTACCCCGAAGGGGCAAAACTTTTCTGGAAAACTTGGCTGTGCCTGTAATTCCCCAGATCAAACATGCACTGTTTGCCACTCTCTGAAGGCAATGTCTCGCCGCGTCAGGGCAAGCTCCGCCAAGGCGTTGACGCAGGCCGCCGCCACGGCGGAGCCTCCCCTGCGACCCAGCAGGGTAAAGTGCGGCCAAGGACTCCGCGCGAGCAGTTCTTTGGACTGGGCCGCGTTCACAAAGCCCACTGGCATGCCTACAATCAGGGCGGGGGGCGACATGCCGGCCTCAATGGCTTCCAGAAGGGCCAACAAAGCCGTGGGGGCGTTGCCGATAACCATTATTTGCCCTCCAAGATTCCCGGCCACGGATTCCACAGCGGCGCGCGCCCGAGTTACGCCACGCCGAGCCGCGACATCTTCCAGTCCGGGGATTTCAGGCAGAGCCGTCACTGTAACACCCAGAGGCCGTAAACGCCTGAGCGGCATACCTGCGACGGCCATACGCGTGTCGGCATACACAGCGCAGCCGCGAGCAAGGGCCGTCACGCCGGCCTCCAGTGCCTCCCCGCTCAAACGCAAATCCGCGACAATGCCCGTGTCCCCCACAGCGTGGACACAACGCCTGGCCACCTGCCAGAGGGCGCCGGCAAAGGGGCGCGGTTCCGGAATTGCCGCATCAATGATCGCAATGGAACGGGCTTCTATTTCTTCCGGACCCGCCGCCGGATCAAGCGGGATATCGCGCATCATCACAGCGGTTACCATAATTGTCTGAAATTGTATCCGTCATGAAAAGTATGGGCAAGTTCTTTTACTATGCTATGAATAACATATTGTAAAAAATTGGGTCATGCCTGATTAATTGACCTATTATCGGTCAGGAAGCCGGGTATGCCAATAAAAAACAGGTATCTGTCCGTTCAGGAATTCCGGAGGCAAAAATTCAGCAAATCGTGAAGCTGTTT
>JAITNF010000038.1 GCA_031290615.1 Desulfovibrio sp. | reverse complement strand
AATTCCCCAGGGTGGGGTTTTTTTTGGGTTTTTTTGGTATTATAATTTTAAATATTTTTTAATTGGTTTGGCCTATTCCCCCCCCCCCCCCCCCCCCTCGTTTATTCCCAGATAGCCTTCAAAATTGTGGTAATATTGTGGTAATACGGAATCAGGGGCAGGGTAAATTCGCGGCGCACCGTCCCTCCACAAGAGGGTCCAGCGGCAAAATTTTGTTTATATTACTGGCGGATGACGGAGTGTTCTGCGTACGTTGCGAAGACGGCGAAGGCGTTGATGCCGAGTTTTTTTTTGGCTTCAGCATGGCTGGCATACCATGGTACTCAAAAAAGGGCACTGTCTGCGCGCCGGCGGTATAAACATGGGCCTTGTTGCACAACATTTTGAAGCGCAACAAAAGTAATTGCGGCGTGTAGGCTGACAGGCCTGTCGATATCTGGGCCTCCTGAGCCTGAGTGAGCGCTTCGGCAATGCTCATACCCGAATCCAGTAGTTCGCGCATTTTAACAATCTTGTACAAGTCTGTGTCGTTTTCCCCCAAGGGATAAAAGGCCACATCCACATGCCCGGAGAGAATGCCGACCGCCTCACGGCAGCTTGAACAGGACGGGGAGAAAAAAAGACGCGTCACAACTGCGTTATCCGCTTTGATAATGGGCCAGGGTTCCACCTGAGCTCGCGCCATGAGGCCGATATTGATTGTGAAAAACGTGAGCCATATCCAGAGCAGAACTGAAGTCCGCGATTTGCCGTTTGTGTTGCTGACGCGTGCTGTTTTGCCTTTAGCGGCAAAGCTGAAGCTCATGTACGAGGAGGCAAAAAACAGGGCGATCACAAGGCAGCTCACGCAGGGAGCGGTGAGCGCCATAAGTAGAAGCAGGCAGATGTCACCGCATAGAGCACACCCCGCTATCAGGCGGCCCAGAGAAGCCGCACCCACAAGAGCCAGCAGGGCGAGAATAGAAAAAACCGCTATTCCAATCCACCACAGGGAAATGCCGCCAATGGTGAGGTCCTGGTATAGAGAACATCCTGTACTGATGCAAATATTGATGTCGTTGCCGAAGACGCTCCAGACGCAGAAAGCTGCCGCCAGAATCGTGACGCATAAAGAATCGACAAGGATTTTTTTGAGATGATTCATGAAACACCTGCATCAGGATGATTTGTCTGTTGTTTCAGGACGGTAAAAAATTTGTAAATAGCATAGGCTATTTTTGTTTGTTCGTAAAGCGGGATTTTATGTCGAAAAAAGGCGCATTGTAGCGCCTTTTTCAGATTCTGTCAATTGACAGATGGGTTACATGCCGGCACCGACAGCGGCGTTCTGCATTTTGATTTCAATTTTTTCCGTCAGACTGGAATAGTATTCGCGCAGGATGACGAGCACTTCTTCACGGCCGAAGTGATTCGGCACTTCCGTGCCTTCGGAAAGCATTTTGCGCAGTTTGGTTCCGGAGAGGATAACGCGGTCTTCCTTGCCGTGCGAGCAGGTACGCATGCTGGCCATGCCGTCGCACTTGACGCAGTAGAAGGTCCAGTCGATGTTCAGAGGATGACAGAGCAAGCGTTTGCCGGCTTCGGCGGGTTTTGGCATTTTGCGGAAGATTTCTTGGGCTTCAAACATGCCGTAGAAGTCGCCCACTCCGGCGTGGTCGCGACCGACGATCAGGTTGTTGACGCCGTAATTCTGGCGGAACGTGGCGTGAAGCAAGGCTTCGCGCGGACCGGCATAGCGCATGTCCAGCGGATAACCGGCCTGAATGACGTTTGCCTTGACAAAATATTTGTCCACAAGGGTGTCAATACACCTGACGCGCACTTCAGCGGGAATATCACCGGGCTTGAGCGAGCCGACAAGGGAGTGGATGACGACGCCATCGCACACTTCCACGGCAATCTTTGCTAAGTATTCGTGGGAGCGGTGCATTGGGTTGCGCAGTTGCAGGGCCGCGACTTTCTGCCATCCGCGCTGGTCCATTTCGGCGCGCAATTCGACCGGGGTTTTGTAAATACCGGGGAATTTTGTCGGGAAGTCACCTTGGGAGAGCACTTTCACCTGGCCGGCAATATTGTATTCTTTCTGCTCCAAAACCATTTTGACGCCAGGATGGTCATTGGGGGCCACTTCCCAGAATTTTTTGGAATCAGGGCCTTCACCCTTGAAGACTAACTCGCATTCCTGTTTTTTGTCGGTCTCGGTCATCTCGTAGACTTCTTCCACCTTCATGATAGCCATAACTTCGTCATTGCGCACAAGGGCAACTTCCTCGCCCGTCTTTACGGCTTTGGCGTCAGCGGCGGAAATGTCAAGCGTTACCGGCACTGGCCAGAACGTGCCGTCTGAAAGCAGCATTTTTTCACATACGCTTTTCCAGTCGACTTTTTTCATAAAGCCGCTCAAGGGCGAAAAGCCGCCAATTCCCATCATGATGAGATCGCCTTTGGCGCGGGATGAAATCTCAATCTTTTTCAGACCGGCGGCCTTTTTTTTCTCGGCTTCAAGGGCAGCGCCTTCAAGAAGACAACACACAAGGCCTTTTCCTCCGTGCGGGGAGACAAGTTTGGTCATTTTAGGTTCCTCCACTGTTGGTAGTTGTGATGTTTACCTCGCCGCAGATGTCCAAACCACCAGCTCTGCGGAAAAGGTAAAAACCGAAACTATCTTGTGAATAATCGAACAAAAAGTCAACTACCTCCGCAAATTTTCTAGAGTTTTCATTTTATAGATAGATAAAAACTATAGTCCGCATTTTTTTTTAAAAGCGGATGTGCATGCAGGCGACTGGACGCTGGAAACCGCCGAGTGGGTGGGCGACCTGACTCTTACCGACTCCCTGACGGAAATGGCCGGCTCGCTCGAAATGGCCGGCGCGGCGACAGTGAGAGGCGGCCATCTGAGTGCCGGCGAAGTGACGTTCAGTAGCGGTGCCAAGCTGTACAACGGCGTTGTGGCTAATATAGATTTTCTGACCGGCGCGGCCGACAAAACCATCTTCGACGGAGTGAGAAAAATTTTACCGCTCCATCAAAAGGCAGGTATTTTTACGCCTTGATGCTGATATTCTGGCATGTTTCAAGCAACGTCACCCCAAGTATCAATCGGCCATCAACAGCGTTTTGCAGTATTCACGCGCAGCAATAACCCGTTTAAGTAACCGGCTCCCAATCCTTATGCGGAGCCTTATTCGGAAACAGAATGCGGAGCGATAAAACGCAACAGCGCATCCAGCGTGGTCCAAGGGTGCGGCGGGCAGCCTGGTATGAAAAGGTTCACGTCCACATGCGGCGAAGCCCCCTGAACGCTGCCCACCGCTGCGGAAGAAATATTGCGGAACATCCCACCGGAAATGGCGCACGCGCCGACAGCCATAACCACCTTCGGCGCCGGCATGGCCGCATGGCAGTCTTTCAGTGCCGTCTGTATATTGCGTGGCAGTGGGCCGGTGAGGATAATGGCGTCCGCATGACGGGGCGAAGCGACAAAATCCAAGCCAAATCGTTCCATATCATAAACCAGTGTTCCAAGAACATTGAGGTCGGCTTCACATGCTCCGCACCCCGCCGCCGTCACCTGACGCAAGCGGAATGAACGGGCAAAGACAGAGTCTAAAGCCGTTACAGGAGCAAGAGGTAATTCCGGCAGGGCATAACGGCGCTTGTTGTCCGGAGAATTCGGGGAAGTCAGTCCCTCGGATGCCGTCTGTCCGGCATCTGGCCGCTCGGGCGCCTGATAGGCGGCGGGCCGCACGACAAGAGCCTTCCGTATGGTGGATGCCAGACGCCAGTCCGTGGTGAAGACCAGCGCGCTTTTCGGACAAGCACGGGCGCATTCGCCGCAAAAGGTGCACATGCCCATATCCAAGGCTGGTTTGCCATCTTCAAGAAGCAGAGCCTGCAAGGGGCAGGCGGCGGCGCAAAAACCGCACTCACGGCCGGCCACGCCATCGCAACGGCCGGTATCAATAAAGGGCCGGCCGCGAAAACGCGGCGGCAGGGACGGTAGATCACGCGGAAAAGCTGCGGTGCGCGATTTCTGACGGAAACGTTCCAGAAAAATTTCCAGCATAGCACACACCGCCTACAAATCATGTCCACAGTAGGACAGGTTAAAACTTTTATTGCACAGGGGAAAATCAGAAATCTGCTGTCCGCGCAGGGCGTAGGCGAGCCCAGCCCAGTTGTGGAACGAGGGATCCACTATGGCATACGCCGCAAAATCGCCCTTTGCGTCCGTCAATGCCACATGGCAGACCTCGCCGCGCCAGCTCTCCACAAGCGCTACGGCAATGTGTTCGGGAGCAAGGGGACGGGTAAAATTCCGCCAGTTCGGCGCGCAAATTGCCCCGGAAGGAATATTTTCCAGAAGATTTGCACAAAATGCCGCAGAAGATTGGACTTCCGTATGGCGCAAGGCGGCTCTGGCCCCTACGTCGCCGTTTTTTTTCGTGCACATAGCGGGCGGCTCCGGCAGATCAGTCAACGCATGGCTGTGTCGTACATCCAGAGCAAGGCCGGATGAGCGGGCCGCCATGCCGACTATTCCCAGAGAGGCCGCCGCAGTGGACGGCAGGATGCCGATGCCGGTCAGTCTTGACATGACGGACGGAGAAATCCATATCAGTCGCACAGCCCCTTCAACATCACGCAAAGTTTGCCTTGTTTTGTTCACAAGGTCGCGCGCCAGAGCCGCATCCACATCAAAGGTAGCGCCTCCCGGAACAATCATGCTGCGGCTGAAACGGCTGCCGCAGAGCATGGCGCTCAAATTCAGCCAATCGCCGCGCAGACGGCCGCAATAAGCCGATGTGGGCAAAAAGCCGACATCTCCGGCAATGGCCCCAAGATCGCCGGTATGGCAGGCCAGACGTTCCAGTTCCAGCGCTAGAGCACGCAGATGCTGCCCGCGCGAGGTGGGTAGCACTCCCGAAAGTCTCTCCAGGAGCGCGCAGCAGGCCCAAGTATGCGCTACGGTGCTGTCTCCCGCCACGGCTTCCACGAGAGGAAGCAGGCGCGAACGCGCCATGCCGGTCAAAAGGACTTCCACGCCCCGATGATGGTAACCCAGAGATATTTCTAGGTGCAGCACTTCCTCGCCCAGACACTGGAAGCGAAAATGCCCGCATTCTATGACGCCGGCATGTATGGGTCCCACCGAAACTTCATGCACCTCATCGCCGGCAATGCGATAAAATTCCATTTCGCCAGCGGCGGGGCCTGTCGGATTGTCAAAACGTACGGGTTTGAGCCAAGGATGGTTCTCCGGCAAAAGACCCCATTTTTCATAAATGACGCGCTCAAACAGGTGCAAGGCGGGCATGTCGCGGGTCAGTGAGGGATAGGCTCCGCAAACCCCGACGCGCGCCAGGCGGAGCAGTCCCGCATTGTCGTCCGCCACTACGGCGTAAAGAAAAAATGACGCGTCATCCTTTCCGTCATCCCCGCGCGGCACGGCAAAAAACGCGGTAATTCGGCAGCCGGCGCTGAGCAGCGCGGTAAGCCAGTGGCGGAAGCTAGCGAAATCCATCACCGGCACGGCGTCCAAGGGTGCGGTGGCGCCGTTGCGCAAGGGCAGTGCGTCAGACGGAGAAATTTTCTCCGGCGTTCCCCCCGAGAGAAGATGTCGTGCAACGGCGTCCCGCCGGGTTGTGGTTGTGATGGATGCGGCCGACATAACAGAAACAACTCCTGGCTTCATAGGTGAAAGGCAAGGGAAACGGCTCCGTCAAGGCAGTCCCGCAACCATTCGGGCATATACAGGCCGAACAGCAGCGCCGCCAGCAGAAGGCAGGCTGATGGCAGGACAAATACAGGGGTCTCTCTCACCGCCGGCTTGATGTCGTGCGGTATGCTGCCCCTGCACATGTGCAGCGTGGGGGTGATCATGCCTACAAAGATGATTCCGAGTAGGACCAAGTACATCGCCGCTGGCAAAAGTCCATAACGTAGCAGACCCTGCAGGATGGAAAATTCGCTGATAAAGACAAGAAAGGGGGGCGTGCCGGTGATGGCTATAATGCCGGTAAACCACAAAAGTGCTGTTATAGGTAGCGCCCGCGCCATGCCCGTGATATCGTGGTTTGATTTCGTGTGGTAGCGCGCGAGGATATTTCCCGCCAGCAGAAAAAGCGCCGCCTTGACCAAAGAGTGACCCATCATGTGCAGCACCCCACCGCGTCCGGCCACCAGCCCTGTTCCCAAGGCGATGAACAGCACTCCCATGTGTTCCACGCTGGAATAGGCCAACATACGTTTGAAATCACCCAGATTCACAATAAAAAATGCGGCAATGAGCATGGAAAAAAAGCCGAAGGCCAGCAGTAGTGTGGAAGTGAATTCCGCAAGTCCCGCCGCCAGGGCCACTTCCTGCGCCCGAAAAATGCCGAGAAAGGCACAGTTGAGCAACGCGCCAGAAAGCAGGGCCGAAACCAGAGAAGGCGCTTCGCTGTGTGCGTCCGGCAACCAAGTGTGCATGGGGGCTATGCCCATTTTCGTCCCATAGCCGATGAGCAGAAATACAAAGGCGGCTTTGAACCATGTCGGATGCACGCGATCGGCGGCAGCCGTCAATGCGCTGACGGACATGTCCACCGTGTGACCCGCTTCGATCTGCATGGAAATGTCCAATAGCAGGTTGCCGATGAGCGCCAGACCGATGCCTGCGGAACAGATGAGCAGGTATTTCCAGGTCGCCTCTAAGGAGCGTCGGTGACGGTGAAAATAGATTAGCGGAGCGCTGACCACCGTGGTTGTTTCTATACCCACCCACAGAAGGCCCAGATGCCGTGTAGCGGCCGTTAGAACCGTCGCCGCAAGAAAAAGCAGCAGGCATGCGGTGAAGGTTGCCTCGTGCGCGTTGGAAAAATGCAGGCCCTGCTGAAAATCTTTGCGCGTGCCGGGGGCTTCCGCTTTCAGATAACCCTCGGCATATATGGCTGCCGCAAAAAAAAGTGTGCAGGTGATGGTCAGCACCAGACGACCCATATCGTCAAGGCAGAGCAGATCACCTCCCAGCGAAAGCGGTTGCACAACCCAGCACAGCGCGGCAAGAGCCAGTTCGGCCGTTGCCGTGAACATCAGGAGCGTACGCCTGATCGTATCCGCCTGGACAAACCAGGACAGCAAGGCCGCGCAAAAAGGCAGCAAGAGCAGAAACGGCAAAAGCAGGGCGGCGACAGTCACGCGGTCAATCTTTGAGCGTGGCAAAGCGCTCCACGTCCGTGGAGTCAAATGCTCGGTTGAGATGCGTCAGGGCAATACCCATGACAAAAGCGGCCACCAGAATGTCCATAAGTATGGAAAGCTCCAGCCAGATTGAACTTTCCTGCGCCATGGGCATACCCAGAAGGTAGACTCCGTTTTCCATGACAAGATAGCCGAATATCTGCGCTAAAGCCATACGGCGCGAAATGATGAGTAGAAGTCCGGAAAATATGGTGGCAAATGCTATGGGAAAAATTTGTGAAAACAGCTGATTGGCAGCAAGGCCGAGACGCGCGTTCAGCCAGAGGGAAAAAACAAAAGCGGCAAGGCCGAGGAGTACGCAGGCCGTGTTGCCGAGATAGAAGGCACCGGGGGCCTGCGGCGGCAATTTTTTATAGGTTCGCCATAAAAACCAAGGCAGTACGATCGCCTTGACCGCAAAAAACACAGCGACGGCGACGATTATACGTACCGACAGGACGCTATCCGTCGTTAGCAGCGGTATGAGTCCGAGCACCATGCCCTGCCCGGCGATAAGGCGTATGCATAGACGCAGGCGCTCGGCTCCGAGTAGACAGAAATCGCTGATGACTATGAGCCCGATCAGGATACCCAAGGGGGACCCGGTCATGCCTGCCTCCATGAGAGCTAAGGCTGCCAGACCCGCAAAGGCCCCGGACATAGTCAGAATCTGCGGCACGCGCTCCATGCGCAGCCGTGCCATCAGTGATTCCACAAAACCGACGAGAATGCTGATGCCGAGAAGCGTCGCGATGGTCATTCCCCAATGCAGCGAAAGCCCGCAGATGCCGAGCGGTCCCAGTGCCCCGTTGTCGTCAAACAGTGTTGTGGAGGGCACTGGCAGCACAAGCCCGGCGATGATCAGGCTGAATATCCACAGCTTGAGGGCGGCGGCATATTTCAGAAAAGCCAGATCCGGCCCGCTGTGATCTAGCAGAATCACTTCATGAATCATGGTGAGTTCCAGGTGCGTGTTTGGATCGTCCGCTGGGATGCGGCTGTTCTCCGGCAGAAGCAGCAGAAAAAGAGAGAAGGCGAGTATGGTGTTGGACATCCAGTTGTCTGTGACCATGCTCGTTGCCATGCCGGACAGAGAATACTGCTGCGACTGAAGACAGAGGATAAAAAGACAGAACAAAAATATGGGTTCGGCGAGGGCCGAAAAAAATGCCTCTCTGGACGCGCCCATGCCTTCAAAGGCGCTACCGGTATCCAGAGCGGCGAGGATAAGGAAAAAACGCGACATGGCAAACAGCCCAGAAAGCAGGACGAAATCTCCGGGAAAGGCTGCCGGAGCCCTTACTCCTCCGAAGGGCAACAGCGTGAGTGCCGCTACGGCGCCAGCCACGCCTGCAACCGGGGCAGCTTTGAAAAACAGTGTCGTGACCTCGGGATAGACGGGACTTTTGCCCAAAAGTCGCCGTAAATCAAAGTAGAGTTGCGCCAAGGGACTGCCTTTTCTTCCGCCCACGCGGGCCTTGACGCGGTTAATGACGCCGGGCAGAAGCGGCGCCAATAGGAGGGAGATGACAATCCCGCCTAGGGATGCGAAAAATTGTGCTGTCATGCCCACCCCAAAGCCCAGGTCAGGGCCGCCACTAGGGCGATGAAAATATAAAGGATATACAGATTCACAAGTCCAGTCTGCAGACTCTTCGTAACTTCGGCCAGCGCGACGACAGGCCGGAACAGAAAGTGGTCCCACGCCTGCGTCGGCCAGTCTGGAGTTGTCACAATTACCTTCGCCTCTTCCGGAAAAAAATTTTCCAATTTGGGCTTTTGCGTCCGTGTGCGCGCCAGCGGGTGCAACAGCAGGGCAAAGGTACGCGCGAAAGAGCCGCCCGTGTACTGCATGGCGGCTGTGGGGCGACTATATCCGCAAGCCCAGGTTGTGTCGGTGACTGCCCCGTTGCGGGCCACCAGCCGCGCGCGCGCGAGCGCTGCAAGAATGCAGAGCGTCACTAATCCGATGCCCGCAAGGGCATAGCAATGGAGAACCGTGCCGGTGAGCGCCGTTCCTTCAATCAGGGATTCAGGGGAAAACCCGCTAGCCCGCGCAAACACGTCCGCAAGAGGGGTAATCGCGCACAAGAGCTGCGGCCCGAAAAGTCCGACACTCGCGCAAAGCACGGCGAACAGCAGCATGGCCGCTTGAAACAGCGTTTCCGGCTCCCGCGCTTTCAGGGAATCCGGACTTCGCGGCGCGCCGAGAAAAGCAAGTCCGTACACGCGGACAAATGCAAAAAGCGTCATGCCGGCAATGCCGCCGAGAATGAAGAAAGCCCCCCAGAACAAAAGCATAGTCTCTGTATTGCCGGCGGCCTTGCCGCCAAGTCCGAAGCCTAGGTACAGCAGAAGTTCGCTCATAAAGCCGTTCAATGGGGGGATGCCCGCAATGGCGGCGCTTGCCATGGCAAAACAACCGCCGGTAACGGGAATGCGTTTTTGCAGACCGCCCAGGCGGTGGATGAGCGTGGTATGGGTATGCTCCTTCAGGGCGTTTGCCGCCAGAAAAAGCAGACTTTTGAAGAGCGAGTGGTTCCAAATGTGAAGAAAGACTCCGGTCAGCAACAGCACGGCGACTGTGGGAGCGTTGTTTTTGCCCGCCAGGAACGCGCCGCCCAAGGCAAGGGAGATAATGCCCATGTTCTCTGCGCTGGAATAAGCCAAGGTACGTTTAAAGTCGGTCTGTACAAGGCCCAACAAAATACCGGTGACGCCGGAAAAGGCGCCGACCCCCATGAGAGTGTATGCCCACCAGGTTTCCGGCGGCCCGACCAGCAGAATCATGCGGAAAAGGCCGTACAATCCGACATTGAGCATTGCACCGGAGAGCAGCACCGCAATATGGCCGGGTGCCGAAGAATGGGCCTCGGGCATCCAGACGTGCAGGGGGATCAGTCCGGCTTTCAGGCCAAAGCCTAGCAGGGCCAATACGAAATACAGCCCCGCGTATTGCGAAAAATCGCGTTCGGCAAAAAGGGCAAAAGACGTTCCACCTGCTTCCGACACCATGCCCGCGAAAAGCAGAAGCAGGGGCAAAACTCCCAGACGCGCTGCTGTCAGGTACACCCATACCGCGTTACGCTCGTTCACATCCCTGTCAAGCGGGCTGATGAGGAAAAAGGGCATGATCGACATGATCTCCCAGGAAACGAGAAAGAGTGCGCCGTCCGCAGCCGTCAAGGTTAGAACCATGCCGGCGATGAGCAGGCAGAAGCAGGCGCAGTGCCGGGCCACGGCAAGTCTTGCGCCCGATTCGTCCGCCATGCACCTGACGCGGCCGGGCAATATCGCCCCCGAGATGCAGGCGAGCAGAAAAACAGGCGCGAGAAAAAAGGCGGAAAGCCCGTCCACTCGGAATCGCCAATCTCCCAGCGGGAGCATCAAGGGCAGACTCGCATTCAGCGGTATCCCGCCGGACAGAAGGTTCAGGGAAAGTGTAAGGCCGAGCAGCCCAGCTCCCACACAGGCGACACAGGCTGTAACCGGAGCCGTGCGACCGGCAAGGAGCGAAAAGAAAGCTCCGCCGAGCAGCAGTGCGAGGATTGTGTAAAACAGACTCTGCATCAACAATTTTATTGTACCAATTTGGGATGGACAAAACCCCAATTTTTAGCTGGGAGCTTTAGCGTTTCTTGTTTAATCTGTGGAGCATGAGCGATTATCATCATGGAGTGCGCAGTGTTTTTGCCATTCATCCGCATCTGGTTTGGATTACCAAGTGCCGCAAGCCGATACTGGTGGGAGATATTGCCTTCAAAACGCGGGAAATGATCTGCGAAATTTGTCGGGCTGAATCTGTGGACATCATAAAAGGGCATATATCCAAGGACCATATCCATCTACAGATGGGAATGCAAGTACCATATCGTTTGGATACCAAAATAGCGTAAGAAAAGTTTGTTCATGGGGTTACGACCAGAGCTTGATGCAGTGTTCCAGTCATCGGCGGAACAAAAGGAGAGCTAAAACCAGGAGGGGCATTTACTTCTTGACCATGCTCATATTTTGACAAGTATATCCCCGAAACTGTCAGTTTCGTCCGTGGCTGGTTTTATCAAAGGGAAGAATGCCGTTTTT
>JAITNF010000082.1 GCA_031290615.1 Desulfovibrio sp. | reverse complement strand
GTATATGCTAATTATGTGCCAACAGCTTCCCCGGCTGGGCTTGAATGGTATAACCTTCAAGACCTTTCTTTGAAAAAAGCAGCGTCAAGTTTGTCAGGCTGAATGCCAAAGGCCTTGATCCTGAGGGCAACAATCCGAACCCGAAAAAACCATCCGACCCCGTTTCGCCTGAGTTACAATCCGTATCTTCCCGCCATATTGCGTTCAAGCAAACATCAATATTCGCCGGGCCACTTCCCTCTCCCGATACTCTTAAAAGGTATGCTGAACTTATTCCCAACGCCCCAGAGCACATACTGGAGATGACAGAAAAGGATCAACAATTCCGCCACAAGCAAGACAGAGCGCAATTAATGAACTCGAACGGCAGAGTCAGAAAAATAACGCCGCCTTCAACGCGATGGAGGCAAAACTTCACTACAGACTTCCCACCCCCCGACGCGTCTCTCCCTTCGCACCGACCCGGAGCGCAAGGAACTCACCGCCGGCGTAATCAATGCATGGGTTCGCGGCCAGACTCTGGAAACGCAAAAAACCATGCCGGAGCCTGTCTCATCGTTTCCGATTTTTCCCGCCATCAACGCCGCAGTCAATGCGGACCAATGGGAAAAGACCTCAACGACCTGATTGAAGACGCACGGAAGCGGGCCATCGAGTTTGAAACCTGGCTGTATTCGGTGGACAGAGAACTTGACCGCATCACCGGACCGATGCCGTGCTGAGAAAGCTCACTGCCGGAACGCCGCTTGTCTGCACGGACAGAGGCACTGACTTGCTGCACAAGCCGCATCGTGATGTCGTCAATACGCTGCGCGAAAGAATCAGTGACATGGAATCTGTCATATTCAGGACAATGTGGTTCGCAACGACCGTGAAAACTTAAGGATTTACGCGATGATGCGGTAATCTGAAAAATCACAGGGATGCAGGCCCCGGTGTTCACGCGTCGGGGCTTTTTCATGTCCAATTTTTTTTCAACCGACAACGTGCGCGGGGTTTTGAGCTGTTCGTAGTAGTCTGCGGGGGAAGTTGGCAAGACTTGTCCAACCAGTCAATACTGCTCGCGTATGACGCCACATTCCGCCTGCCAATCAGTTCTTGACAAGGAGAGAACTATGAAGAAGATTACCGCTTTGATTCTGCTCCCATTAACCTTTTAGGGACGGCTCTTTGACTGTGGATGAGGCCTTGGCGCAGCTGCCCACTATGGAGTGGACAATCTATGCTTCATAAAAAGAGGCCGGGTTAATCCCCGGCCTCCCCGACGTCGTCAATCAACAAAAAAAGCCCCGGCGCGTGAACACTGGAGTTTTTTTTACGACCAGTTCTTTTCAATGAATTTCCGTTGTATCATCGGAAGAAACAGCTGATGAACAATTACATTTTTGAGACGGTTGAGGATAATGAGGGGAATATCAAGACCATGAGATTGGGGTTCTCGAATCTTATTAAAGCATTCCCCGTATTCATGCTTTGAGTGTGATCTACCTATCACAACACTGTTTGTATTTTTTCCGCTACCGCAGGGACAGAGAGCGTTTCTGCAAATTTTTTTCTGAGAATTTTACCCACCCCAAATGGGACAATAATATCCTCAATATCGCTTGCGGAAAAAATCACCATCTGCCAGAACAGCTTCAAAGTCACAATAGGCTTGGCAATTCCGCTTCGCTGAAAGCCCGGCCGATAAGCTGCATTCCCACGGGCATTCCGCTTTCCACCCCTCTACCCACAGGCAGGGAAAGGCGCTGTGTTGTCATTTCCTTGCAACACATACAGTTAATTCATATATTCATTCCCTACGCGCGTTTTTTGGCGCGCCGTTACGGCAACGCTGGGTAACCAACGCCCGGCAGGGCCTGCTCCAGCGCATGGCCGTAAGCTAGCAGTTCCGCTTCGCCGAAAGCCCGGCCGATAAGCTGCATTCCCACGGGCATTCCGCTTTCCACCCCTCTACCCACAGGCAGGGAAAGGCCAGGTAGTCCTGCCAGGTTGAGCGAAAGTGTATAAGCATCCATAAGATACATACGCAAAGGGTCGGCGCTGTGCGTCCCCATGTTCCAAGCGGTTTCAGGTGAAACCGGCGCGCAGATGACATCGCAACGCTCAAGAGCGGCCAGATATTCGTCGCGTATCAGGCGGCGCACTTGGGCGGCCTTGCGGTAATAGGCGTCATAATAACCAGCGGAAAGCACATAGGATCCCAGCACGATACGGCGTTTCACCTCTGTGCCGAAGCCTTCCGAACGTGACCGCACATACAGGTCCTCAAGATTCTGCACATCCACCGTGCGCCTGCCGTAGCGCACACCGTCAAAACGGGCTAAATTGGAACTGGCCTCCGCCATGGCGATAATATAGTAGGTGGCAATAGCCGCTCCGGTGTGCGGCAGGCTCACCTCCACCAGTTCCGCGCCGAGTATTTCCGCTGTACGCAGGGCTGCCTCGCAGGCGGCACTCACTTCTGCGGCGACCCCGTCGCCGAAAAATTCTCCTGGCAGACCAAGACGCGTGCCCTTGAGAGGTTTATCCCCCAGCGACGCGACGTAATCTTCCACCGGACGCGGATCACTTGTGGCATCGCGTCTGTCGTACCCGGCAATTACGCCAAGCGCACGAGCACAGTCGGCTACAGACCGCGTCAGTGGACCGATTTGGTCAAGGGAAGAGCCGTAGGCAATGAGTCCATAACGGGAAACACGACCATAGGTGGGTTTCAGACCTACGCAGCCGCACAGGGAGGCTGGCTGGCGGATAGAGCCGCCAGTGTCCGACCCCAAGGAGGCAAAACATTGCCCGGCCGAAACGGAAGCCGCTGAACCGCCGCTGGAACCACCGGGAACTTTGTTGATATTCCAAGGATTTTTTGTTTTCTGAAAGGCCGAGTTCTCCGTAGTTGACCCCATAGCAAACTCATCCATATTGTTTTTACCCAGAATAATGGCTCCGGCCGCGCGCAGTTTTTCCACCACAAAAGCGTCAAAAATCGGCCTGAAGCCCTCCAATATGCGGGAGGCGGCCGTTGTGGCGAGGCCCTTGGCGCAGATGGCGTCTTTGATGGTCACAGGAACGCCGAAGAGCGGCATGGACGGCGCAGGTCCGTTTTTGTCCAGCGACCTGGCACGGACGATGGCGTTTTCCGCGTCTATCCACAGCAATGCGGATATTTTGGGTTCTGTCTGAGCAATGCGATCAAGGCAGGTCTGCGTGACTTCCGTAGCGCTGATTTCTTTTTTTTGCAAAGCCTCTGCAACAGCGGTAAGCGTAAGCGAACAAATGTCCGTCATAGAATATCCTGAATTTGTTGCATAACAATCACAAAATACGCGGCACGACAAAGCACTCGCCGTTCTGTTGCGGCGCGTTCAGCAATGCCTCTTGCCGGCTCAGCCGGATCGCCGCCACATCGTCACGCAGAATTCCGCCGTGCAGGGCCGTGCTGTACAGGGGATCCACGCCATCTGTGTCCACCGAGACAAGAATATCCATGTAAGCAAGAATATCCTGAAGCTGCCGGGCAAAAAGCGCCTGTTCCTCTTCGGCCACCTGGAGCCGGGAGAGGGCGGCCATCCTGAACACGTCGTCCCGGCTGATATTTTGATCTGACATACTACAATCCTCTCTACAGCGGTTTATGCGCTATCAAATTTTACGCTCTCACGGCAAGGCATTACGGACCAATACCTAGCGCGCCTGTGGCAAACTCAGTTTGTACGAAGGCTTCGGCGTCGGGCTGAGCGGCAATACAGCTGGCTGATTTTGCGGCGCAGTCTTCTGCCAGCCAGCGTCAATCTGATTTTGCGTGGGCATGCTGGAGCCGGGCACAAGGGGATTACTCTGGGCATCCACAACCGACAGACCCTGCATGCGCAAGGACGCCCTTTGCAACACAACCGAGCGGTTTTGCTCGAAACTCTCCACATTGAGCGGCGTCATGCCCATGTAAGTAACCTGGAAAAGCCACAATTTCTGATGGGCCATGCCGGCGGTGTCCCAAAAAATTGGGGCCATGCTCCAAGTCATTTGCACTGACCGCGCCTTGGAACTCACCTCCATTGCAGAAGGACGCCATGTAAAACCAAGATTGACAGCGAACCGTGTAAAATCATAGCCCAAGGCCACCCAGAAATCACTGGCCTGGGTCTTCAAGTCCGGCGGGGCAACATCGGCATTCCATGCGCCGGGGAAGACCGCCAAAAAAAATTTGTCCGCATTGGGGATCAATCTGCCGGAAAGACCTTGCTCCCACAGGGTTGTACCGAGCAGAACTAGGCGGTCTTCTCCATTATAGAGCAGGCTTGTGGTCAACCTGTCCATATTTTTCCAGGAATCCGGCAAAAACAGAGCCTCAAAGGCCGTCTGCGGGACGGGAGTTCTGCCGTCAGGGCCAATCACCGGGTGCAGAAGAACCGCCGCCGCACTGTTCCATGTTGTGGCGTCGTCCGGAACATAGGAAACTTTTTGCAAAAAGATGCTCCTGGCGGCAAGATTTTGCTCCAGAAGGGCGGTCATGCGCTCGCCGAAAGCGTCTGCCGGATAAAAAGCGCCGTAGGTGCGGATATTGAGCGTGTCCGTGGCAAAAACGACAAGGGCGTCAATCTGGTCCTGGGGGCTTGGAAAGAATCGCCAAGCCAGCGTACCCTCATCTCCGGCCTTCAGTGACGGCAGAAAGGTGAAAAACACCCGATGATCCGTCACGCCAGCCTTGCGTGCTTCATCGTACCTGCTTGCCTGAAGAGGACTACCCACAACGGCGCATTCCCGGGGCAGTGCCGAGAGTTCCGCAAGCCAGTGCGGTCCCTCGGTATTGATGAATTCAAGACGCAGAGCCTCGCCGCGTCTGGTCAGTTCCTGCAGGGCCGCTTTCGCGCCTCTGTTGATTTTAGAGGCTATGGGCTCATAGGGGCCGGAAGACGGCAAAGCAAGGACAACACAGGGCGCTCCCGGAGGAGGGAGAACAGCTCTGGGCGAAGGCGCTTGCGGCGCAGGAACGGCGCAGGCCGACAAAACGTGTAGCGCTGACAACAGCAAAATAGGAATATGTGCTGGTTTGGAAGTCATAGGCGCTCCGACTAAAATAAAAAACCAGTTCCGAAAGAACCGGTTTTTCTATTACTACACTGATTGCACGGTGACAAGCCGTGATTTTTGCCGTCTAGTTCGATTATTACTAATTCTTCACTTCTGTGTAATCCGCGTCCACCACGTC
>JAITNF010000034.1 GCA_031290615.1 Desulfovibrio sp. | reverse complement strand
TGTCTGTACAGTCTGCGGCTACATCCACGAAGGCCTCTGTGACGTCTGCCCTGTCTGCAAAGCCAGGGCCGCTGCCTTCTGCAAGGTGGGAGATGGCTGTAGCTAAAGCGGAGTAACTTACGTCCTATAAAAAGGAAATTGCTTATGAGCGACGACAAGTTACATATCTCTATCAATTGGTGTGCCGGCAGGGAATCCGCAACCTGACCGAAATACGGCCAGAAATATCGCCCGCGCTCTGGAACATATCAAAATTCGTCAATGGCATAGAATTTTTTGGTGAGCTGCTCTCTAAACTTGTTGATGGTTTGGGCCTGGTTGGAGCTTATGCCTGTTACCGCGATTTCCGGTCAAGTTTCAGCCCCAGCAATACCGCGAACCTCGAATCAGGCTCATCGCGCATGCAAACGCAGGCGGCGTTGTTCAGATTGGTCCTGCAGCCGGGGCACCCCCCCTTGCAGTCGGGACTGCACAGTGGAACCGCAGGCAGGGAGAGCACAAATTCCTCCCAGCAGATGGCCGCTAGGTCCAGTATGGGGATGCCGTTCTGCGTGATAATGCGGCTTTCCTCCCCGTCACGCGCGGAGTCTCCATCCGGCGAGAGTTCAAATTCTTCAAAATAGGACGCGATGGAGATGGAGGAGTCCTCCGCGCAACGGTTGCAGGGCATAACGATTTTTCCCGTCAGCCGACCGTGTACAAGACAGCCAGTTTTCGCCGGGATAACCGTGACTCCAGCCGCAAGCGGGCTTGTGACGGCGCAGTTCATGCCAAAGTCGTCGATGGAAGAAAGCCACAGGGCCTGATCGTCAAGAATGAATTGAGCTCCCCCTGGCGGAAGTTCATTTACGGGTATGAGCATGCTTTTTTTCCATTTTTCGGGATTCACACAACATACCACGAGACCTTTCCTCCGTCAACACGGCGCGTGGCCATTGCGGGGAGATTTGGCGGGTTGTACCTGCGGACGCGGTTTTCCTGCTGACAGACGACGGGATTTTTGTTAAAGCAGTTCGTGACTTCGCCTCCGAAATTCCGGTGAAAAAAAATTCCGACGAGGATGTTATGCCGCAATCATGTCCCGCTGTCCCGACTCGTCAAGCGTCTGGGTGGCTTAATTCTGAAATGCTACACCCTGTATGCCCGGCGCAAGTGAATCGCGCCTCGCGGGTACTTACACATGCCGGAATATTTTTGCTGTGCGTCCTGTTGGGCTGCGCTGGGCAGGCGCGGGCGCAGGTCACTCTGCTCGTGCCGAGCCGGGCGAGTGTTGAAGCTCTACCGCAGGGCAAAGATCCCGCCGGACAAGCTCCCCAACAGGACGTTAATACAGACGTTCCGGGCATTGACGAGGAAGTTGACATATTGGTCACCCTGATGCGTCCCTTTACGCTGGACTGCCTCGACATGGACATGCCACAGCTTTTCGCCGTGTTGCGTTATGACGAAGCCATGCCTGCAAGAGATGGCGTATTGCAGGGAGATCGGCGCGATCTGCTGGGAGATGTGGAGAAAATTAGCTATGCTGACAAAAAAGCCTGGGGAGCCAACGTGGCTCTGGAAAAACCGGGACTGTACCAGTTCAGCATTGACACCCGCCCTTGGTGGGACGCCCCGCGCAATCGTTTTATCCAGCATTACGTCAAGACAATGCTGCCCGTGTACGGCGTGGAGCGCGGTTGGGACACGCCGCTGGGGCAGCGCTTCGAAATTCAGCCACTCACCCGGCCTTTCGGGATGACGGCACCCGCGCTTTTTTCCGGTCGTGCGCTGTTCAACGGGGATTCCCTGAAAGGCGTAGCCGTTCGCCTTGTCCGCATCAAAACGGACAAAAGCGTCGTACCCACGCCTTGGCATGAAGAGCTGGTTTCCATCACTGACGCGGCCGGGCAGTTTGCCTTTGTGGTCAATCATTCCGGCTGGTGGTGCTGTATGGCCCTGACGGCCGGGGATCCCCTCAAGGGACCGGACGGCGCGCTACGTCCTCTTGAACTGGGTGCGCTTTTCTGGTTTTATGTGGACGGCCCGATGACGGAAACCCGCAAACGCTGACAAGGTTCATTATCTTCCCCATACGGCGGTCAGGGGCTTTGCCGCCGCCAGTTCTTCTAGAGGCATCTCCACTGTCTGCGCGCCGGCGGCCCACGGCGCCGCCTGATAAGGCTGAAAATTGATGGTAATGCCTTCGGGCGTGAGGGTGAGACTGGCAAAATTGTCCGCATCCGGAGCTGTGCCGTCTTTTAGCGCTTGCAGTGACCATGCGCTGGCAAAACGGCGGGCCAGAGTCTGAAAGGACCATTTGGACATGAGACTGAGTGCCTCGTCAAGTTCTTCAAAAAGATCGACAAGTTCCAGGCGTTGTCCTGTCAGGAGGCTGTAATTCAGGGTTATGACGTCTAGGTTGCCGTGGACGCCGCCGGTATATGTCCATAGTTCAAAGGTCAGGCTAACGGCGGCATCCGAAGGCCGGGAAACGGTATAGGTTCCCTGCAGGGCGTAATTTTGCCCTTCTGAAGACGCGTCGTCTCCCTCGTCGTCGGGCGGGTAGTTCGTCAGACTTTCTTCAAAAACTCCGAAAATGCTTGTGGTCCAGCGGGATATTTCGTCGTCAATAATCGCGTAGCCCAGAGATGGATAACTGAGGTTGACCTCAATGGTCAGTTTGCCATGCCGTCTGGTCTGCCGGAGGACATGCTCCGCGACATTGCGCGTGTCGGGAGTTTTGCCCGGAAAAACGGTCGGAACAGCCTGACAGGGTTGTCCCCCCGGTAAATACACGGCCCAAAGTCGGCCGCAGACCAAAATATTTGTCAGCGCGGCCACAAGTGCGCAGGACAAGAGTCCCATTCCCCATGTTCGTATCCTGGTGGAGGCAAAACGGCAGACGCGCGACATACTTACCCTCAAACACACAAATTTCGATTCGGCAAAGCCATAATATCACACCTGAAAGCCGGAACGCAACTGCCATATTTGCCGCCGGGCCTTCCGGGATTTCCCCATATCCCTCCACGGGGCGGCGGCAAATGATATACATATACCAGGCGTAGATGCCCAGAAAAACCGCGCCGTCAAAAAGGGTGAGGGTTCCCTTGAACGGGATCAGAAGCGCATACAGGGGCTGCCATGCCCAAAAAAGCACTTTCGTGCGCTTGTGTCCTTCAGCTTCACGGCCTTGCGGAAACGCGCGGCAAAAATGAGCGCGAGGCAACCAGCACACGTCTATCAGCAGGCGGTTCGCGCCGGCATGTTGGCGATGGTGTAGTGGATGTAGGCGTTTTCCAGGCAGCTGCCAGCCAGCCAGAATATGTCCACGACGTATACCGGCAGTACGGCGATAAAAGCCACGCGACCTGTGGCATGTCCATCTGCGCCACTTCACAGGTCAAGGTGATCAAAAAGGACGCGTCCAGAATCGACATGCCGGAGAGTAGCGCCAGCCAGAGCTGGGAAATTCCGGGTGAACAACTACGCCCGGCACGGTGCAGGCAACGGCTGGTCTAAAGGAAAGGGCCGCAAGGCGCTGATGGACATATTTGTCTCCCTGATGCCGTTTCGGTGCAATTCGTCCGTCGTCCGGGATGTATCGAAATTGCCCTGCTTCAGGACAAAAAATCAAGATTTCTGTATAGCGTACGGTAATACGTGTCAACAGGAATCTCCGAATTTTTCCGCTTGACCGCCGCCTACAGGTTTGCCTAAAGTGCGCGTATCAGGCTTGGGAAAACGTGTCACGCGCACCAATTTTTTGTGAGACGTAACTTCGTGAAGACAACATTAACGTTGGGCATGTCGTGTCGTACCGGGCAGACCGGAGCAAGATAAAGGAAAGTGAAAAGGTCCGTGGCGACTCCTTGGTGAAAAAGCAGGGCAGCAACCGCGGCGGGAGAAAATTCATGACAGGAAAACGCTCACACCAGAAAGCGTCGCTCCCGGAACTGAATCGGGAGGAAATACTACGTTACAGCCGCCATCTCCTCCTTCCGCGGGTGGGCATTAACGGCCAGAAAAAACTGAAAAACAGCGGCGTGCTGCTTGTGGGCGCTGGCGGCCTGGGTTCACCGGCCGCCTTGTATCTGGCCGCAGCAGGCATCGGCGAAATCGGCATCATTGACAATGACAGGGTTGATGAAAGCAATTTGCAGCGGCAGATCATCCACAGTACGGAGGATGTGGGCCGTCCGAAAACAGCATCGGCGAAAGAGGCTGTCCTGCGGCTCAACCCGCATGTTGACGTAACCGTTTTCGACACCGCCCTCTCAAGCGCTAACGCTCTTGGCATCTTCAGCCGTTTTGACGTCATTGTGGACGGCACGGACAATTTTGCCGCACGCTACCTCATCAACGATGCCTGCGCCCTGCTGGGCAAACCCGACGTGTACGGCGCGGTGTACCAGTTTGAAGGGCAGGCCACAGTGTTCGACGCCGCACGTGGGCCGTGCCTGCGCTGCCTGATGCCGGAACCACCGGCCCCCGGGGCCGTCCCCTCCTGCGGAGAAGGCGGCGTGCTGGGCGTTGTGCCGTGCATCACTGGCGGCATACAGACGACGGAAGTCATTCAGCTCGTCCTGGACGGCCAATCGCCGCTCATCGGAAAATTTCTGGCCTTTGACGCCTGGACAATGCACTTCCACACCTTCACCATCGAAAAAAAGAAGGATTGCCCGCTGTGCGGAGAGCGTCCCACTGTCACGGCGTTGGCGGACTACGAGTGGTTCTGCGGCCTCAGCCGGGCGCGCGAGGCGGAAAAAGAGGTCGAGGATATCAGCCCGACGGAACTGAAGAACCTGTTC
>JAITNF010000060.1 GCA_031290615.1 Desulfovibrio sp. | reverse complement strand
AAAACCGGGATATGGACCAAAGGGGACTCACCTCAAAAATACATCTATCCAGGAAAAACCGCAAGAACCAACGCTGGTATGACAAATATCTCCGCCGTCTCGGGTAGTTGGCTGAAAATACCTTTCTCCAGCGGTAGCGCGGCAGTACACACGAGGTACGTTGCCGTTTGGGCAAATATCTGTTGACGACACTCTGGGAAATGTCAGTCAGGAAGTTCCGTTGCACAACTCGACGGATTCAGGTAGATATTTACTTCTCCATGACTGACAAAGAAGCTGTTTGCATGCCCAACCCGCTTCCGCAACTAATGCCCCGTGACCTGCTGGAAATGGAAAACTTGCTACGCCGAAATCTGGCGGGCTTTTTCACCTTTAGCGGGCACGCTTTATATTTCCCCACAGACCCAGCGCAACACTCCCTGAAACTGCTGCCCGGCGAGCGCCGTTTGCTCTTGCCGCTAGCGGTGGAAGGAAGGATGCTGGGCGTTTTTATGGCGCGCGGCGTGCGACCGCGTGAAATCAGGCCTCTTTTGCCTGTCCTGCCTGCCATGGCGGCCCTTTGTCTTAACAATCTGGCTCTTGCCAAGGCAGCATGCACAGACGCGCTGACTTCCTTTGCCACGGAAGATGCGCTCTTTGCGCATATTGAACAGTGCGCTGCGCGGGTACGCAACTTTCTTGAAGACCCGGCCGCCATCGGTAATGTTCCCCTGCACAGCCTGTGCTTCGGCCTTGTGCTAGTCCGCCTCTGCAACGGAGAAGACATTGCCCGCCAAGTCGGCTATGTTTTTGAAAACGATTTTTTGCGCGAATTGGCCAAAGCGTGCGCTGGCGATCCGCCCCAATGTCTTCTACCCTCGAATGTTCTACCCGCCCGCGTGGGCCGCTATGATTTTGCCTTACTGCTCCCCGCCGCCGGCCGCGCCGTCTGTGACGACACGGCCCGAGGCGCCCTTGCCCGCATGCAGGCCGTGCGCCTGTCCCATCCTCTGTTCAGCCGTCCCCTTTCGCCAATCCTGTGCGCTGGCCATGCCGTCTACCCGCAGGACATGCGGGGAGCGGACATGGTAAACCCCATGTACGATCAGGCCCGCCGACTCCTTTCCCGCGCATCTCTAGCGGCGGACGTGGCCCGGAGCATGGCGACCGGTTCTAACCGTACCTTGGCTTTTGCCCGTATTCTGCACGAGGGCGGCGTGGTGCGAGACGTTCAGGGTCGGGATATTCTGGGTGGGGCGTGTGTGTGTGTGAATTTGGGACGCAAGGTTGGCGCCGTCGAGGGGATGCGCTTTGCCGTCTGCAACCGCCGGAGTGGTGCGTATAAGGGTGAGATTATGCTGCTGCAAATCTACGCTATGGACTCTATGGCGGAAATTATGCATGTGGCCGATGCGGCAAATCCGCCCGCGTCGGGCGATGCCCTGACCCTGCTGGCGACCGGTTCGGACTTCGTCGGGGAACGCGGGACAGGTGCCGCTGTTTCTTTCATGAACGTGGATGGCATTTTCGGTTACGGAGATTTTTTGAAACGTTCCGTCGGTGAAGCGGGCAAACTTGTCCGTTTCACCATTGCAATCGTGCGCTTTGAAAAAGCAGGGCCTCGTGTTTTTGCCGATGCCCTACGGCTGCTGCGCAAGCTTGCGCGACAGGAGAGCGCGGAAACCGACGCGAAAGAGCCCTTTGCCTTTTGCGGAGAATACGGCGACACGGGTCTTATTTTTTTTCATTCCGATAGCACGCCTGAAGCCCTGCTGCCCCTTTATCGCGCTCTGTGTGCTGCCTTGGGAAATCGCGGACCGGCGGCCGGACTGGCCGGTTATCCGTTTTTGCACTTCAGCAAGGCGGAGATACGCGATTGTGCCCTAAAAGCGCTGGACTACGCCCTGCTTTTGCCTGAACCAAAGGCCGGCGTGTGCAATTCCCTGGCGCTAAACATCGGCGCAGACAGGCTATACAGCCAAGGCGACCTTTTTACCGCCATGGAAGAGTACAAGCTTGCCATTTTAGCGGACAAAAACAACATAATGGCCCTGAATTCTCTGGGTGTGTGCGTGGCGGCCTTAGGCCGCAAAGAGGAAGCGCGCCGGTATTTTCTGACCGCCCTGAAACGAGGGAGTGGGAGCGGTGATCCGCTTGAAGCCCAAACCTGCTACAACCTCGGCTCCGTCTGTCAGAGCCTTAACAAACGCCGTTCTGCAGCCCATTATTACCGCCGCTGCATTGCCTGTGCGCCGGACCATATTTTTGCCCACATCCGACTTGGGCAGTTGTCCGAAGCGAGCGGCAAAACCTCTCAGGCTAGATCTCTGTATGAACACGCCATTGAACTGGAAGACGCCGGACGGCAGACAAGCCCGGCCAGACGGATGCTGGCGGGATTCATGGCACGGAAACGCAGGCACGGCGAAGCACGGGAATTGCTGCGAGAGGCCCTGATGCACAATCCCGACGACGCGCAGGCTATGTTGGACATGGCTAAACTCTACCTCAACGGTAATGAATCTCCGGAACTGGCGGAAATGTTTGCCCGCAGAAGCCTCGGGATTCTTGACCGTCCGGAAACCCGACAAACGCTCGCCAGAGCGTTGCGCGCGCTGAAGTGCGACGAAGGACGCCTGCTGGAAGCAGATCCCATTACCGAAGCGCATTTTTAACGCGCTGACAGCCGCATTGTGAAAAATCGCAGCTCGGGCGCTTCCGGTATCATGCCGGCCTGCGCGAGCTTGTCGTAAAACAGACGCAGACCGCGCAGCTCTTCCTCACCCAAGCTGTACACCAGCCCGTCGCGGTAATAGACGCGCAATTCCTCGCGCGAAATGGGGCAACCGTGGGCCGTGAGGTCCAGAATCACGTCCATGTTGGCGAGGCCCCAATCCCTGCCGCTCCGCAGCAATTCCCCCGGATCGTCGCGAAAAAGTCTGTCGTCCACCGCCTGGCGGCTCACAACCCAAAGGCCGAATATAAAGGGCAGTCCTGTCCATTCCCGCCAAGCTTCGGCCATGTCCAAGCGGTAGGGGTATTCGGGATGGTTGCGCAGGCGCAGGGCCTCATCGCCGATGGCGAGAAAGGCCGAAGGCGGATGAGTGGCGCGTAGGGCCGGCGTCACCTGTCCGGTGACAAAGCTGATCCGCATGCGGTAGCTGTCCTGCAGAAGCAGGCGCAAAAGAGCCACGGAGGTATGTGTTTCGTCGCTTATGAAAATTTCGCGCCCGTCAAGGTCTTCCACAGGAACTCTGGAAAGCAGCAGTACGCTCATCACCGGACCGTGGGAGCCGATGGAGAGGTCGCGCACCAAGTAATAGCGCTCCGACCGGCAGGCGTATTCAAAACAGGAGCAGGAGGAGACGTGCAGTTCCCCCCGTGCCATCATGGCGTTGAGCAGGGCTGGCGGGCCGGAGACAAGTTCGTAGTCGTGGGGCAGGATGCCGGCTTCTAGAGGGTGATATATAGGCAAGACGTTGAGATAGCCTATGCGGCCCATGCGCAACGCTGTCGTAATCATAACGATATATAAGGACAATTGTCGCCGTTTGTCAAAGACACGGCCAAACTCCGTTTCGCTGCCGCTGGCTGTGAAAACCGATTGCCCGGACTGGCTGGAGTTGGTATCCTGCGGGCAGCGATGCAGGCCTATATCAAAACAATACCCCGGAATTGCAACATTCCGCAAGGCAGTCGAGGAAGAGATGATCAGACATGATTTTGATGAAATTATAGACAGACGCGGCACGGACAGCGAAAAATGGAACGACTATCCCCCGGATGTTTTGCCTATGTGGGTCGCCGATTCCGACTTCAAATGTCCAGCGCCGGTGATTGACGCCTTGCATGAACGGGTGCGTCACGGTGTTTTTGGGTATTGCTGGGATGACCTCATGAAGGTTGAAAAGGCGGCGGCCCACTGGATGCGAACGCGGTTCGACTGGGAGGTCTCGCCCGAGTGGGTTGTTTTTTCACCCGGTGTGGGATCGGTCCTTTCCGCTGCCGTCAACGCCTTT
Organism: Desulfovibrio sp.; assembly: GCA_031290615.1. Classification (GTDB taxonomy): domain Bacteria; phylum Desulfobacterota; class Desulfovibrionia; order Desulfovibrionales; family Desulfovibrionaceae; genus Desulfovibrio. The sequence continues at coordinate 17,551 of JAITNF010000060.1, read as the reverse complement.
ACCATGCCAGGTGATTATGTGGTCATAATGACGCCCGTGTATCCCCCTTTCTCCATGGCGCCGGTGTTTAACGGGCGTATACCTCTCAACGCCTCGCTCAGGATCGGGGGTAACGGCTACGAGATTGATTTTGCCGGGCTTGAAACGCTGCTCGCAAAACCACGGACAAAACTCCTGCTGCTCTGCAATCCCCATAACCCCACGGGCAAGTTGTTGACTAGGGAAGAACTGCTGCGGGTTGGCGAACTTTGCCTGAAGAACCGTGTTGTCGTTTTGTCGGACGAAGTACATTGCGATTACGTTTTTGACGGGAAAAAGCACATTCCTTTTGCTTCCCTGTCACCGGAGATTGCCGACATAAGCCTTGTGGCCATCAATCCGAGCAAGACTTTCAATCTGGCTGATATGCGCACTGCGGGGGTTATTTCAAGCAGCAAATTTTTGCGCGAACAATACCGCACGGCGGTGACGAACGTTAAGCTCGGACGCAGTTCCCTAGGACTTCTGGCTTTCGAGACAGCCTATATGACGTGCGCGTATTATGTTGATCAACTCGTTCCATACATCAAGGGCAATCTTGACTACGCCGTTGCCAGCGTCAACGGGAACATACCCGGCATCAGCGTCAGAATGCCAGAGGCAACCTATCTTTTGTGGCTTGACTGCCGTGAACTGGAGCTTTCGCAAAGACAGCTCGTGAATTTTTTTTTGCAGGAGGCCAAGGTCGCCTTGAATTCGGGCGAGTCTTTCGGTCAGGAAGGAGTCGGGTTTATGCGGTTGAACACGGCTTGTCCGCGAGCGACCTTGCATGACGGCCTTTCGCGGATTGAACAGGCCTGCAGGGCAAGAATCCGGTAAATTCCTCTATCCTGTCCTGGCTTTTATTACTTGGAGCAGAAAATATTTGTTCTTGGGTCATGCCTAGCTAATTGACCGATTAGCGGCTAGTACGTCAAGTATACCAACAAAAAATAGGTATTCTGTCCGTTCATGAATTTCGGAAGCAAAAAATACGGCAAATCGTCGAACTCGCCGGAGTAAACCGCAATACCGTCAATAGATATCTTGCCGTCATCCGTGAACGGATTGCCCGTTACTGTGAAGCTGAATCACCTGTGAGCGGTGAAGTTGAGGTTGATGAAAGTTATTTGAAGATCGCCTGGTTAGCGGCGTCATAGGCCTGGACGCTCTTGGTAAAATCATTGTTTACGGCCTGTTTAAACGTAATGGCCATGTTTGCGCTGAAATCGTGTCGGACTGCTCGAAAGCCATACCGCAAGGCATACTCCGTGGTCGCGTTGAGCTTGAAAGCGTTATTCACTCTGACGGCTGGCGAGGTTATGACGGCCTTGTGGGTTTGGGCTATTAAAAACACCTGCGGGTTGAGCATGGAATCAACGAATTTGCCAACAAACAATAACATATCAACGGCATTGAAAGCTTTTTGGCCTTTGCCAAAATCCGGTTGGTACGCTTCAGAGGTTTGCAAAACACACTTTTTACTTCCACTTGAAAGAATGTGAATTTCGTTTTAACCATAGAGGAGAGGACATATACAAAATGATCCTCAAAATGCTCCGGGAATATTCTCTCAGCTAGTCATGACTCAAGAATAACTACTTGGAGTGGTTGAAGTTAATGAAAGTTTCTTTGGACCTGCCCGAATCAGGGGGGTGCCAGACCTTCGCAAAAAAGGCCGGAGCACGCTCAAACAGCCGGGTTTCGGCCTTTATGAGCGTAATGGATGGATTATGTATACCGAACTGAACTGATAACTGATCGGCCAAAACGCTACAAGCCATTATCAGAGGCAAGCTTGACTCTGAAAGTGTCATCCACTTCGATGGGTGGATGAGGATTATGACGGCTTGATGGATACTGGTTACGATAAACATTTTCGTATCAACAAAATCGGACATTTTGCGTAATACTCCGTTCATATTAATGGAATTTAGGCATTTTGGAGCTTTACAAAACGCCGCCTTTCAAAGTTTAATGTCGTGAAGCGCAATTTTGAATTCACCAAAGAATGCGAGTAGCGCTACAATCAACCGTTACCTCAACTCCTCACCAGCCTTAAACGGATAGTCGCTAAAAACAAAACTCTGATGCTCTAGAGTCATGTTTTTTAAGAATAGCTGGTGTACGTGAAAAGTTCCCGCTTCAGGAGCACGGTAGTTCTGGTGGCATCATTGTCAATGCAAAAGCATTCAGTAATTTCCCCGATTTATATCGAGTTGGTTTACTGTTTTTTAACATTTTTCTAGCCTGTCAGAGCTTAGCATGATGGTCTAGAGCCTTAGTTTTAATCATGCGGATCCTGTCCATGGAAAAATTAGTTATTGCCCAGCGATATAAGTTTTTCAATAGATTTTTCATGCACTTGTCCTGAATGCGGGTTAAAGCATTCTTGACAGCAATGGCAAATTCTAGCTAATATAAAAATTGAGAGTGAAGATAAGGAGAGGTGTCCGAGCTGGCCGAAGGATCTCGCCTGCTAAGCGAGTATACGGGCTTAAATCTGTATCGAGGGTTCGAATCCCTCCCTCTCCGCCAGAGATAAATAAAACCGTAGAGTTACATAGTACTCCTGCGGTTTTATTTTTTTTTCGACGGTGAAAACGGGATGCTTTCGGGGGTCGTACATACCGTTCGTGCATACTTTTAACAATTTTGACCTACGGGGACATGGGAAGAATGGTTTCCAGCAAAGGGGGGATGCGCTTCAAATCTGTATCCAGGGAACGCAGATAAATATATGTCGTTGTGGCCCGCTGGAGAAGTGCTTGAATATCTCCCCATACGGGCGTCCCCATGTCGCAGTTGCCGGGCGACATAGTGGCGCAAGGCATGATACCTGAATTCTTTGACATCGGCACGTTCACACAGCCGTTTCAGCAGGTACCGCACACACAGCTGCAAGAGGTAGTACGCTTCGCCGGTTCGAGGAGCTGCTCCAATATCGCTTTTACCGGCCGGCTCATCGGTATAAGCCTGGACTGGCGGCTGCCGTTTTTTCTTTTCCTGGTCCAAAGCAGTATCGTCCCAAGTTCAAGGTTGACATCCTCCCAAGTAAGAAGGTTGACATCCTCCCAAGTAAGATTGAAGACCTCGCCCACTCTGGCTCCGGTATGCAACAGCACTATCAGCAGTTGTTTTTCCCAGAGGTCAGCGTTCTGCAATACGGCATTGAATAAAGTCAATGCGTTAAAGAAATCATTGGTATTGTTGTACATGGCGGTACCTAACAATGTGGCGATAACGGCCAAGATGCCAAAAAATTTTGCAACTGACGAAAAAAGTTGCGCCTTTTCACCACGGCCTTTTAGTGGCATTTTTCCGTTTCAGCTTTGAGCCGCTCAATTTCTTCTTCCATTTTTTTGAAGAACTCAAGAGGTGCAACATTGAGAGCTTCACAAATTGAGTAAACAGCGTTCACTGTTGGCCTTTTGTCTCCCTGCTCAATCTTCCTCAAATATCGCCTTTCAAGCCAAGCAAATTCTGCCAAAGAAGATTTTGTCATCATATTGTTTTTCCTAAATATTTCTATGGAGTTGCCGATGGCCTGCGATAAGTAAGGATATTCCTTCATTCATACACGCTACACAAAATCTTGACAAAAAATGGGAGCTATAATGCCCAATCAATGGCTATAGAACTCATTTCGTCCAAGAATTCAGCAGCAAGGAAGTAATGGAGATGCCGCATCTATGGAGATGCCGTATTCTGATGCAGGTCGACCAGTTTACCGGCGGCCCATGTCGTGGGTTCGGCTATAACCAATTTAATCAATTCAAGTTATTGACGTGGAGACAGTCTACTTTCTCTTGCGTACAGTGAAACTTGTCTGGACTAAACAGGCGTTAGAAGACCGCAAAGCTGAATCTCTTTTGGTTTTTCCTGAAATGGGAAAAGTGGGACGAATTGCGAGCACTTCGCCGAACTCGTCGGAGTAAACCGCTACAAAAATGGTCCTCAAAATGCTCCGGGAATCTCCTCTCAGCCAGGCATGACCCTATTGAAATAAGGCTCAAGGACTGGCGCAGAATTGCCATGCGCGTTGACCGATACTGTTACTATCTGGCATAGGATTCGCAGGAAAACAAGAAGTCCTCTGAAACTTTTTCGGTAGCGGATTTTCTCAAAATCCGAAAATTCCTGCCGGGTTTCGCTGTTTGGGTAAGTCCGGCGGGATTTGCGTCAAGTTACAGAAAAATTCGTCATTCACTGTTTCAGCCGGGCGGCCAGCAACAGTTTGTAGGCTGCAGGGACAATGAACAGCGATAGCAGAGCGGCGCTTATCATGCCACCGAACATGGGAGCGGCGATACGCGTCATGATTTCGGAGCCAGTTCCGGCCCGCCAGAAAATGGGCAGAAGCCCCGTCACTGTGGTTATGACCGTCATGGCCTTGGGCCGCACGCGCAGCACCGCGCCTTTGTAAATAGCCGCGTCAATAAGCGCGGTCGTTGCCGTGCCCGGAAAGGTCAGCTCGGGATGCTCCGCCACGGCGTGCCTCAGATACACAAGCATGATGACGCCGAATTCCGCCGCCAGTCCAGCCAGGGCGATAAAGCCCACTCCCGTCGCCACGGACAGGGCATAGCCCTGCATGTGCATGAACCACACCCCACCGATGAGGGAAAAGGGCAGGCAGCACATGATGAGTGCGCTTTCCGCTACACTCTGAAATTCCAGGTAGAGCAGAAGGAAGATGATAACCAGCGTCGCGGGAATCATCAGCTCCAGCCTAGCCGTCGCGCGCTCCAGCAGCTCGAATTGTCCGGCAAAGGCCATGCTGACGCCCGGTGGTATGCCCGCAAGTCCCTGCATGGTCTTTTGCAGATCGCGCACCACGGAAAGTGAATCTCGGCCGCGCGAATCAATGTACACCCATGCCGTTGGTCGCGCGTTTTCGCTTTTGATCATGGAGGGGCCAGCGCGCATGGTCATGTCCGCCACGTCCTCCAGGGTGATTTGCTGCCCAGATGGAGTGAGTAGTGGCATGGAGCGCAATGTGGCCAGACTGTCTCGGTACATTTGGGGATAACGCACATTGATGGGATAGCGGGCCACTCCTTCCACTGTTTCACCAATATTTTCCCCGCCGATGGCGGTGGAGACGAAAAGTTGCGCGTCAGCGACGTTCATGCCGTAGCGGGCGGCGGATTCCCGCCGGATATGCACCTCGGTGTAGCGTCCGCCAGTAAGTGTTTCCGCTAGGGCCGATGCTACGCCGGGGACATTTTTCGCGGCATTCTGCACCAGCACGGCGGCCTTGTCTATGCTGTCCAGGTCCGGCCCGGAAACCTTGATTCCGATGGGGCTTTTGACGCCGGTGGAAACCATGTCAATGCGGCTGCGGATTGGCTGAACCCAGAGATTGGCAAGGCCCGGCAGGCGAACGGCGGCGTCCAGTTCCTCAATAATCCGCTCTATGGTCATACCGGATCGCCACTGTTCTTTCGGCTTGAGACGGACAACGCTTTCAATCATTTCCAGGGGCGCGGTATCCGTGGCTGTCTGCGCGCGTCCCGCCTTGCCGAACACCCTTTCCACTTCAGGCACGCTCATGATCATCTTGTCGGTCTGCTGAAGAATACGGCTCACCTCCGCCACGGAAACACCGGGCAGGGTGGAGGGCATGTAGAGCAGGTCTCCTTCGTCCATGCTGGGCAGAAATTCCCCGCCGAGGCGCGTCAGGGGCCACAACGTGGAGCAGAAGACCAGTATGGCGACGACAAGAGTTTTTTTCGGGTGGCCTAGTACCGTCCGTATGGCCGGCGTGTACAGGCGTATGAGCAGGCGGTTGACGATATTCTTTTCTTCGTCGGGGATTTTGCCCTGCACCCATAAACCTGCCAGCACGGGAATGATGGTTACGGAGAGCAGTGCCGCACCGCCCATGGCATAGATCTTTGTCATGGCCAAGGGTCGGAAGAGGCGGCCTTCCTGTCCTTCTAAGGCAAAGACCGGAATGAAGGATATGGTGATGACGAGCAGGCTCGCAAAGAGGGCCGGGCCCACTTCCACAGCGGCTTCCGTCACCAGTTGCCAGTGTTGCGCCGGGGAAAGGGGTTCGTCAGGGTGTTCGCGGCGGTGGATCTCCAGTTTACGATGGGTGTTTTCCACAATCACCACGGAAGAGTCCACCATTGCCCCCACAGCTATGGCTATGCCGCCCAGAGACATGATGTTGGCGCTAACTCCTTGGTAATACATGATGATGAAGGAAATAAAGAGCGCCACCGGCAGGGCGAGCACCGCCACCAGAGCCGAGCGCAGGTGCATAAGAAAGACTGCGCAGATCACGGCCACCACGATGAATTCCTCCAGCAGATTGTGCGTGAGGTTATCTATGGCGCGCTGGATGAGGGCGCTACGGTCGTAGGTTGTCACAATTTCCACGCCGGGCGGCAGGCTCTGTTTCAGGCTGTCCAGTTTTGTCCTCACGGCGGTGATGACGTCGCGGGCGTTTTCGCCGGAACGCATGAGCACAATGCCGCCGGCCACCTCGCCCTCGCCGTCAAGTTCCGTTAGCCCGCGCCGCATTTCCGGCCCCAAACGAATGTCCGCCACATCCCCGATATAAATCGGCGTACCACTGGGCGTGGCCTGCAAGACGATATTGCGGAAATCCTCAAGGCTTTGCAGATAGCCGTCCGCCCGCACCATATATTCCGATTCCGCCTGCTCCACCACCGAGCCGCCGGATTCTTGGTTGGACATGCCGACAGCTTCAATGAGCCGTTTCAGGGGAATCTTGTACTGCGCCAGTTTTACCGGGTCGGGCACAATCTGGTATTGTCTGACAACGCCGCCCACGGAGGCCACTTCCGCCACGCCAGACACGGCGGAAAGTTCGAATTTGAGCATCCAGTCCTGAACTGAACGCAGGGTAGCCAAGTCGTGCTTGTTGTCACGGTCCGTCAGGGCGTATTCAAACACCCAGCCCACACCCGTGGCGTCCGGCCCCAAGGCGGGCGAAACCCCGGCCGGTAGTCTGCCTTGGGCTTGGCTCAAATATTCCAGCACCCGGCTACGCGCCCAGTACAAATCAGTGCCATCGTCGAAAATGATGTAGACGTAGGAGTCCCCGAACATCGAATAGCCGCGCACGGTTTTCGCGCCCGGAACCGAGATCATGGCTGTCGTCAGCGGCCAGGTGATCTGGTTTTCCACAATGAGTGGGGCCTTGCCGGGGTAGGAGGTGCGGATGATGACCTGCACGTCGGAAAGATCCGGCAGGGCGTCAATGGGGGTGTGCAAAATGACCAGAACGCCCCAGACCGATAGAATGAGTGCGGCAAGCAGCACAAAAAAACGCCGCGCCATGCAGAGGCGGATGAGTGCTGCTATCATTGGGCGCTCCCCCCGTGGTCATGGCTTTCATCCGTATTTCCGTCGGCGCGCATGCGTTCCAGAGCGCCGCGCAGGTTGGCTTCCGAATCAATGAGAAAGAGGCTTGTCACTACCACTTCTTCCCCTTCGTCAAGGCCGGAGAGTACGGCTGTCTGTTCCCTGCCGTCGCGCAGCACCGTGACGCGTCGGGGAACGAAGGAACCGTCGGTGACCCTTACAATCACGCGCTTTTCGTCCCCGAGGTCAATAAGACTCTGGGTGGGGATGAGCAGTGCCTCGTCGCTCTCGCCGCGCAGGCGGATGGATGCCGTCAGCCCCGGTTTCAGCAGTCCCTCGGGATTGTCCAGGGAAAGACGCAGGGGCACCGTGCGGGTTGCCTGGTCCGCCTTGGGTAAAAGGGTGGCGGACTGCGCGAAAAACGTCCTGTCCGGGTAAGCCGGGACGGAAACTCGTATGCGTTTACCGTTCGCTAGATGCAGATTCCGTTCCGGCACGTCGGCCGTGACCCATACGGGGTTGACGCCTTGGATGGTGGTCAGCGTCATGTTCTTATCCACGTTCATGCCGGGGTACACCTCAATGGCGGTAATAACCCCGGTAATGGGGACGCTCACCATCAGGCGCGTCTGCACACGCCCCGATGCGTCCACGGCTTTGAGCATTTCTTCCGGCATTCCGGAAAGGCGCAGGCGTTCGCGCACGCCGTTCACGATTTCCGGGGCTGCCTTCTGACTGCGCAAAAGTAGATATTCGCTCTGGTCGGCGGTCCAGCCGGGCACGGTGACGTCCACTAACGGCTGGCCGGCCTTTACCATGTCTCCCACGGCCAGAGCGTAGGTTTTTTCAACAAAACCCTCAGCACGGGGCTGAACCCTGGCAAGCTGGTAGTCATTGAATTCTACATTGGCCGGTATGTCGATGGAAAAATTCAGCCTGCCGCGCCTGACCGCTTCCGTGCTGATAGCCATATTTTGCCGCTGTACGGGGTCTATGCGGATGCCAGCGCCCGTGTCGTCTTCAGTGTAGCGCGGTACAAGGTCCATATCCATAAAGGGCGATTTGCCCGGCTTGTCGAATTTCGTGCCGGGGTACATGGGATCATACCAGAAGAGTACCTTGCGTTCTCCGCTGCCGGGCGCAGTATCAGCCATGGCGGATGTCTTACCGGCCGTTCCGGCGTCCGCGCCGCTTGCTGACGACGGAGTGCGCGCGGATTGGGGGCTGTGGCTGGCAAAGACATAGCCAAAGGTGACCCCGGCAATGAGAAGCAGGGTAAGAAAAATGGGCCTTGAGCGCATGGTCATTTCCTCATTATTTTGGTTGACCAACCTGCTTCCGGCTTGCCGGAAGTGGGTTGGTCAACCGGAATTACTTCACAACTTCAATATCCACAATGGTGGGTGAGGGCGATGTGGGACGGAAGTCAAAGCGCACCGGATCGCCGGGTTTCAGCCCCTTCAGAAGGGAAGCGTCCTCAATGCTGAAGGGCATGGTCATGGCTGGCCACTGGAGAGCCGGCACAGGCTCGTGGTACATGTTGATTCTTCCCTGTTCCACACTCACTATCTTGCCTTTAGTCGAGTAGACGTTTGTGCTCTGATCCTTACAGCACTCGGGATCAGCTTTGCCTTTTGCCGTCCCAGGCATTACGGCGTGTTCGCCGTGCCCAGCAAAGGACGGCGTGGGCAGGGCTAGAAGACAAAGCGCCAGGATAACTGTGAAGAAAAGGTAATGGAGTTGCATGATATGACTCACTGTTGGTTGGAGGTTGCGGAACCGTTGCGGGATTCCGTGTTTGCGTCGTCAGGGCCGGTATCGGTAACGTCAAGACCGCCGCCTAGAGCGGCATAGAGGCTGACGTCATTGGCAAGCTGGCTTTGCCGGGTGGCGAGTAGTTCTCGTTCCGCTTCAAAGACGTTACGTTGCGCGTCAAGGACGGCCAGATAGTTGGTGCCGCCGCTGGTGTAGTTGCGCATGGCCAGCCGCAGTACGAGTTGCTGCGATTGCAGCCAGCTCCGCTGGGCAGCCAGCTTCTCGGCCAAGGAGGTCATTGTCAGCAGGGCGTCCGCCGTTTCGCGGAAAGCTCTCTGAATGCGTTGCTCGTATTCCACAACGGCGCGTTTCTTGCGGATTTCCGCAAGATTTAACTCCGCCGTGTTGCGTCTGCCGCTGAAGATGGGCAGGTTGATTCGCGGCAGGAATGACCAGAATCCCGTGTTTGCGCTGAACAATTCTACCAGTTCCACGCTCACATAGCCCAAGTTGCCGGTGAGAGAGATGGACGGGAAAAAGGCCGATCTGGCCGCGCCTATGTCCGCGTTGGCCGCCCTAAGCGCGTATTCCGACTCCATGATGTCCGGGCGGCGCAACAGCAGGGTGGAGGGAAGGCCTTGCGGCAGTTCTGCGAAGCGCTGCTCCTGCAGCGGAATCGGCGGCGGGAGGTTTTGCCGGTCAAAAGAACCAAGCAGCAGCTTCAGGGCGTTTTCCGCCCGCACCAGTGCGTCTTTTCTCGCGGCGACTTCCGCGCTTGCGGCCTCCACAAGACCGCGGGCCTGCTCCATATCCAGCAGGGACGACTGACCGGAAAGCACACGGCGCTCCATAAAGGCGAAAGTTGTCCGGCGACTTTCCAGCGTGCGGGAGGCCAAATCCAGCAATTCCGCCGCCAGCCGTTCAGCAAGGTAGCTCTGGGCAACCTGGGAAATCAGAGAAATCCTCACGGCCTTCGCCGCTTCCCCCGTGGCTAGGTAACGCCGCAGGGCCGCGTCGCTCAAGCTTTTCAGCCGTCCGAAGATATCCACTTCAAAAGTGGAGACGCTCATGACCTTGTAGGTTTCGTAAGGATTGTCCTTCTTGGTAATGAAGTCCCTCTGATAGGTGTCCGATCCCTCGACGCCGATCTGTGGCAGGCGGTCTGCACGTTGCACCCCGTATTGCGCTCTGGCTTCCTCAATGGAGAGTAGCGCCAGGCGGAGGTCGCGGTTTTGCTCCAGACCGGCGGCAATGAGCTCCCGCAGGCGTCTGTCATGGAAAAAGTTTTGCCAGGCGACGTGGAACATGCCGTCCGCGTCAACGGAATTAGGGGAAGTTTGGGACTCTGCTGATGGAGCCGCCATCTTCGGCGGAATTGGCGCTGGCGGCCGGGTGTAAGTCGGTGCCAAGGAACACGCAGTCAGAAACAGCGAGAGTAGGCAAAGGAGTCGCCGGGAAAGAATCAACATGGTACACCACCTGTAAATGCCGGAGCATTTTGCTTTTGGTACACGCTGATGCCAACATTCGGGCGTGAATGCGTTACACTCTGTATGTGAGGATTTGTGGACAAATCCTCGCGGGGTTTGCCCGTCGTAAAGCAATCATCTCGAGCATAATCGTCCTCATGGACATTCAGACGCCAATGCTTGGGAAAGTGCCGAAAGCGCTATGCGAAGGTGGTTGTGCGGGGAGGACGGAAAATGTTGTCGGTGGAGAGAAAAGCCCGTAATTTGCCATAGCACGGTCTGAGCTGCGTTATGCAGCACGCTGTCGCGGGGAGCTGCGCGTAAACTTGGGTCAGCAGAACCGTCGTACAGGACAGGGACGCGTGCGCTGGACAGGCGTCACAGCCGCCATTTCGGGACAGTGGATGCGACTGCGAGGAGTGTGTGCCGTCGTGTCCGGTCACGGCTTCTGCATGATGGTTGACCCTAACGGAGTCAGATATGGACGCCATTTCGGCGCAGACGCACGCGGTACAACAGACGGAATCCGTCGTACCTGGAAGCGTGGCCGCAACGGCCTGCATTTCCGGACCGCAGAACAGCAGTGCGAGCAACAACAGGGAAACAATCTGTTTATGGAGCGGCACGACTTTCATAGAAAAAAGCATAGTATACTTTCCGGCGTATGTCAAGTGGGTATTATTTTGAGAGTTTTACCTTTGTGACGATTTTTGCGGCATAATTATTTGTATTTACTGATCTCAATCTCTGCAAAAGTGAATCTCTATTATTACGGTACATAGAACGCTATAATCGAACAGTTCGCTACGACGGGCTGAATCAATACTTCACCTCTTTGAAAGCCTGGAAGAAATGCAGAATTTTACCACCATATGGCACTGGATATATAACAATAAATGTCCCAATATGGGCTGGCGGTACACTACCATGAAGCTCATAAAAGCGGCATAGGTTCTACTTTGAAGCGTTACTAACAAATGGGATGATTACCCTAGTTAGTCAGCCCTGATTACGGGGGGACTTCCTTTTTTCCTGATTCCTTGGTAAAGTTCATAAGGTAGCCTGCCTTGTCAGTTGTGAATTTGATCTAGATAACCAAAATCTGACCAAATTGTTGGGCTACTTCAATCCAAAAATGTTGAAAATTCTGTACGTTATCCAAACTGACCACGCGGCATGACGATTTTATTGACTGTCTATGCATGGGTTTTTGTGATAGCAAGGGGAAAAATTCGGAGGCGACATGTTTGACATGAAAACCATGTACAGCACTGTGCATAAAGACGATTTCCCCGAAAGTCTAATTATTGAGCTGGGTGGGGAAAAACTTGTTTATGAAAAGCGAACCTGGATTCTCGATGGGGAGGAGAAAGGTCTGCGCTACGGGGAAAACCCTGACCAGCCAGCCGCGCTTTACGCCCTCAAAAAGGGCGTTTCCTCCTGCGGCGGCTTTGCGTTGCGCGGGCCGGAGGACGGCATTGTTTCCGCTCTTGCCGAAGGTCAGATGCTGCAGGTGGGCAAACACCCCGGCAAAACCAATCTGACGGACGTGGACAACGGGGCCAACATCCTCCAGTATCTCACGGAGCGCCCTGCCGCAGTCATCCTGAAGCACAACAATCCCTGTGGGGCCGCTTGGAGTAATGAGGGACTTGCCGAAGCCCTTGCCGCCGCCGTGCGCTGTGACCGTATAGCCGCCTTTGGCGGCGCAGTGGTGACAAACCGGGCGTTCAGCCGCGAGGCGGCGCAACTGGTGGCCGAATCTTATTTTGAAGTGGTGGCCGCCCCGGCCTTTGAAGAAGGCGCGGCGGATATTCTGAAAGGCCGGAAGAATTTGCGCATCATGGAATTGTCCGGCCTGGGGCGGCTTGAAAAATGGCGTCGATCGGCCTTTCTGGAAATCAAAACTCTGTCCGACGGTGGACTTGTGCTGCAAAAATCCTTTGTCAGCCGCATCGGCGCGGATACGGATTTTCTGCCCGCCGAAGCGACAACAAAGGACGGTCTTTCTGTCATGGCGCGTCGGCCTGCAAAATCGGAACTTGACGATCTACGTTTTGCTTGGGCGGTGGAAGCCGGAGTAACGTCCAATTCCGTTATTTTTGCCCGAAACGGAGCCACCCTCGCCATCGGCACAGGGGAACAGGATCGCGTGGGCTGTGTGGAGCTGGCCGTGTACAAGGCGTACACCAAGTATGCTGACACCTTGGCCTTTGTCGAATGCGGTCTTTCCCTCTACGAGCTTAAGCAGAAGGCCGCCGGGGAAGCGGAGTTTCAGGAAAAACTTGCCGATATTGAGGGCCGCACAAAAGCGGTTCAGGCAGGCCTTGCAAAATCCGTCCTAGCGTCCGACGGCTTTTTCCCCTTCAGGGACGGCGCTGATGTGGCTATAAGCGAAGGCGTCGCGGCCATTGCTCAGCCGGGCGGCTCGTTGCGGGATGCTGAAGTGATCATGGCCTGCAATGAGGCCGCGCCCCAGGTGGCGATGGTTTTTACCGGACAGCGCTCATTCAAGCACTAAAAATTTGTCCGTAACCACACGGAGTTCCAGTGACATTACCGCGTCTGTGTGTTTCAGCCATGTCCGGCGGCGGTGGCAAAACCCTGCTTTCTTTGGGGGTTGTGCGTATCCTGAGGCGGATGGGTTTTGTGGTCAAGCCTTTCAAAAAAGGGCCGGACTATATTGATGCGGCCTGGCTTTCCCTGGCCGCCGGGCAACCCGCCACCAACTTGGATCCATGGTTTTTGCCACCGGACCGCCTGCGCTCTCTATTTGCCTACGCCATGGGGCATAACGAAGGGCAACACGCGCAAGCAGACTGCGCCGGTCACATCGGAATTATTGAGGGCAACAGGGGGCTGTATGACGGCCTGGACGTGGATGGCTCCTGCTCCACGGCGGAGCTTGCGCGTGCCTTGACCTGTCCTGTGCTTCTCAGTCTTAACTGTGCCAAAATGACCCGCACGGCGGCGGCCTTAGTGCAGGGTGTATGCCGTTTTGAGCCGGGAGTTGAGGTGTGCGGGTTGGTGCTCAACCAAGTGGGGTCTCCACGACACGAAACAGCCCTGCGCCTGGCGTTGGAAGCCTATACGGACGTGCCGGTGCTGGGCGCGCTGCCCCGTCTCGCTATCAATCCTCTGCCGGAACGGCACATGGGTCTAGCGAGCTACGGCGAAGGTCTCTCGCAAAAGGCCGAGAATATTCTTGACGGTCTAGCCGATTTTGTGGGCAGCCATGCGGATGTGCTGGCCGTGCTCGCCGCCGCTCGGGCCGCGTCCCCTCTGCCGGAGGGAAAGCCCTTCTGGCGGGATGCCGAATCCTCCCGTCCCGAGAAAGGGACTTTTGGGGAGGACAAGTTTCTCCGCCTTGCGGGTGGCGGAAAAACGAAAAATTCCCGCAAGCCGCGCGTTGGCTATGTGCACGATGCGGCCCTGTGGTTTTACTACCGGGAAAATCTGGAGGCACTCTCTCGCGCCGGGGCAGAGATGATTCGCTTGTCCCTGTTTGACGGACGCGCATGGCCGGAGCTTGATGGTCTGTACTTGGGCGGCGGCTTTCCGGAGGACATGACGGCGCAACTGTGCGCTTCTCCCCACATGGCAAGGCTGCGGGAGATGGCGGAGCAGGGCATGCCCGTCTACGCCGAATGCGGCGGTTTCATGCTTTTGGCGCGGGAGATAGCGCGCGACGGGCAATCGTGGAAAATGAGCGGCGTTTTCCCGGTGACAGCACATTTTTTCGCAAAACCGCAGGGGCTTGGCTATGTGAGAGCCACGGTGGCGCGGCAAAACCCCTGGTTTGCCGAGGGCGTGTCGCTACGGGGGCACGAATTTCACTATTCACGTTGCGAATGGAGTGGTGAACCCCCAGTGGCAGTGCTGCGGCTTGAGCAGGGCACGGGTATGGGCACGGTTGACGGCAAGGCTTGCGACGGTCTTGCGGCAAATAATGTTTTTGCGGCCTACACGCATATATTCGCTCCCGCCGTGCCTTCTTGGGCGCATAATTTTATGCATCTGGCGCTGAATTGGAGGTAGAGCCTCTTCATGGAAGAGCTGGAATTACCGGGGCACAGGCTGGGGCGAGGGGTTATTGCCGCCGGACTTCCGGCACCGGACTTTTCCGCTATCGTCGGAAGTGCAGATGAGTCTTGCGCATCTGGGCAGCCAAGAGGGAATGCGGGAGAAACTGGACGGTAAAGGCGCAAGCGTAAACCGCCATAGAGGAATAGCCGTATATTACGAAATATGGCACCGCACGTGGTGTCGCGGTGAAAGTTCTTTCCAGTCGGGCATCTTGTGCCGGCACACTTCCCGCGCCAAGGGGCAACGCGGGTGAAAGTGGCACCCGTTAGGCGGATCCAGTGGACTTGGCGGTTCGCCTGCCACAAGGGGCGGAAATTTTTTTTCCAGCTGCCCGCTGGGCACAGAAGCGAGCAGAGCTTGGCTGTAGGGATGGGCGGGGTTGTCAAAAAGTGCGTCCCGCGCGGCTTCTTCCACTATCCGGCCCAGATACATCACCAGTATTCTTTCGCACATAAAACCTACTACAGCCATGTCGTGTGAAATAAAAAGATAGGCTGGGCCAAAGCGTTCCTGCACGTCGCGCAGCAGATTTAGAGTCTGCGACTGCACGGAGGCGTCTAGAGACGACACCGGCTCGTCGCAGACAACCATGTCGGGATGCGTGATGAGAGCGCGCGCCACGGCGATACGCTGGCGCTGACCGCCGGAAAATTCGTGCGGGTAGCGTCCGCCCAAACCGCCGAGCCCTACGGCCGCGAGTATGATTTCGGCTTTTTCCCTCTGTTTGTTGTGGGAGGCCCCTTGCGCCGCCAACGGCTCGGCCACGGAAGTGCGTGCGCAGAGTCTGGGGTTGAGGGCGGAGGACGGATCCTGAAAAATCATCTGTATCCGTCCGGCGGCCCAACTTCCAGCACCGGCTTCCGGCAGCGGCCTGCCGTCAAAAAGCACCCGCCCCGAAGAAGGGGGCAGCAGTCCGCCCGCCAGACGGCCGAGAGTGGTTTTTCCGCAACCGGATTCTCCCACAAGGCCGAGACATTCCCCCTTTTTTAGGAAAAAACTCACATCGCTGACGGCCGCGAGGTCCCTGCGCTCTCCAAAGAAGCTACGACGCAGGCCGAACAGGCGCGTTACGTTTTCAAGGGCAAGAATCATTACATCTTAACTCCGGCGGAACTGAAGGTCGCCATGTCGTTGAACATGGCCGCGGCACAACGCACAAGTGGATAGGCCGCCGCCACGCCGGTCCCCTCGCCCAGATGCATGCCCAGGCTGAGAAGGGGGATTTGGTCCGGGTCAAGTTTTTGCAGGACCGGGCCATGTCCCGGCTCTGCGGATGTGTGTGACAGGAAGGAGTATCCCGCTGCGGCTGGACATATTTTCAGGGCAGCGGCATAGGCCGCGCTGCATATGAAGCCGTCTATCAGCACTGGCAGACGTCTGGTGGCGGCACCCAGTATGATGCCGCAGAGAACTACAATTTCAAAGCCGCCCAAGGCCGCCAGTGCGCCAATGGGGTCATCCTCGCGCAGCAGCCCGGTGTTGACCTGAAGTGCCTGCCGGACAACGGCGATCTTGCGGCGCAGCATGGCCGCGTCCGCGCCCGCGCCGGGGCCAGCGACGGCTTCCGGGGCAATATCCAGCAGCGCGCAGTATAGGGCGGCGGCGGTGGTGGAGTTGGCAATGCCCATTTCTCCCGTGCCGATGCACGCATAGCCTTGCACGGCGTAGTTTTCGGCTAGGGCTACGCCGGTTTCCAGGCCTTTGAGGCAAATCTCGCGGGACATGGCGGGGCCAAGGCTTATATCGTCCGTGCCGTCGCCGAGGCGTCTGTCCAGCAGGGCGGGATGTTTTTCAAAGGGGCCGCCCGCGCAGCCGGCGTCAACCACGCGCAGGTCCATGCCAGCGCTACGGCACAGGGCGTTGACGGCCGCGCCGCCGTTAAGGAAATTGCGTACCATCTGTCGTGTCACCGCCTGCTGTGCGGGAGAGATCTTTTGCGCGGCAACGCCGTGGTCTCCGGCCACGGTCAGCATGATGGCCGGTTCCACCACAAGGGGCATTTGCCCCTGGCCTATGGCGAAGAGCCGCGCCGCGACATCTTCTAGGCGGCCCATGCTGCCGCGCGGCTTGGTGAGGTCGTCCAGATGAGTTCTGGCCACGTTCAGGCTGCTTTCCTGTATCAATTCGATCCGCGCTGAAAAACGGTGCATTTTTTCTCCATATCTTAAAATTATCATATTATCTTTTCATGTTCTGAAGGCACTGCTCTTAGAGGTATAGCTTTTTGCGGACGCATATGGCAAGAAGCTTGTGCGGAGGATTTGCGTTTTATGCGTATACCAGTTGTGCATAAACAAGGCCGATTCGTCTTGTTTTGCCTATCCCTTCTTTGTTACGCCGTCATTCCGGCCGCCACGCCGGCCGTCTCAAGCCCCCGGTTCACGCCTGTGGTGCGCGCCGTCCACGATGTCGCGCCAGCCGTGGTGAACATCACGAGCACCCATATTATCGATGGCTCGCGGATCTCCCAGCTGGAGCGTTTTTTTGGGTCGGATTTTTTTAACGGATCATCCGATGGGGCGCGGTGGCAAAAACGTACAAGTCTAGGCTCCGGCGTTATTGTGGACGGGACCAAGGGGCTGGTGTTGACCAATGCCCACGTCATTGCGGGCGGGGATGAAGTGCTGGTGCGCCTTCTGGACGGCCGGGAATTCCCAGCCTTCGTCCGAGGCGCCGACCAGGATTTTGACGTCGCCGTACTGCAGATGTCCGGCGCGCGCAACCTACCCTCGGCGCGGATGGGGGATTCATCGGACATTCTGCCTGGCGAAACCGTCATCGCCATCGGCAATCCCTTCGGTTTCACGCACACGGTCACCACAGGCGTCGTTTCCGCTCTGAATCGTACCATTCGTAGCGAAAACGGCGTCTTTACGGATTTG
>JAITNF010000056.1 GCA_031290615.1 Desulfovibrio sp. | reverse complement strand
AAAACCGGGATATGGACCAAAGGGGACTCACCTCAAAAATACATCTATCCAGGAAAAACCGCAAGAACCAACGCTGGTATGACAAATATCTCCGCCGTCTCGGGTAGTTGGCTGAAAATGCCTTTCTCCATTTGAAGCGGTAGCGCGGCAGTACATACGAGGTACGTTGCCGTTTGGGCAAATATCTGTTGACGACACTGTCTAGAGAGAATATAGATCGATCTGGCTTTGAAAAAACGGAGTCGCAACCATACAGGCATATCCTGCCTCGCGTATATTGTGTATCCGCTTGGATCAGCTTTGTTACAAGGTACGGAATAACTCCTGTCCTCATCAGATTGCGAATGACTAAATCCAACGCTGCCATATGATTCGAGATTGCCCCGTACTGCGGGATATCCTTACCTTTGGCCGCGCATGCAATAGAAATCCTTTTTTTGTGGAGGTCCATACCGACATAGAGTATTCTCTTTATGGGTCGCCATCTTTGGTTATGGTTCTGTGCCAAGTTGTTTTATGCTTCGGGTATAACCCGCGAGGTGCAAGGTTGGGCAGACCTTTTGGGTTACGACAATTCAATTCAATCGTCATATCTTTAGAGCAGTTAATGCTTGATATGCTTGCTTTACGGCAGGCAAAGCCTACCTGCAAGCATCTTGCGCTAAGGACTTGCAGGCAAATCCTTTCAGAGCATTTCAAGCATGAAATGCTCTGAAATCGCAGGCCGCATTTTTTTGGGCATGGAATGACCGATGACCCTTTCCATCATCCCGGCGCGCTCCGAGTTGGAGACAGAAATTTTTGTCGATCTGCCTTTCACGATTCACGCGGGCAGCCCTCTATGGGTCCCCTCCCTCGTCAGCCAGGAACGCACCCTCCTGACGCCCGGTGTCCATCCCTTCTGGGAGAGCGCCGAGCGAGAACTGTTTCTAGCCTTGCGTGACGGGCGGTCTGTGGGCCGTATAGCGGCCATTGTTGACAAAAAATACAATGCCTACGCCGGAGAGTGGTGCGGAGCTTTCGGCTTTTTTGAATGTGAAAACGACGCCGGGGCGGCCCACGCACTACTGGACGCGGCGCGCGACTGGCTTGCTCGCGCGGGTATGGAATTTATGCGCGGGCCGCTCAACCCGTCCGCAAATTATACCTGCGGCACTCTGGTGGACGGATTTGATAAGGCTCCGGTCGTCATGATGCCCTGGAATCCGGAATATTATCCCGTTTTACTGGAAACCTGGCGTCTGCGCAAGGAGCAGGATCTCTTTGCCTGGCTTATCGAGCGCAGGACCATAACTATGCCGGGGTGGCCTGACGCGGAAATCATCCGCGCTCTGTCCGCCATCAAGGCTGAGGGGCGCTTCACCCGTCGCGCGTCTTCCAAGGCGACGCTGGCGGCGGACATTCGCCTCATGCTAGATATCTACCGTCAGGCCTGGGCTGACAACTGGGGATTTTCCCCTTTGTCTGAAAGAGAGGCCAAAGAAGTTGTCAAGGAACTCAAGACAATTTTGAACCCGGACTTTTTTGTGCTTTTTTTTCACAACGATGAATCCGTCGCGGGCATGGTTGCCCTCCCGGACATGAATCCCCTGCTCAAAAGGTTGAACGGGCGTCCCGGCATCACCGCGCCTTGGCAGTGGTGGCGCACGCGTTGGCAGATCAGAAGCGGTTACAGAATCATGCTCTTCGGCATCAGGCCGGAATATCGTCTCTTGGGTCTGCCATTGTTGCTTCTGGACTACATGCTGGAAAAAGTCCGCCAAAACCCTTGGTTTCAGTGGGTGGAGGGATCTTGGCTGCTGGAGGACAACACGGCCATCAACGACTTGCTGGAGGATTTTTCCGGCACAATTTCCAAACGGTATCGTGTTTATCGCCGTGAAATTACACCATGAATTTTGAGCTGCTCCGTGAAAAGCGCGTTCTCGTCACCGGCGGCACGGGTTTCGTTGGCCGCCATCTTCTGCCGTTGCTGACTAAGGCGGGAGCGCGCGTCACCTGCCTGGCGCGCGTTTCCTCCCGCACGGATCATCTGCCGGCGGGAGTGAAAGTCGCGTGGGCTGACCTGCAAACCGGCGTGGGGCTGGCGCAGGCTCTCTCCGGGCAGGATATCGTCATCCATCTGGCCGTCCTGCTTTTCGGCCTCGGCTGGCAGGACTATCTCGGGGCCAACTCCCGCGCCGCCGCTATTCTCGCCAACGCGCTCGCGCGGGAGGAAAGGGTGGAGAGGGCAGTGCTGGTTTCCAGCCTCGCCGTCGCTGGCCCTTGCGCCATTGGCCCCGGCATTGCCGAGGACGCTCTGCCCATGCCAGTCTCCGCCTACGGCTGGTCAAAACTGCTGGTGGAGCAGACGCTTTCTGCACCGCGCGAGCTGGACGGAAAACTCGTGATTCTGCGACCGCCAATTATATACGGCTCCGGGGACAAAGGACTTCTGCCTGTCTTTCGAGGCGCGGCCAAGGGAATCGCCGTCAGCCCCGGCGTATTCAGGGAATTTCCAGTTTCCGTGGCGCACGCCCACGATGTGGCGCGGGCCGTGCTGTGCTGCTGCGCGCCGGAAGCCGGTGGCGTTTATCATCTCAACGACGGGGTGGAACACACCATGTCCGACTTTTGTCGGGTCATGGGTCTGGCGCTTTACCGTCTCACAGGACGGCCCGCGGCTGGCCGCGTGCGCGTGCTGTATCTTCCCCTGCCTGTCATGGCCGTCACCGCCGCCCTTGCCACAGGCCTTGCCCGCCTTGTCGCCTGCTTTACCAACTTTTCCAGCGCGCCCAACTGGAATATGGACAAATACCGCGAAGCGCGTCAGGCGGGTTGGCTTGCCGACGCTGGCCGTATCCGGCGGGAGCTTGATTGGAAGCCGGAAATTACTCTTCAGGACGGCCTTGAGGAAGCTGTGGAAGGTTATCGCCGCGAAGGTCTGCTGTTATGAAAGTCAGTATTCAGGAACTTTCCAGGTTTTTTAACGGGCGTGATATTTTCAGTGCCTTTTCACTGGAAGTGGATTTCGGCGTGCGCCTGTGTGTGTGCGGGCCCAACGGCACGGGCAAATCCACTCTACTGCGGCTCATTGCCGGGGTGGAAGCGCCGGATGGGGGGCGCGTTGAGCTGCCCGGCGGCTGCCGTCTTGGCTATGTGGAGCAGGAGCTGGACGACTCCGGGCTGGACACTCCCCTACTGGCCTATATGCTGGACGTCCTGCACGACTGGAATGATTTCTGGGCTGACTGGAAGGTAGCCGTAGATGCCGGGGACGATCGGCGTCTGCAAGACCTCATGCGCCGCCAGACAGAACTGGAAATCCTGTACGGCTACAATCCAGAGCAGCGCGCCAAGACTGTGCTCTCGGGCCTTGGCTTTGCCGAATCCAAATGGGGGCGCCCCCTGCGCTGTCTTTCCGGCGGCTGGCGGGAGCGGGCCAAACTCGCCCGGGTGTTGACGGCCGGGGCCGACGTGCTGCTGCTTGACGAGCCCACCAACCACTTGGACATGGAGGCAGTGGAGTGGCTGGAAGCCTTTTTGCAAGATTTCAGGGGTTCCTTGATTTTTGTGGCGCACGACCGCGTTTTTATGGACAATGTGGGCACGCACGTCCTGTACCTGGGCTTGTCCAGACCGGTTTTCCGCAAAACAATCTATTCTCGTTTTCTCGTTCTACAGGAGGAGTACGAAGCCCAGCGCGAACGCGAGGCGCAGGCCGTTCAGGATGAAATCAACCGCAAGATGGCCTTTGTGGAGCGCTTCCACGCCAAGACCTCTAAGGCCAGGCAGACAGGTTCCCGCCAGAAGATGGCAAAAAAACTGGAAAAGGAACTGAAAGACCTGCGGCCGGAACCAAGGCGCAGGGAACTTGATTTTTCTTGGCTGGAGGCCGCCACTTCGGGAAAAATCGTACTGGCAGCGGCGGATCTGGCCTTTGTCTTTCCCGACGGCAAACGTCTGTGGCCACCGCTTACCTTTACCATCTACCGTGGTCAACGAATCGCTCTGGTAGGGCACAACGGTAGCGGTAAATCCACTTTGGTCAAGCTGTTGGCCGGCGTGTTGGAGCGTACGGGCGGCAATCTCGTTTCCGCCTTGCAGATACGTCCGGGCTATTACAGCCAGCATCAGACGGAAATTCTAAGGCCGGACACGACGGTGCTGGCGGAAATCCGCCGTCTCTCGGATCCCCGCGCCACGGAAGAGGAATTGATGAGCGTTCTCGGTTTGTTTCTGCTGGGGCAGGAATATTTTGATCGCCGGGTTTCGGCCATTTCGGGCGGAGAAAAAAGCCGCCTTGTGCTGGCGAGTCTTTTTTTGAAACGCTGCAATACCCTGCTTCTGGACGAACCAACCAACCACCTGGACCTGGGAAGCCGCGAAGTTCTCATAACGGCCCTGCAAAAATTTTCCGGCACGTTTGTGATAATAGCCCACGACCGCTGGCTGCTTTCTCAATTGGGGGTGGAGGTGTGGGAAGTCTCGGAAAACGGTTTGACGCCGAACGACAGCTTTGCCGCCTGGGAAGCCGCGCGCAGGACGGTCAAAGCGCCTGCGGAAACACCGTCGTACAGATCGGAGGCTGTGTCCGTCCGTGAAGAACAGAAGCGCCTCAAGCGGGAAGCCGCCGAAAAGCGCAATGCCCTGCATAAGGAAATCAAGCCCCTGCAGACGCGTTACGCCGCGTTGGAAGCGGAGCTTGAGAACGCCCTGGAAGAACAGGGCGCCTTGGAAGATCTGCTGGCGGACCCGCAGATATACGCTGACCACGCCCGCTCCAACGAGTTGCTAGTCCGCTTTGAGGCCGTCAAACGCCGGAGTGAGAATATCTTCACGGTCATGACGGAAGCGGAAGAAAAAATGGCCGCCGTCAAAAGCAGATATCAGGAGTTCGAATACGTCTGACAGCCTGTTGAAAAAGTCTGAAAAGACTTTTTCAACAGGGGCTAAGCGCGGACGCGCAATTGTGTCTTGAACCTGCGGTGGCAAACTGGTATGGTCCAGCCATGTCCGATTTTGTACATCTCCATTGCCATACGGAATACAGCCTGCTGGACGGCGCTATACGTATCATGGATATTTGCGCTCGTGCCAAGGATTACGGCATGCCAGCCTGCGCCGTTACTGACCACGGCAATCTGTTCGGCACCGTGCGTTTTTACAAAACTTGCAAGGATTTCGGTCTCAAGCCAATTATCGGCTGCGAGGTCTACATCTGCCGGGATCACACCGACAAGATTTCCGAGAACGCGCGCAAACGCTTCCACCTGATCCTACTGGCGCAGAACGCGGCGGGCTATCACAATCTCGTCAAACTGGTCACGCGCGGCGCTCTAGACGGATTTTACTACAAGCCGCGAGTAGACAAGGGGCTTCTGCGCCGTTACGCGAACGGACTCATATGTCTTTCGGCCTGCATCGCCGGGGAGCTGCCGCGCGCCGTCAAGGTCGGCGACATGGCTAGAGCCCTGGATATCGCGCAGGAATACGCCGACATTTTTCCCGGCCGCTTTTACCTAGAGTTGCAGTCCAATGGCCTCGCCGAGCAGGAAAAAGTCAATACCGGACTCTTGGAATTGGCGGAAAAAACGCGGCTTCCCATTGTTGCCACCAACGATTGCCATTATCTCAACGCGGACGACGTTGAAGCCCATGATATGCTTTTGTGTATACAGAGCAAGAGCACGGTGGATGATCCCAAGCGCATGCGTTTTGAATCCCGCGAATTATATTACAAATCTGCTGAAGAAATGGAGGATTCCTTCTCAGCCATGCCCGAGGCCTTGAACAACAGCATGCGCATAGCGGAAATGTGCGACGTGGAACTTGACCTGGGCAAGCACTATTTCCCGGTATACAAATTGCCGGAGGGAGCCAGCACCGAGTCGGAAGTGCGGCGTCTGGCCACGGAGGGGTTGGAGATGCGCCTTGCGAGGCATCCGCAACGCGAGAGCATTGACCCCGAAGTCTACCGAGCGCGTCTGCGGCTTGAGCTTGAGGTCATTTTGAGCCAGGGCTTTGCTGGTTATTTTCTCATCGTACAGGAATTCATCAACTGGGCAAAGGAGCACGGCGTGCCCGTGGGGCCTGGGCGCGGCTCCGCAGCTGGCTCTCTCACGGCTTGGGCGTTGCGCATCACAAATCTTGATCCCCTGCCCTACAATCTGCTTTTTGAGCGTTTTCTTAACAGCGAGCGTATTTCCCTGCCCGATATTGACGTGGATTTCTGTGAGCGTCGCCGCGGAGAAGTGATACGCCATATGGTGGACGTTTACGGCGATGACGCTGTGGCCCAGATAACCACATTCGGCACTATGAAGGCTAGGGCCGTGGTGAAAGACGTGGGCCGGGCGCTGGGCATAAGCTACGCCGACACCGACCGTATAGCCAAACTTGTGCCGGACAAGCCCCTCAACATAACGCTCCGCGAGGCTCTTGAAAAAGAGCAGGACCTGAAAAAACTCCACAGAGAAGACGCGCAGGTACGAAAACTGATTGATATTTCCCTGCGCCTGGAGGGGATTTCCCGTCACGCTTCCACCCATGCCGCCGGCCTAGTGGTTTCCAACAAATCAATGGTGGAGTATCTTCCCCTCTACAGGGGCCAGCGCGAGGAACTGGTGACCCAGTTTGACGGGCCCACAGTGGAAGAAGTGGGGCTTGTCAAGTTTGACTTTCTGGGTCTCAAGACCATGACGCTCATCGACGATACTCTGCGGAACATCCGCGCCCAAGACAAAACTCCGCCGGACATGGACGCTCTGTCCTTGGACGACGCGGCAACCTATAATTTGTATTCGCGTGGGGACACGGACGGAGTTTTCCAGGTGGAAAGTTCCGGCATGCGGGAATATTTGCGCCAGCTCAAGCCTTCCTGCTTTGAGGATATCGTCGCCA
Source organism: Desulfovibrio sp. (assembly GCA_031290615.1). Classification (GTDB taxonomy): domain Bacteria; phylum Desulfobacterota; class Desulfovibrionia; order Desulfovibrionales; family Desulfovibrionaceae; genus Desulfovibrio. The sequence goes on along the minus strand of JAITNF010000056.1, from coordinate 4,640 downwards.
TGCTGGCCCTGTACCGGCCGGGGCCGCTGGAAACAGGCATGGTCAGGGAATTCATCCGGCGCAAGCAGGGTCTGACACCCGTGGAATACCCGCATCCCTCGCTCGTCGACTGCCTGAAGGACACCTACGGCGTTATTGTCTACCAGGAACAGGTCATGCAGATCGGCCAGATTATCGCGGGCTATACCTTGGGCGGAGCGGATATTCTGCGCCGTGCCATGGGCAAGAAAAAACCGGAGGTCATGGTTAGGGAGCGCGTAACCTTTGTTGATGGCGCGAAGAAAAACAATATAGACGAGGGCAAAGCCAACGACATATTTGACTTGATGGAAACCTTTGCCAAATATGGTTTCAACAAATCCCACTCCGCCGCCTACGCCCTCATCTCCTATCACACGGCCTATCTGAAGACGCATTTCAAGGCTGAATTCATGGCAGCTCTCCTCACCTCGGAAACAGACAACCAGGAAAAACTGCTCAAATACATTTCCTGCTGCAAGGATATGGACCTTGATGTGCTGCCGCCTTCGGTCAACAGGAGCCGGGGCGAATTCGGCGCCCTGGACGGAAAGATCGTCTTCGGGCTGGGGGGCATCAAGAACGTCGGGGAAGACGCCATCAAGGAAATCATTGATGTGCGTAGCGGGAGTGACTACATTTCCCTTTTTGATCTCTGCTGCCGCGTCAATTTGCGTAGGGCCTCCAAAAAGGTGCTGGAATCGCTCATCAAGAGCGGTGCGTGCGACTGTCTCGGCGCAAGCCGTGCCTCCATGCTGGCCGCACTGGATACGGTGACCGCCAGAGCGCAGAAAAAAAACAACGACAAAAAATCCAACCAGATGTCCCTGTTTAGCATGGCGTCACCCCCGGAATCCACGCCTCTGCCCGGCGTGGGCATTGACTGTCCAGAAGCCGGTCTGGTCGAATGGAATGACGATGTGCTACTTCAGGCCGAAAAGGACGTCTTGGGCTTTTTTGTGAGCGGTCATCCCTTGCAGCCTTACAGCCATGAAATACGGCGTCTCGGGCTCACCACGCTGGAAGAAGTGCGGAAAAAATTCCCCGGCGCGGATGTTTCCTGCGCCCTGCAGGTGGTGGGCGTAAAGAAAGTCTACACTAAGGCCAAGGGCGAAGCCATGGCTATTGTCACTGTGGAAGACATAACAGGACACGCGGAGGTGGTATTCTATCCGAACGTCTATGCCGAGATCAGGGACGAGTTGGAGGAAGGAAGGCTGTTATGCGTCAAGGCCCGTCTGGAAAGCCGGGAAGAGAACGCGCAGGATGCCGACGGGGAACGGCAACGGCCAGCACCCTGGGAACTCAAGCTCAAGGGTCAGGGAGCCCGCGCTCTGGAGGACTATTGCGCTATGAGTGCTGAGCCGGTCTGTGTGCATATTCCACAGCACCGCTTGGGCCGCGAGGACATTTTGGCTCTGAAGAATGTTTTGCTGAACTATCCTGGCGCGGTGGAAACTAGGGCCAAGGTTGAACTGGACGGCTATGAGTGCAACCTTTCGCTGGACCGGTCCCTCAGCGTACGGCCCGGACCGGAACTGGAAAAAGCCCTAGCCGACTGGATCGGTAATTCCGTCTCCGAATAAAAATCACGGCCCGCAATTTTTATTCTTCCATTTCACGTCCGCGTTTATCCGCCGCCAGCACCGCGTCCACTAGGACACCGACAATTCCGGCGCGGTCAAGGACATTAACGCCGGCGATTGTCAGACCGCCGGGAGAACAGACGGTATCGCGTAGTTGCGCAAGGTGCTCCGGTCTCTCCCCGGCCAGACGAGCCGAGCTGGCAAAAAGCGCGGTGACGAGCTTGCGGGCTTCCTGATGGGCAAAGCCGAGAGTAACGCCCGCCTGCACCATGCCCTGCATCATTTGGAACACATAGGCTGGCCCTGCCCCGATGAGGGCGGAAAAGGCGGTGAATTGCGTTTCAGGCAGGGGTATACAGAGGCCGAGCGTGTTAAACAGGGCCACAGCTTCATCCCTGTTTTCCCGACTCATAGCGTCATCTTCCAGACAGAGGGCAAAAATACCCTGCCCTACTATGGCCGGAGTGTTGGGCATACAGCGCGCCACAGGACAAAGGCCCCGGCAAAGCTCTTTGAGGCGCTTGAGACCGACGCCAGCCGCTATGGAAATGAGGAGTTTTTCCCCGCTGAGAGCCGGAAGAATTTCTTTCACAATCGCGGCAATCTGATAGGGCTTGACAGCCAGAACAATGACATCGGCGTCCCGCACCAGAGACTGCGCGTCCGGCCTGACGGACACCCCCTTTGCCGTCAGGAGGGCCATGCGCCCCGGCGTGCGCGTATGGCCGCAGAAAGCGTAGCCCTTGCCGCCAAGGCTGTCGGCAAGACCGCCTAGAATGGCGCCCCCCATATTGCCGCAGCCTATGCAGCCTACCATGCGCATCAGTTTTTGATCTCCTGTATTTTGGGTAGCGTCTTGACTATCTGCAGGGCCATGCGTAACTGGTTGTCGCGGGAAAGATGTTCCCTGGCTTCCGTGGATTTGTCATTGCCCGCTGATTTTTTGGTGCCGGCACTTTCCAGATGACGGTTCAGATCCTGTTCGCGAATCTGGAGGCGTGAGTTATCCTTCTCATCCGTGCGCTGATTTTCCAGGGGCACTTCCATGTCCGGTACAATGCCTTCGGCCTGGATGGAATTGCCGTTGGGTGTGTAATAAAGGGCTACCGTGAGCTTGAGTCCCGATCCGTCGGGCAGGGGAATAATTTTCTGCACGGATCCCTTGCCGAAGGACCTCTCGCCCAGTATGAGCGCGCGCTTCTGATCGCGCAGAGCCCCAGCCACGATTTCCGAGGCGGAGGCGGAGCCAGCATTGATTAGGGCCACTGTGGGCACACGAATGTCGTCGGACTGTCTGGTCGCCTCATAGACATGACCGCGTTTTTCATCGCGGCTCTTGACGGACACAATGGCCCCCTGCCATAGGAACACATCCGACACGCTGACGGCCTGATCAAGCAAGCCTCCGGGATTATTACGTAAATCCAGAACTATACCCTTGATGCCGCTGTCTTTTTTGGACTCTTTGTCCGCGATTTTCAGGGCGTCTTTCAGTTCCTCCGTCGTTCGCTCGGAAAAGCGCGTCAGACGTATCCAGTAGTAACCGTTTTCCAATTTTCTGGACTTGACGCTGACCAGCGGGATGGCGTCGCGCACAACACGGAGAGTTTGCGGGGTGTTGGAGTGATTGTGCAGAATGGTGATCTCCACTTCAGTGCCCTTGGGGCCACGAATGCGGGACACAACTTCCTGCAGGGAAAGCTCCTGTGCGGCCTGACCGTTGATGGTAAGGATAACGTCGCCGGTTTGCAAACCGGCGCGGAAGGCTGGTGTATCCTCAATGGGCGTTACAACCACAACTTGTCCGTTTTCCAGGGAGATTTCTATGCCCACTCCGAAAAATTCGCCGGAGGTATTTTGCTGCATCTCATTGAATTCTTCGGCTGTGAGGAAATTGGAGTGCGGGTCAAGCCCTTGCAACATACCCTTGACGGAACTGTTGATAAGCTCCGTTTGGGTGACGTCTTTCACATAGTGCCGTACCACGAGGTCCAGGACCTGACTGAAACGCTTGAGGGCGTCGTACTTGCCGGAAACAGTCCTGGAAGGCTCCTTTTTTTCCTCTTCCGCGGCAGTGGCGGCGAGGGCTGTGTGGGCGGCAAGCAGGCAGGCAAAGAACAGCCCGATACATCTATAAATTTTCAGAGGCATACGTCAAGTCTCCCGGCCTTTGGAGTGATAGAGCAGCATATCAGGAAATATCGGGAAACAATTACACGCGTTGTCGCAAAATGCCAAGGAAAAAAAGCCGTGTCTCCATACCGGACGCGGTCTAGGATGTCCAAACTGAACGTGACATTTGGGCAGTAGTGTTCTCTTATGGAGAAATGGGTAGTATTTATCACATCCGATAACTTTTCATCTTGGAGTCTTTTATGTTAAGGCGCATTGTTATGATGTCAGTGTTGATTGCCGCGATGGCTTTATCGGCCTTTGTCGATGTCGGTGGTGTGTAGCCGGAGTAGCCCCCGGAACAGATCCCGCCCAGTGGCGCTCCCCATTCGCAGAATTCCATGCGATGGCGTGTTTGACCGTGTCGGAAAGAGTCCGCCGGAGAACCGGAAACTGGCTTGGTTATGCATTTTGGGATCCAGCAACCCGTTGTGCGATTAAGAAAGGCAGCCTCTGGCAACCTGAACATCAAACTTTACGGGAGGAAAAAATGAGCCCCAAAATGAAAAAATTGACTCTGTTTAAGGTGTTTGTGGACGAGATGGACAGCGTTTGTCATCACTTCGTCAATACGATTTGGTCATGGCGCCAGCTTGAGCAAGTGCATAAGCAACAGCTATAAATTGAGGCCGTAAAGGCCCAGATTGAACAAAAATTCCTCCAATTCCAACCCTCCATCCAGCTATTCTATTTTTATTGTCCCATTTGTGAATGGTTAGAGCAGATCAACTTTGAAAAAGTTGCTCCTCCAGCAATGGAGGTACTCATGCGTTCGCCGATTCCGATTCCTGAAAACCGCATTTTGGAGCTGATGGAATTTGGAAAGAAGAAGTGGCCAGGTTTTGAATTTTTCGGCTTTTGTGT
>JAITNF010000022.1 GCA_031290615.1 Desulfovibrio sp. | reverse complement strand
CCGGTTGGTACGCTTCAGGGGTCCCTCATTTTTACTTCCACTTGAAAGAATGCGAATGAAGAGAGGACATATACAAAATGCTCCGGGAATATCCTCTCAGCCAAGCATGGCCCAAATATTTCTTGGCAGTCAAATCCCTTTTTCTATCTGCTTCTCTTGGGGATCTTGGATTAGGGACGGGTGCAGTGCGTGTGATGATGACTTAAAAAAACGGGAAAGGGGTCATGTCAAAATGTGACATAACAGCTTGATTATATTAGCGCGCCCAAAGGGATTCGAACCCCTGACCAAGAGACTAGAAGGAAACTGCATGGTGTCGTACAAGTCGGATTTTGCCGCCTCTTTCGCCAATTCCAACGCGTAGGAGATAACGCCAACGGCGCGGATCATGCCCTTGCGCTTCAGTTCCGCCATGGTTTCCCAGCGTATGATTTTGGTGGCTATGATCGCCCGGCTGTAGCTCAAGACCGCGCTGATCTTAGTTCACTGTCAGTGCGCGTGATGTAAAAGGCGGCGCGTAGGAGGCTCTACAGGGGCAACGCGCCGAAAGCCGGCCCGTCCGAGTGCATATCTTCCATAAAATTTTCTACTCAAGGGTTTGACAAAATCGTTGACAGTATATAGCACGCTCCGTTAAATATGTAAAATGCCAAATTCTGCCGGAGTCATGATGAAGTATTTCACGCCCGATATCGAATGCGCTCCCCATGAAAAAATGCGTGTCCTCCAGTCGGAACGACTGGTGAAAATCGTCAGGAATGCTTATGACGCCGTACCATACTACCGTGAAATAATGGACAAAAAAGACGTCACGCCCGAAGATATCCGTTCGGTGGACGATCTGGACAAGCTGCCCTTTCTCTCCAAGGACTACCTGCGGGAGGCCTACCCTTACAAGCTGCTTGCCACGCCCAGAAGTCACGTGGTGCGCATACAGTCCACAAGCGGCACAACAGGCAAGCGTATTGTGGCCTTCTACACCCAAGGCGACATCGACAAGTGGGACGAATGCTGTGCCCGCGCCATCGTCGCCGCCGGCGGAACCTGCGACGACGTGGTGCATGTGAGCTACGGCTACGGTCTTTTCACCGGCGGCCCAGGCCTTAACGGCGGCTCCCACATGCTCGGCTCCATGACGCTGCCTATGTCTTCAGGCAACACCGACAGACAGATACAGTTCATGTGCGATCTCGGCTCCACAATCCTGTGCTGCACGCCATCCTATGCGTCCTATCTGGCGGAATCCGTCATCAGCAAGGGGGCGCTGGACAAAATTACACTGAAAGCCGGAATTTTCGGCGCGGAATCTTGGAGCGAGGAAATGCGCCGGGATATTGAGGCCAAGCTCGGCATCAAGGCCTATGACATTTACGGACTGACGGAAATCAGCGGGCCGGGCGTGTCCTTTGAATGTTCGGAACAGACCGGCATGCACATCAACGAGGACTACTTTCTCCCGGAAATCATCGACCCGCACACCGAGGAAACACTGCCCGACGGCGTGGAAGGCGAGCTTGTGTTCACCACCCTCGCCAAGGAGGCCTTTCCCGTTCTGCGCTACCGCACCAGAGATCTCTGCGCCCTGAGCCGCAAGCCCTGTTCCTGCGGCAGGACTCTCGTCAAAATGAGCAAGCTCAAGGGCCGCACCGACGACATGCTTATTATACGCGGCGTCAACGTCTTCCCTTCGCAGATCGAAACCGTACTGCTTCGGGAAGGTTATTCGCCCAACTATCTTATTGTCGTGGACAGGGTCAACCATACCGACACCTTTGAAGTGCAGGTGGAACTGACGCCTGAGATGTTCTCCGACACGGTGAAGCAAAACTCCCAACGGGAAAAGAAGCTCGTGGATGCCATGCGCTCCATGCTAGGGATTTCATCCAAGATGTCCCTGGTTGCGCCGCGCAGCATCGTCAGGAGCGAAGGCAAGGCCGTGCGCGTTATCGACAAACGCAAAATTTAATTGGAATAAACCATGACCATTGACCAACTCTCTATCTTTGTGGAAAACAAACCCGGCCATCTGATGGAAATTACGGAAACACTGGGCAATGCCGGCATTGACCTGCGCGCCCTTTCCATAGGCGATACGGCGGAATTCGGCGTGCTACGCCTCATTGTGAACGACCCGGGCAAAGCCTTGGACATCCTGCACGACGCGGGCTTTGTGGTTTCCATCACGCAGGTGCTGGCCGTCAGCCTGAACGACACCCCCGGCAGCCTCGGCAAAATTCTGCGCGTCATCGCCAACGCTGGCATCAATATTGAATACATGTACGCCTTTGTCACGCAGAAAAGCGTGGGCGCCTACGCGGTTTTTCGCGTGGAAGACAACGATGCCGCTCTGGCGGACCTCCGGAGGCACGGCGTGGATACCGTCAGCCTGAATGATACACTGTGACCATCGGGCTTTTAACGCGAAGAGTTGCCGATTTTAAGCCCGCTTTACCCCTGTGGCATTTGCCCATGCCATGCTGCCCACAGTGAAAATCCTGCCACTCGGCCTGGAGCAACGGCTCCACAAGGCCGATCAGGCCGATATTTAGAATGTGCATCAGAAAAACGTGAGTCGGTTGACGGTTACTGCCGCATTGGAGCGCTTGCCTGCCCTACAAATTTACGTCATACTCCGCAGGAAAACAAGAAGCATTTGCAGGACGGACACTCACATGCAGCCAAAACTTCTACTTTTTGACATCGGTAACACCTCTGTGAAACTGGGCTTCGCCAACAGGGACCGGGTGCTAGCCTCCTACAGCCTGCCCACCGACACGGGGCAAACGGCGGATAGCTTTGGCCTGACATTGCTTTCTGTTCTGCGCCATGCCGGGGTTGACGCAAACGCCCTGACGGCCTGCGTGGCATCGTCCGTTGTTCCCGTTTTTGACCCCCTGCTCAGGGAGGCACTTACCCGTTATGTGGGCAAACCCCTGTACTACGCGCCCGGAGATTTGGCCATCCCCCTGCGGAATCTCTACAGACCTCCGGCGGAAGTTGGGGCAGACAGGTTGGTGAGTGCCTTTGCCGCGCGCAGGATCTACCCGGACGCCCCATCCCTGATTGTGGTGGATTTCGGCACAGCCGTCACTTTTGACTGCATACGCGCCGAAGAATACCTGGGCGGACTGATTTTTCCCGGCCCCCTTACGGCCATAAACGCCCTTTCGCGCGAAACGGCCAAGCTGCCTCGAGTGAATCTGGTTATCAACACCACGGAGTTTGTTCCCGGAAGGGATACCTCCACCAGCATACGCCACGGGCTGGTCTTCGGTTTTGTCTGCGTGGTTGAGGGTCTTGCCGCCCGCCTCGCACGCGACCTGCCCGACCCCTGCCCGATACTAGGCACAGGGGGCTTTGCTCCCGCTATCGCACGCCTGAGCAATGTTTTTGACCGGGTGCTGCCCAATCTTCTGTTGGACGGCCTCAGGCGTCTGTACTACGATGGCCGGGAATCCTGATTTTGCGGTTAATGACAAAGCGTATAAATTCGTGTATGCCACCTCGCGGTAAACGCCAATAATAACTAACTCTGCGACAAAAAGAGGAGCATGCCATGAGCACTATTGCTACTGTATTTGGCCGTGAAATTCTGGATTCTCGCGGCAACCCCACTGTGGAAGTGGAGGTGACGCTGGAATCGGGCATCAGCGCCCGCGCCGCCGTTCCTTCGGGGGCTTCCACCGGAATGCGCGAAGCTCTGGAAATGCGCGACGGGGATAAAAAACGCTACAGCGGCAAAGGCGTGACAAAGGCTGTGGAGCATGTCAACACCGAAATTGTCGACACTGTCACGGGCCTGAATGTGTTACACCAGGTGCAGATTGACAATGTCCTCATTGATCTGGACGGCACGGACAACAAATCCCGCCTGGGGGCCAACTCCATGCTAGGCGTTTCCATGGCCTGCGCCAAAGCGGCGGCCACCTTCCTGGGGCTGCCCCTGTACAAATATCTGGGTGGCGTCAACGCCAAAATGCTGCCCGTGCCTATGATGAACATCATCAATGGCGGGGCGCACGCCCCCAACAACCTAGACATTCAGGAATTCATGATCATGCCCGTCGGCGCCAAAACCTTCCGTGACGCCCTGCGCATTGGCGCGGAAATCTTCCATACCCTCAAGGGCATCCTCGGCAAGGATGGCCATGTCACCAGCGTAGGCGACGAAGGCGGTTTCGCACCGAACCTCAAAACCCATGACGAAGCCTTCAAATACATCATCAAAGCTATTGGGGAGGCCGGCTACAATCCTGGCGTAGAAGTGATGCTCGCCATTGACGCGGCGTCTTCGGAGTTTTTCAAGGACGGCAAATATGTGGTCGCCGGCGAAAACCTGAGCTTCACTAATGCTGAACTGGTGGAATGGCTTGCAGAATTCACGCGCAAATATTCGCTCATTTCCATTGAAGACGGCATGGCAGAAGGCGACTGGGATGGCTGGGGCATACTCACCACCACCCTCGGCGAAAAACTGCAGCTTGTGGGCGACGACGTCTTTGTGACCAACCCCGGCATACTGGCCGAGGGCATTGCCCGTGGCGTGGCCAATTCCATCCTCATCAAGCTGAATCAGATAGGTACCGTCACCGAAACCTTGGACACCATCGAAATGGCCAAGGAGGCGGCCTACACCACAGTGGTTTCCCACCGCTCCGGCGAAACGGAAGACAGCTTCATCGCCGATCTCGCCGTGGGCGTGAATGCCGGGCAGATCAAAACAGGCTCCCTTTGCCGCTCCGAGCGCATGGCAAAATACAATCAGCTCCTGCGCATTGAGGAAGAACTGGGCGACGCAGCGGAATTTTTCGGCCCCATGATGGCGGAATACTACACTGCGTCATAAAAATATTTTACGAGGCGCGGACAAGTGCCTTGTGAAAAACAAAGAATGATACTCATTGACGGTAAAAAAACGGCCCTCACCCTGCTGGAAGAGCTGGCCGCCGAGGTATCCGAGGCTGTGCTAGGCGGCCGCCGGCCGCCGGGATTGGCGGTTATTTTGGCGGGCGAAGACCCTGCCTCGCAGATTTATGTACGCAACAAGGAAAAAGCCTGCGGGGAGTCCGGCATTGTTTCCCTTGCCTACCGCCTGCCCGCCGCTGTAAGCCAGGACGATCTGCTGACCCTGATAGAAGCATGCAACGCCCGTCCAGATGTGGACGGCATACTTCTCCAGCTTCCCCTGCCGCCGCAACTGGACGCTCAGACCTGTCTTCTCGCCATTGACCCGGCCAAGGACGTGGACGGTTTTCACCCGGAAAACGTGGGCAGGCTTTCCATCGGGCTGCCTGGCTTTCTGCCCTGCACCCCTGCGGGAGTCATGGAACTTTTGAAACGCTACGACCTTTCTCCCGCCGGCAAAAAGGCTGTGGTGGTCGGGCGGTCCAACATTGTTGGCAAGCCCCTCGCCATACTGCTCTCCCGCCCCGACCCTTACGCCAACGCCACGGTGACCATATGCCACTCCCGCACGACGGATCTGGCGGCGGAATGCCGAGCGGCGGATTTTCTCTTCCTTGCTGTGGGGAAGCCCGGTTTTGCCACAGCGGACATGCTGAAAGAAGGTGCCGTGGTTATTGACGTGGGCATCAGCCGTACTCCGCAGGGCCTGAAAGGCGATGCGAATTTTGAAAGCGTGAGCCGCAAGGCGGCCGCCGTTACACCGGTGCCGGGGGGCGTCGGCCCCATGACCATCGCCATGCTTTTGAAAAACACCGTCAGATCGTGGAAAGAACGGATAACGTGCAAGTAAATGTCAAGCCGGGAAACTCATGTACCGCAACGTAAAAAACATCGGCTATTACATGATCGGCAAAGGCGCACTGAGTCAGCTCGGTGATATTCTGCGCCCCCTGCGCACCGCCAATCCGCAAGGACCGGCCATTTTTTTCATCGACCACTATTTCAACAGCACGGACCTAACTTCCCGTCTGCCGATGGAAAGCCGCGACATGATCATCTGTGTGGACACCACTGCCGAGCCGACCACCCAAGGAGTGGACGACTACACCGCCGATACCAAAGGCTTTTTGAACGGACGCGCGCCCTGCGCCCTGCTGGCTTTCGGCGGAGGGTCCACCCTGGACACCTGCAAATGTGTAGGTAATCTGCTCTCTAATCCCGGCAAGGCTGAGGACTACCAAGGCTGGGATCTTGTAAAAAATCCCGCGCCGTACAAAATTGCGGTTCCCACCCTTTCCGGCACTGGATCGGAGACCTCGCGCACCGGCATCGTATGCAACAAGGTCAAAAACCTGAAGCTCGGCATGAACAGCGATTACACCATGTTTGACCAAGTGCTTCTGGACTCCGACCTCACGGCGAGCGTGCCCCGCAACCAGTATTTCTACACGGGCATTGACACTTGGATGCACTGTTTCGAGAGCGTTTCCGGCGCCTGCCGCAACGTGGTGGTGGACGCTCTGGCTGCCAAGGCCATGAATTTGTGCAAGGAGATTTTTCTCTCCGACGACATGATGAGCGAGAAAAACCGCGAAACCATGATGATAGCCTCTTTTTTGGGCGGCATGGCGGCCGGTTTCGTGGGCACGGTGCATCCCGTCTCCGCCGGGCTGAGCATGGTGCTACAAATGCCCCACGGTCTTGCCAACTGTTATTCCCTCTCTGTGCAGGAAGACATTTATCCGGATGAATACAAGGATGTTACGGCAATGATCGAGCGTCAGGGCATTGACCTGCCCAAGGGCGTCTGCCGGGGCCTGACTGACGGACAGTACGACGCTCTGTACGAGGCCAGCATCGTGCACGAAAAACCGCTGACAAACCGCCTCGGGCCGGATTACAAAAAAATCTTCACCAGAGAAAACGTTATTGAGCGTTTCCAGCGGATGTGATTATCGGAGAAATTCTGTGGAGATTAAAATCAATTTCAGCGGACGCTCCGTGCGCTATACGGAAGAGGAAATCGCCGTGGTCGTGGATGCCATGCGCAACGCCGACCCCCTGACCCAGGGAAACTTACGCGATGAGTTTGAAAGCAAATTCGCCGACTACCAGAACGTGCCCCGCGGCACCTGCTTCACTACAGTGAACGGTTGCGCAGCGCTGGAAATGTCCGCCCAGCTTTGCCGCTTCAAAGAGGGAGATGAGTTGGTCATCCCGGCCCATACCTTCACTGCCTCGGCCTATCCCTACCTCAAAAAGGGCGCCCGTCCGGTCTGGACGGATGTGGACCCGCGCACGCGCGTGGTGACGGCCGAAATCGTTGAAAAGGCCCTCACACCCCGCGCAAAAGCTGTTGTCGTAGTGCATCTGTACGGCTATGTGGCCGACATGCCGGAAATTACAGCCCTGTGCCGTGAACGGGACATCATCCTCATAGAGGACGCGGCCCAGGCCATAGGCTCAGAAGTAGACGGCCGCAAGGCGGGCAGTTTCGGCGACATGGGCATTTTTTCCTTCCATTCCCACAAAAATCTCACAACTCTTGGCGAAGGGGGCATGCTCTACGTCAAAGATCCGGCGCAGGCCTCCGTTATCCCGGCCCTGCGCCACAACGGCCACTGCGGCTACGCCTTCCGGACGGATTACTGGAAGCCCGCAATGAGCAACGTGGACATTCCCATGCTGGACGATGCACCCCTCATACCCAACAACTACTGCCTGGGTGAGGTGGAATGTGCCTTAGGCACCAAGATGCTGGAACGCATTGACCTAATCAACGACGAAAAGCGAGCGCGAGCGCTGTATTTCATGGACGCCTTGGCCGACTTCCCCGAGCTGGAATTTCACAGGGTGGAGAGCCGCCGCCACAACTACCACCTGCTGGCCGCGCGCATGAACACCGGCCCGAAAATACGGGATCATTTCATGCGGGCCATGGCCGACGACAAGGGCGTAAAATGCGTTGTGCAGTACATTCCCCTCAACCGCTATGATTTTTACCGCCGTCTCGGCTTTGGCAAGGCAAATTGCCCCAACGGGGACGCCTTCTTTGACAGCATGGTTTCCTTCCCCTTCCAGCACTGGCTGAACGACGCGGATCTTGAATATATGATTGACGCAACGCGCGACGTACTGCGCAGCCTGCGGTAGAAATGCAAGTTTGAACGTGAAAGAATGTTGCGTTGTCGTTCCCGCCGTCAAAAAAAACGCGGTCATACCGGATCAACTTGTCAAGCGGCTCGCCGGCGTCACACTGATTGAGCGAGCCATCCATATCGCGCGCGGTTTCGCGCCTGGGGAAGACGTTTTTGTCGTCACGGACAGCCAGGAGATAGAACTCATCTGCGAACGCGCAGGCGTACAGTGCCGCCGCAACAACCACCTGTGCTTCAGGAGCCTGGATATCGTGGCTGAATTACGCGACTCCCTTACGGAGCTGGCCAGCCGCTACATATACTGCTGTATTCTGCGCGCCTCCTGTCCGTTGTTGACATGGGTGGACCTGAATGACGCCTGGAAAAAATACCGCAAGACCGACGCCGACGGCCTGGTGACGGTCAAAAGCGTGCGGCAGCGCATCTGGAACGTGCGCGGCGGCACCATGGAGAGCTTTCTCGGCGACAAGGAAGAACAATTTCTGGTGGAAAGCCGCGCCCTGATCATCGTCCGCCTTGCGTTGCTCGCCGCGAAGAACGACGGTCCCGGCAAAATCGTCCCCTACTATCTCAACGAGCGGGGCATTGAGATCCAGAGCTACCAGGACTGGTGGATATGCGAGCGGCTGCTTTTGCGGCGGCACATCGTCTTTGTTGTGGTTGGCTATCAGGCCATCGGCATGGGGCATGTTTTCCGCGCTATTATGCTGGCGCACGAAATTTCCAGCCACAAAATATCCTTTGTCTGCACCCGACAGAGCGAACTGGCGGTGGAAAGTATAGCCAGAAAGGACTATAAAATCGTCCGCCAGGGGCCGGAGCCTCTGGCGGACACGGTGCTCTCCCTCAGGCCTGACATGGTGATCAACGATATCCTGAATACGGACGTGCCCTATATGGCAACACTGATGGCAGCCAGCGCGCGTTGCGTCAACTTTGAAGATGAGGGACCGGGCGCGGATATGGCGGACATGGTGATTAACGCTCTATACGAGGACAGCGAAAACACGGAGCGGTTGTGCTGCGGGCCGGAATATTTCTGCCTGAGGGACGAATTCGCGGACGCGGCGCGCAACACCCTGCGGCCCGAGGTCAAAACCGTGCTTATCACCTTTGGCGGCACGGACTCACGAGATTTTTCGCGCCGCGTGCTGGATATCATTGAGCCCGTATGCCACGAACGCGATATTGCCATCCGCCTTGTGGCAGGGCCCGGCTATACCCACAGGCAGGCCATGGAGGCCCGTCTGGAGGAACTTGCCAATCCCCTAGTGGAATTCACTTGTGCCACCAACGTCATGAGCCGCATGATGGAAGGCGCGGATCTGGCCATCTGCTCCGCAGGCCGCACAGTGTACGAACTAGCGCACATGCGCGTGCCAGCCATTGTGGCGGCCAGCCACGAACGCGAAGCCAGGCACACCTTTGCGCGGTCGCGCAACGGTTTTGTCTTTCTGGGAGTTATGGACAAGGTCAATGACGCCAAAATTCGCAACGTCTTTCTGGCGATGCTGAAATATCCCCGCAGGGCTCGCTTTTTCTGGCGGCAGACCGAGCTGGATTTTACCGGCAACAAGGCCCGCGTGGTGGATTTGATGTTGAACGTGTTGCAGAAGCGCCCCTAACTCCCCGATATTGCCATGCCAAAAAAAATCTCCGACAAAACTGTGGCATTGATTCAGGCGCGTCTAGGCTCCAGTCGTCTGCCCATGAAATCTCTACTCTGCCTGCGGAATTTCCCCCTTGTCGACTGGGTGACGCGCCGACTTGCCCGCGCGAAAAAACTGGACGGCATCATGGTGGCCGTGCCGGATACCGGGCACGACATGGCTCTGCTTGACCATCTGCGCCAACACGGCGTGCCCTGCGCGGTAGGGCCGGAAGAGGACGTGCTGGCGCGCATGGCGCTGGCGGCTAGGGCTGCTGACGCCACGCTTGTGGTGCGCGTCTGCGCGGACAATCCCCTCATCTGGGGAGAGGCCGTGGACCGCCTGCTCGCCCACTACGCGCAAAATCTCTGTGACTATGCTTACAATCATGTGCCGCGCAACAATCGCTGGCCCGACGGCCTCGGAGCGGAGGTTCTCTCTCGCGATCTGCTAGACGCGCTAGACGGCAAGGCCGATCTCCCCTCGCAACGTGAACACTGCCTCAATTACATCTGGGACAATGCGGCGGACTTTCGCATTTCCACCTTTGATCCGGTGGAGCCGTGGCTCTGCCGTCCCGATGTCAAACTGGATGTGGACAGCCCGGAAGACTTCAGGCGACTCTCCCTGTTGCCCCTGCATCCGGACATGGAACCAGACGAAATTATTCGGAATTTTTGAGATGACTACGAACGAAATACGCAACCGCGCTTGCGGAAACAGCCCTTTGAAAAACTATTGGAGGAAAATGATGCGCGAAAACCCCAACGAAAAAAAGCGGGAGCATTTTGCCAGCCAGTTCGGATTGGTCATGGCCGCTGTGGGTAGCGCCGTGGGGCTCGGCAACGTATGGCGCTTCAGTTACATTACGGGGATCAACGGCGGTGGGGCCTTCCTTGTTATTTACATCGTATGCGTGTTGCTTGTAGGCGTTCCCGTACTCATCTCGGAACTCACCATAGGCAGAAAGAGCGGATTTTCCAGTGTCGCGGCTTTCAAAACCCTGGCGCCCGGCTCTTTCTGGTGGCTCGTCGGGGCGTTGGAAGTTTTCGCTTCCACTCTCATCATTTCTTATTATCCGGTGGTAGCTGGATGGACTCTGGGCTACGTACTTGAAAGCCTCACTGACTGGTCCTTTGTCACAGCCGATCCGGCCGCTACCTTTGCCGCGTTTTCTTCTGGCTGGAAAGCCTTCGTGGCGGCGGCGGCGGCCCTGCTCTGCTCCATGCTCATCGTGCTTGGAGGCGTAACGAGCGGCATCGAAAAATGGAGCAGCCTGCTCATGCCAGCACTCGGCGTGATTCTGCTGGCGCTGCTAGCGCGTTCTCTCTCCCTTCCCGGCGCCTTTGAAGGCCTCAGCTTTCTCCTTCAGCCGGATTTTTCCAAATTGGGCGTACGTAGCGTTTTGGACGCCCTCGGCCATACCTTCTATTCCCTGAGTCTGGGTATGGGAATCATGATTACCTACGCCAGCTATATGAAAAAGGATGTTGACCTCGCGTTGGCCGCCGTTTCCATCATTACCTTGGACACCCTTGTCGCGCTTCTAGCGGGACTGGCCATTTTTCCGACTGTCTTCGCCCTAGGGTTTGATCCCGCTCAGGGAGTGGGACTCGCCTTTGTGACTCTGCCCGCAGCTTTCGCAAAAATTCCCGCTGGTTGGCTGTTTTCCGCATTATTTTTTCTGTTGCTGTTCATCGCGGCACTCACGTCGCTGATCAGCCTCCTGCAGGTACCAATTGCCTTTCTTGAAGACTCGGCGGGCCTTTCCCGCACAAAGGCCGCCCTTGTTGTCTGCACGGTCGCCACTGTGCTCGGCGTTCCGGCTGTCCTCTCCTTCGGACCGATGGCCGACGTTACGTTCCTGGGATACACTTGGTTCAATCTGCTGGACACCTTAGCCAATGTGGTACTCATGCCCCTCGCTGGTTTTCTCGGAATAATGTTCATCATTTTCCGCTTCGGCGTGGACGCCTCTCTTGCTGAATTTCTCACCGGCGCGAAAAAGCAGGATAATTTACTGGCCCGCATTTACAGCCCAGCGATCCGCTGGATCGCTCCGGTCGCCATGTCGCTGATCTTGCTGCACACCTTGAGCCGGTGAAATGATCGGCCGGATCCCTGTTCACCGAGGCCAAACAGGACTACGCAAAAAAACAGCGGCGCGGCTTGAAAATCGACTATACCCGCGCCAGAGGCCTACCTCTTTACAGGCATTCCGCACTGATACCCGAATGGCCAGTGAACCGGCGTACATTCGCGTAAACAGCATGACAGAAACAGAAAAGGGAAGCACTGATTAATTTACATCACGATTTTGCGCCAGAGCAAGTTAACCTTGAAAAAGTTATTCCACTCCGTAAGGATTTGCAGGCAACTCCTTGCCGCGAGACACTTGCAGGCTGGCCTTGCCTACCGTAAAGCAAATATCTCAAGCGTTAAATGATCTAGCAGTGCCCCATCAGGTAAAAACATTCTTTATTCAAAACTTTCTTATTTGTATATGGCTATCGCTATGGCGGCTTCTGCCGTTCTAGACTTTTTTAGATACTTCAAGCCTTAGGGAGTCATTCATGCCCGTTGTTCGCAAGAGTTTGCTGCAGTTTATTTTTTCCGGCGCGTACATGCTGCGCTGGAACGATAAACTGCGTCCTTCAGAACTGCTGGAAATCGACAAGCAGGCGCACAAAATGCTTGTCGCCTGCGTGTTATGGCATGAAAACGCCCGCGACCTGCCGGATGCCGATCGCCTCGCGCTGGCGCGCGATGTTATTGAAGGGGGCCTCTTCGACTATTTTTACCGCCTGATCATTACGGACATCAAACCCCCCGTTTTTTACCGCATCAGGGAAAACGCGGAACACTTCCGCCGCCTGACGGACTATGTCCTTACGCGCCTTGAGCCACAACTCTCCCCGCTGGGGCCGTTCTGGGAGCGCTGCTGCGCTTGGCATCGAGCCGGAGAGGAAAACACACCCGCACGCCGCATTCTCTCGGCGGCGCACCTCTACGCCTCTCGCTGGGAATTTGCCCTCATCAAGCCTCTGAACGGCTTTGACGACGAGATGGAGGAAATCGCCCGGTCTTTCGAGGACAGGTTGAATGCCTGCCGCTGCCTCGCGGGCATGGAAGCGCTACTTTCCGACTCCTCTCTGGCGAAACTAGCCAATCACTGCGGACAATTGCGTTTCCAGATTCGCTGGACACAGATTCCGCGTATCCCCGCCACATCGGTGCTCGGGCACATGTTTATAGTGGCTGCCTTTTCGTACTTTTTCAGCCTTTCCGTCAACGCCTGCCGCACCCGAGCGGTCAACAATTTTTTCTGCGGGCTTTTTCACGATCTGCCGGAACTGCTGACCCGCGACATTATCTCACCGGTCAAGCAGTCTGTGACCGACTTGCCCCTCATTCTCAAAGAATATGAAAAGGAAGAACTGGAGCGGCGTATTTTTCGGCCCTTGCGGGAAGAAGGTTTCGGCCTTCTGGTGGAGCGCATCTCCTACTATCTCGGCCTTGACGTGGGCTCGGAGTTCCGCGAAAGCGTGCGGGAAGGAGGACACGCTGTGGAAGTGAAAGGCTTCGACGCCCTGCAAAAAGACTATAATACCGACGCTCTGGACCCAAAGGATGGAGAAATGATCAAGGCATGCGACTGGCTGGCGGCTTTTCTGGAGGCGCACAGTTCCATCCGCAACGGAATTTCCTCGCCGCATCTGCAGGAGGCGTTGGCCCGCCTCAAGGCAGACTTGCGCGAAGACCAACCGGAGTGTCTAGGCCTAGAATCCCTGCTGGCAGATTTTGACTGACGGATAAAGACGAAGAACTTTACGGACGGAATACGTGCTGAAATGCCTTGAATCAGATCAACTTTGAAAAAGTTGTCCGATCTGCAAGAATTTGCAGGCGAGCTTTGCCCGCCGTAAAGCAAGCATCTCAAACGTTAAATGCTCTAGCAGGATACCATCTGAACAGCATCAGTCGATAGATCCGTGAGTTTACGCGCGCCCGCGAGGTCATCGGAACTCAATTAAAACTATTTGAACTTATTGACAATAATGTCAACATACTAAGTATGTGATCCGCTTAACAAATCGTTCGCCTTTTTCACAATCCGTTCCGAAACTTCGTTTGCGCCAACGGACTGGACACTGAAGCATACGTTCGGCATGGTTGTTGGTCGACCCAATCCCTTCCTCCTTGAGAAAAGTCCTGAGATTGTCCATCGCACGCATCAGACGCCAGACAAGACTGCCGGCGGCATCCTTGCGTTGCGAAGCTGTTTTAAAAATTACGCATGAGGCTACTCCATCCCCCATCCCCCTCGTGTCGGCGGAACTTTTGCCATATGGGGCACAACAAGTGAGGTTCGTTCGTCAGTTGCGTTCCGATTTTTGCGATCCCGGAGAAATTTTACCCTATCCGTCCACCATCGTGGCCTCATCGGGGTACAGATTTTCAATGTGGGCCGTGAAAGCCGCCGTGCGTCCCAGGATTACGGCTTCTCTGGCATCGCGCGCAAGACTCAGGTAATAGGTCAGATTGTGCAGGGAATTGAGGCGAAAAGCCAGAAGTTCCCTCCTCATGTGGAGGTGCCGCAAATAGGCGCGGGAAAAGGTGCGACAGGTGTAGCAGGAGCAGGCGGGATCCAGGGGGCTTTCGTCCTCGGCATATTCCCGCCGCCTTATGTTCACCTTGCCGAGTGAAGTATACAGGGTACCGTTGCGCGCGTTGCGCGTGGGTAGCACGCAGTCGAACATGTCCACGCCCGCCAGAATACCGCGCGCAATGTCCAAGGGCGTGCCCACGCCCATCAGATAACGAGATTTGTGGTCCGGCAGCAACGGGATTATATAGCAAAGCATTTCGTGCATCTCTGCCTTACTTTCCCCCACGGAGAGACCGCCCACGGCAAACCCGTCAAAATCGACGGCGCAAATTTCCTCTACGGAGCGGCGGCGCAGGTCCTTGAAAAACCCGCCCTGCACAATGCCGAAGAGCAGATTTTCCCCCGATCCCGCCGGACAGACGGCTCTGGCCCGTTGCGCCCAGCGTGTGGTCAGGGCGATGGATTTTTCAGTATAGGCGTAGTCCGCGCCGTAGGGCACACATTCGTCCAAAACCATCATTATATCGGAGTGAAGATTGCGTTGAACGCCCACCACACTCTCCGGCGTGAAGAGGTGCCGGGAACCGTCCAGATGCGAACGGAATTCCACTCCTTCTTCCCGGATATTGCACAGGGAATTGAGGCTGAAAACCTGAAAGCCCCCGCTGTCCGTCAGGATGGCCCCGTGCCAGGAAGCGAAGCGGTGCAGGCCCCCCCGGCGTGCCACAAGCTCGTCGCCTGGCCGCAGGTAAAGATGGTAGGTATTGCCCAGAATGATGGGCGCACCGATGGCGGCCAGATCGTCCGGGGCAAGAGCTTTGACAGATCCAGCCGTCCCCACGGGCATAAAGACGGGGGTTTCAATCACGCCGTGGGCAGTGCGCAGTAGGCCGGCGCGCGCCGCGCCGTCGACATGTTCAAGGGTGAAAACAGGGAGCATCACAGACGTGAAGTTTAGCCGCCCGCAGGCAATTTGTAAAGAAACGGATGGTCAACCGCGCCGGACAGACAACATACGACGGACCGTGATTCGCATGCGATAGATTTAAGCCGGAGCCTCATGAAAAAACTCACAACTCTTCTGCTGGTGACTGATCTGGTGTCCGGCGCTAGCATTATTGCTTGAGAGCAGAGGGTCGCCCGTTCAAATCTGGCCATTCTGACAAGTAAAACCAAGAAATTGCGAATAAAAACGTGAGTCCTTTTTCTTTGCCAAAAAAATCCCAACCCTATTCCCTGAAAATTTACGAACAGCAAGGTAAAAATGTATATACGAATTTCAGTTTGCACCAAAAAAAATAATGGAATGGCTTTTGGTCACTCCAGTATTTTTCTTTGAAAATTTTCAGCTTGTCTATCTCTAAATCTCCGATCCACACCGAGTACATTTGTACAACTGTACAACATACTCCCTGCGTTGCCCAAAACGCTGTTTATTACTTGGAGCAGAAATTTTTAACTATACTACCTTGGCATAGGAAACAAACCTGCCTTCAAAATATCTTTTGACTTTGACAGGACGCCGTTGCTTTAAACGGAGAAAGACTAGAACCTTCTTCAGCAACTCTGCTTTGTCTTTTGACCTGACTGTCCGAAATACATTGCATTTTATACCCTGATTTCCCAGATCGTCAGGATTTAGCTCCGGACTGCCGGAAGAAAAAACAAATCAATCTTTTCCTTCCCGGATACAAGCCAGTTGGTGACTTTTCCGGATTTATGAACAGAATGCCTGTCAGCTATGAAAAATATTTTCTGCTCGCTGTATTGTTTCACCATCCGTCCAATTGCAGCCGAAACGTTTGCCACTCATCTTCACTAATGGAATTTTACCTCTCTAAGCTATAGCTTGCCGCTGTATGGCAGGATACTGTTCCATCCAGGACTTCCGGAGCCGCTCCAAGGCCGGCTTGGCGTCAGCCACCACTTCTTGAGATAATGTCCTGTCATGCTGTCCAGCAAGATAGGCATACACCAAAACGCAGTTCAACCAATTTTACAACAAGATCGCGCGGACAGAGCATTCCATGTAAGCGGAACTAACTATCCAGGAGTTTTACTAAACACCGATTTTTTATGGATTCTTCTTGCTTTTTTGAGAGCTTACCACCAGCGGGGCGGCCCTTACTTTTGCTCTGTAACGCGGCCTCGCCTTGCTCTTTATAGGATTTGATCCAAAGATAAACTGATGTGCAGTTAATTCCAAATTCATAAACAGCATGGCTGTCTGGCCGAGGTACGACGCCTATGCTTCCAAGACGCACCTGGCTACTAGAGGGATGGAAGAGCATGACGGCGTCTGCTGCAGTATGGCCGCCTGCACGCTGACGCAGATCAGCCCAGAAACGAGTGAGAATCATGTAATATTCTTGAAATACAAGAGGTTTTGCGTTATGGTATCAGTTCAGCACATGGCACTCATGACATATCCGACAAAGTCCGGGTGCTTTCAGAGCCGCATTTACCCGGACGGAAAGGAACGTGGGTGGAGGCAACTATCGGGGTTCATCCGCATGCGGCTGGAGCTAGAGGCGAAAATCGAGATATGGACCAAAGGGGACTCACCTCAAAAATACATCTATCCGCGGATGCGCATGGCATGCCGGTCGGAATATTTGTTACAAAAGACGCCACAGCGGATTGTACTCAAGTTCGCAACTTGTCGCTGGAATAGATGCCGATACACCTGATCGCGGACAAGGGATATGATGGTGAGGTGCTCATGGAACGAGC
>JAITNF010000084.1 GCA_031290615.1 Desulfovibrio sp. | reverse complement strand
ATTGAGGTTCTCAATCTTTTTTGAGAAGGCCATAGTCTTTCTTGTATGTCGGCGGTTGAGCATTCCGGTAGTGAGATTAAAATGCCCAGTGTGCTGGCGGATATACTTTTCCCATTCGGACGCATTTAAATCACGTATCCATCAGTTATGAATTCAATTCGACTGGACATACTTTTAGACAGGTCTTTAAAGACTTGCATTGGACGTATTCTGTTGGGCGTATTCTTCTGTTCGTAAACCCGCTCGCCGGGCAATTATCATTTTAGTGTAGTCTCTTTCAATGCAATGCGTGTGCGCTTTGCCGACAACATGACGTCTTGACGGCGGCACATTCTTGAATGCTTCCCATTGACCGGTATAAAAGTGGAGGTATTTTTGGAAGTATACTATAAATCTGTCTAAAAAAAATAAACACTCTCTTATTTGTTACAATAAAGGAAACAAAAACAAAAGGAATGAAAAATGTAACTACTCAAAGTGTTGGGTGGGATGTATATTGATTATGGTTGTACTCTGGTTATTTCTGTTCCTGCTGGTTTCTTTCTCCCTTTTCTTTCTCCCTGTAGCAGAAGAGAGCCGGGGAAAGGAAGAACTTAAAGACGCTGTGGAAGAATTTATCAGGAAGTTGGCGCCGATGTGATTGTGCGAGCAATGTTGTCCGGCTAATCAACCCATCCATCCTGATAGGCTGAAGTTATATGAATTTTCAGGTTTTAATTTTCGTGGATTCATAAGTTCTTCCAACGTTGTCAAACACAGTGTTCATTTTGACGTCTCATTAGTGTTGGCGGAAAGCTGTCCAGGGAAACAAGGAAAGACACGAGATGATGGTATTGCGTCCTGCTGTAGAGCTTGCACTTGAAGTGAAATTTGTGATTGGGCGCATGTGGGCGGCACAGTCTGTACATTTCTGCAAATATATTTTTGAAGAAGCCCACCGGTCTGGAATTGTTGGCATCCGCAAATGAGGGATAGCGTTTGGGATAAGAGCGTGTTATGGTGGCTCATATTCAAAATCTCCTTGATGTGCAAAGAGTTACGCAAATTTCTTATAGCATAATCCATGGAGATTTTGAATATTTTTCTTACTCCTTAGCCGGACAGCATTAGTACGGCAAGTAAATCGGCAGGCCAAGGTTGCTAAAATTCAAATTGAGACACTACCGAAAATTTTATTAGCATTGACATTTTCAACTAAAAATTTATCATTTTCATGTACGTTAAAGGACATCAATGAAGGTTTTCGACTTCAGTACACATGCGGCTTCCGCAAATACAAGGGACAATCATCATTCGGAGCGTAGCGCAGTTTGGTAGCGCATCTGCTTTGGGAGCAGAGGGTCGCCCGTTCAAATCGGGCCGTTCCGACCAATAAAAACAAGGGATTGCGAATAAAAACATGAGTCCTTTTTTGCCGAAAAAATCCAACCCTATTCCCTGAAAATTTACGAACAGCAAGGTAAAAATGTGCATACGAATTTCAGTTTGCATCAAAAAAATACTGGAGTGGCTTGTGGTCACTACAGTATTTTTTTTGAAGATTTTCAGCTTGTCTATCTCTGAATCTCCGATCCACAAAATGCTCCGGAAATATTCTCTCAGCTAGGCATGACCAAAAAGTTTTTGCAAGGTAAAATTGACAAAAAACTTTCCAGCCATTATATTATGTCCCCTGAAAATCATACGTGATTACGGTCACGAAGGTGAAAAGACGCAATAAACGCACCTGTCAGGCACCGGATAACCTAAAGCGGCGTAGCCCCTTTTCTGTGCCGTGCAGGGAAGATCTGGCCCGGGAGGCCGGAGAAGCGACGGGAACAATCTTGCGGGGATGAAAAATCTTTGGTTCTAGAGTGGAATCCGGAAAAATGTCGCAGCGGAGCTTGCCATTTGCGGAGTATTTTCGTTATCTGTATGGAGTCGGAATACATCAAACAGCATTCCCCCGACGCGTATTTTTGCGAGGAAAGTATGCAAACAACCCAATTTATCTGGTTTGACGGCAAGATGGTTCCCTGGTATCAAGCACGGATTCACGTTCTCACGCATGCCCTGCACTACGGGAGTGCAGTTTTTGAGGGTATGCGTGCTTACGCCTGCGCTGACGGGCGATCTTCGGTGTTTCGCCTCAACGATCACTGCGCCCGCCTTGTCAATTCCGCCAAAATTATGCGCTTTGATCTGCCGTACACCGCCGCCAGGATTGCCGAGGCCTGTCTGGAAACCCTTAAGGCCAACAAACTCGGGGAAGGTTATGTCCGTCCGCTTTCCTTTGTGGGCTACGGGGAAATGGGCGTTTTTCCCCGCGACAATCCGGTGCAGACAATCATCGCCGTCTGGCCTTGGGGATCCTATCTGGGAGCCGGGGCGCTGGAAAATGGCATCCGTGTGAAAACCAGTTCCTTCACGCGGATGCACGCCAACACCCTCATGACCAAGGCCAAGGCCTCCGGCAATTACATCAATTCTATTCTGGCCAAGGTGGAAGCAAGGGAAGACGGCTACGACGAGGCCGTCATGCTGGACGCGTCGGGCTTTGTCTCCGAGGCGTCGGGAGAAAATATCTTCATCGTACGCGACGGCATTATCAAAACAACGCCCTGGACTTCCATTCTGGGCGGCATCACGCGGGATACCGTAATGAGGCTGGCTTGCGACCTAGGCTATACGGTGGAAGAGCAGCAGTTCACCCGCGATGAATTCTACATCGCCGACGAAGCCTTTTTAACCGGCACCGCCGCCGAGCTCACGCCCATCCACGAGTTGGACCGCCGCGTCATTGGGGCCGGACAGGCTGGGCCGGTGACAAAGCGCTTGCAGGCGGAGTTCTTCAATGTCGTCAGAGGCGGAAACCATGGGTACGACTCCTGGCTGGGTTGGTATACCGTTTGATGAAACAGCAAGACTCACTGGCCGCGCGATACCGTCCCCGGACCTTTGCCGAAGTGGCGGGGCAGGACATGATCAGGGCCGTCCTTTCCCGCGCCACGGCGGAGGACTGCCCAGCCCCTGCCTATCTGTTCAGCGGCACCAGGGGTGTGGGAAAAACTACCATTGCCCGCATTTTCGCCAGCGCCCTCAACTGCGCCCGTGCGCCGGTCCCGGAACCCTGTAACGAATGTCCCCAGTGTCTCCGTGTCATACAGGGCGCACATGTGGACGTGGCAGAAATCGACGGCGCGTCCAACAATAGCGTGGAAGACGCCCGCGCCCTACGCGAAACCACAGGCTACGCTCCCATGGAGGGCCGTTACAGGATTTTTATCATTGACGAAGCTCATATGCTGAGCCGGCACGCTTTCAATGCCCTCCTGAAGACTCTGGAGGAGCCGCCGCCGCGCGTTGTTTTCATTTTCGCCACAACCGAGGCTCACAAGTTTCCCATCACCATTGTCAGCCGTTGCCAGCACTTTGTCTTCCGCCATTTGTCCGAAGACGCCCTGCATACGCGCCTGGCTGTCGTGCTAGGCAAGGAGGGCCTCGCCTTCGAGGAAGACGCCGTGCGCCTCATCGCTCGGCGTGCCGCCGGTAGCGTGCGTGACTCCATGTCGCTTCTGGATCAGGTGCTGGCCTTGGGCGGCTCAAGTCTGACCGCTGCGGTCACCCGCGACGTGTTGGGCATGGCTGGACAGGAGGTTTTCGACTGGCTTTTTGATGCCATGCTGCGGCAGGACTGCGCGGCGGCGGCGGAAATATGCCGGCAAGTACTGGCTGACGGCCTAGATACGGGGTTTTTTCTGCGGGAACTCGCCGGGCGGTTGCGCAGCCTTTTTCTGCTGCGCGAGGGAGGGGAGACCGTTTTGCCATCCCTGCGGCTTTCCGCAGACGAGGCGGCTTTTCTGCGGGACACATGCCGGCGTTTTTCCGCGGCGCATCTGCACGCAGCTTGGCAGACAGCCCTCGACGCCAGACGCGGAATCGTGTACAGTCCCGATCCTGGCGCGTCCTTGGAACTGCTTTTGCTCAATCTGGTCATGCTGCCCCGGCTTTTGCCCCTGAATAGGCTTGAGTCGGACGCCTGCGCGCCGGATACTGCGGTGGACAGCGCGGCAAGCCCCCGGGGCCGGCAGCTTTCGCAGGCGGGGGCACTTTCGGAAGGCACCACCGCCGCCCTGTTGGCGAAAGACAGCGGCGATACCGCCCGAGCTGAAGAATTCAGCCGGCGCGAGGAGTTTGCCCCCTGCATTGAACTGCTCGGAGCCAGACTTGAGCGATGCACGGAACTGATTCGAATTTCGGAGTAAAAATACTGAAATTCGAATACGGTTCTTCAAATTAAAACGTGGTTTTTATTTGAAACCGGAATGAGATCACATTAAGGAGATGACTCGTGCGGAATATGAACGACGAAACGCTGAATCGGGAAATGAGCGACATCTCCGACGGAATACGCATCCCCGGCATGGTC
Organism: Desulfovibrio sp.; assembly: GCA_031290615.1. Taxonomy (GTDB): domain Bacteria; phylum Desulfobacterota; class Desulfovibrionia; order Desulfovibrionales; family Desulfovibrionaceae; genus Desulfovibrio. The sequence continues at coordinate 4,278 of JAITNF010000084.1, read as the reverse complement.
TGACCGCAATGCACTTGCGCGCTCCGGAGCCTCTCAGGGCGGTGGTGGAACAATTCGCACAGCTGCCTGGGCTGGGGCCGAAATCCGCCCTGCGTGCAGCTATGGCCTTGCTCAAATGGCCGGAATCCGAAACGCGCCGCCTAGGGGCTAGCATTCACGACCTGCGGGACACCCTGCGTTTGTGTTCGCGTTGCGGCGGCCTGTGCGCAACGGACCACTGCGACGTCTGCGCCGATGCCGGCCGCGCACGCGATATCCTGTGCTTGGTTTCGGAATGGGACAGCATGCTCGCTCTGGACGAAGGCGGCTTTTATCACGGCCAGTATTTTATACTGGGCGGCCTTCTGGAACCACTTGCACAAAAAAGTCCGGGAATGCTGGGAATTGACAGACTTGCGCTCCGTTTGGCCGAAGGCGAGGTAAAAGAGCTTGTACTGGCCTTGGGGGCCACCCTGGAGGCGGAAAACACCGTCTCCTTCATCCGACGGCTCGCGGCCGACCGTTTTCCGCATCTCAAAGTTTCACGTCTGGCGCAGGGGATTCCCCTCGGCGCAGAAGTCAAATACATGGACAAGGAAACATTGCGCCAGTCGTTGCAGTTTCGCCAGGAACTCGCCTGATTCGCCAAGTGTCTTCCCCCGGCGAATCTTGGAGTCCAATCAAAGTGATCACCGGTTTGTGTCGCGCACCCAGCGAAAGGACGGTTGATCCGCTCTAAAGACAACATTCGGGGGATGCTGGCTTTTAGAGTATTTCAACTTTGAAATTGTTTAAAATTGTTTAAAATAGTCTGGACTCAATTGCATGAAAACAGCAAGCACTCGAAGTGCGCTCTATTGCAATCAAAGCCTGTCACTCCGGTATTCCAAGGCAGTAACTTGTTGATATTACAGGATACTATCGATGGATTCGCGAGTTTGAGCGCGAAAAACGACTTGAAGCGCGTCCGCGAGGTCATCGGGACTCAATTGAAGCTATTTGAACTTATTGACAATAACGTTGACATGACATTGGAGGAAATTTGTTTGCATTTTGCAAAGAAGTACTCGCTGAATAGAATTCATAAGCTTTTAAAGTCTCCTGGAGCTGTTGATGAAAAATGTTCGAGAGTATGTACAGATAATACTTGCTCCTCATTTGCGCCCTGGATATATTGTTGACAATCTTTCCGCTTGAAAAAGGTAAGGCTTTAGTCCCTGCCTTTTTTGTAAGGAGCTTCTCATGCCGCAACCGCCGAACATTCTCACTATCGCCGGATCTGATTCCGGAGGAGGCGCCGGAATTCAGGCGGATCTGAAAACCATTATGGCGCTCGGATGCTACGGCACCAGTGTCATCACGGCACTCACCTCCCAGAACGGCCTTGGAGTCGCGGGCATTTTTGCGCCGGAGCCCGACTTTGCAGCTTCGCAGCTGGAAACTGTTCTCCAGGGATTTCCCATTTCCGCCGCCAAAACTGGTATGTTGTTCTCCGCCGGAATCATCAGGGCCGTCAGCCCCATCCTGCGCAGGCAGAAATTTCCCCTGGTGGTGGATCCTGTTTGTGTGAGCCAGAGCGGCAGCCCGTTATTGCAGGAAGACGCCGTAACCGCCCTGAAGGAAGAATTGTTGCCCGACTGCGCGTTGCTGATGCCAAATCGCCCCGAGGCGGAGCTGCTCTCGGGATTGCGCATTACCGACCTTGACGAGGCTGTTGTCGCTGGTGAAAAGCTGCTTTCCCTCGGCGCCAAAGCCGTGCTTGTAAAAGGCGGGCACATGGAGAGCAGCATTGTAGTGACCGATGTTTTGTGCATGGCCGGACAGGCTCCAAAAACCTTGCCGCAGGCAAAGGTTGAAACTCGAAACAATCACGGCACTGGATGCACACTTTCCGCAGCCATCGCCGTCGGGCTGGGCAAAGGTTTGCCCATGCAGGTCGCGGTGACAAAGGCACAGGAATATCTCAATCTCGCGTTACGCAAAAGCTATAATCCCGGCAAGGGATGGGGCCCGGTCAATCACGCGGCCAAGGTTCTGTAAATTTTGCGTCTTTTATGCTGCTTATTGTCACGACGCCTGCGACGGCTGTCTTGCCATGGACATCATGAGTTTTATCCTGTTGATCTGATTTACCTCGCTCGCGCCGGGGTCATAGTCCAGGGCAATGATGTTGGCCTGCGGGTAACGCCGCTTGAGTTCCTTGAGCAGACCCTTGCCCGTGATATGATTGGGCAGGCACCCGAAGGGCTGCATGCAGAGAATATTGGGAACTCCCGATTCCAGCAGTTTCACCATCTCCGCCACCAGCAACCAGCCTTCGCCCGTTAGGTGCCCTAGTGAAATAAGGGTTCCGGTTTTTTTCCGCAGTTCACTGAAGTGCAGAGGCGGTGTAAAACACTTGCTGCGGCGAAAGCCGAAGCGCATGGCCCAGCGCGTCACGTCCAGAATAAAAATTCCCATCAGGGCGGACAGGTAATTGCGCCATGAACCAGCCAAGTGGCGATAGTTAAAAACGTGATCGTAAAAGCAATACAGCGCGAAATCCATAAGATCTGTCACCACCGCCTCTCCTCCTTCATTCTCCACAATTTCCGCCGCCCTGTTGTTGACGTCCGAATGGTATTTCAGCAAAATTTCTCCCACGAGGCCTACAAGCGGTTTGCGTTTTTCCGTGGAAAGCGGCAGCTTGTCAAAAGTCCGGATCATGGCGAGCATGGTAAAGTCAAAACGTAGCATGTTGCTACTGTGAATACACTTTTTTCCTTTTAGCGCCCATTCTTCCGCCAGACACGCCGCACTGCCGGGAACAGCCTTGTAGGGAGCAACCCTGTGCAGCATGTGCATCAGCGCATCGCCGAACTGGCCCGCCATGATAAAACGGCGTAGCATTTTTCCCGAAATTCTGAAGACACTCTCTTTTTCATTCACGTTGGTTATGAACGATAGAATGGGGATATCCTCCATGCCGCTGTCGTGCAGAGCCTTGCGCAAAAAGGCTATGTAGTTTGTCGCCCGGCATCCTCCGCCGGTCTGGGGAATCATCAAAGCCACGCACTTGCGGTCAAAACGGCCGCTCCGCAGAGCCTGCAACAACTGTACTATAACCACAATGGCTGGAAAGCATGCGTCGTTGTTGACATAGCGCAGACCTAGTTCAATGGCCTCCCTGTCAACTGTGGGCAACTGCACGGCCATGTACCCGCCCGCCGCAAAAACGGTTTCAAGAAATTGAAATGGTGTGCGTTTTTTTCATTTCCTCGGTAAAGGCTGGCGGCGCTTTGTACTCGGCGCAGGATCCCGGCGTGGCCTTTATTTTTGACTGCCTTTCGCGCATGGTCGCCAGAAGAGAGCGAATACGTATTCTGGCTGACCCGAGATTTACGCCTTCGTCAATTTTTATCTGCGCATAAAGACGGCCCTTGTGGGTGACAATATCTTCGAGCTGGTCGGAGGTAATGGCGTCAAGTCCGCAGCCAAAAGAAATCAATTGCAATATGGCAAGATTTCCCGCCGCCGCGACAAACGCTCCCTCCCTGTAAAGGCGGGAATGGTATGTCCATTGGTCCACAACCCGCAAAGTGCCCGGATCAGTCATGAGATGCGCCACGGAATCTTCGGTCAGTACCGCCATGCCGCAGGACGTGATCAATTCGGCGATGCCATGATCGCACCTCGGGATCAATATGGTAGGGATGCCCTGCAAGAACAATGCCGCCGCCCCCCCCCCGATTTTTCCAGGGCGGCCAACGTTCTCTCGCCGGCCATGCGCATGTCTTCCTTGAAGCGGTCCTGTTCATTGAAACCAGCTTCAACAGCCATTTCAAGTTCCGTAATGAGAATGTCGGCAAAAAACGGCAGGACATGCAGCCTCTTGGCCAGCGCCTCCCTGTCCAGCGGTAGAAAATCGTGGATGAGATTGATGCCGTTCTTCTGGAGAGCTCCGATATTCTTTGCCAGAAGCTCCGGGTAGCCGACGACGACAGGACAGTTGTAAGTGCCGGACTGCGTGCTGAATTCCTGTCTTTCGTTGGGCAGACAGGGAAAAAAGATATTCCCGGTTTTGCGTTCAATCAAATCCAGTATATGACCGTGCGCAAGTTTTGCCGGGTAGCAGACAGTCTGAGAGGGGATGGTTTCGTAGCTCCGAAAAAACAAATCGTTGGACGAAGGGGACGACAACTCCACGCTGAAGCCCAGCGCCGTAAAAAGAGTGACCCACAAGGGATAATTTTCATAGATGTTCACTGTGCGCGGAATGCCGAGTCTGCCGCGTGGTGCCTGATTTCCCGGCACGGGGGA
>JAITNF010000017.1 GCA_031290615.1 Desulfovibrio sp. | reverse complement strand
TGGGGCATAATCGTGGAAATTTCCTGCAGACTCATGCGTTCTTTGATGGCGCGTTCCATGCGCACGAGGCCGATGCGATACTGGTTTTCCACAAGTTCACCCACAAGACGAACCCGGCGCTTGCCCAGGTGGTCAATATCATCTGCAGGGCCGTGACTGTCCTTGAGTTTTACCAGAACTTTTATGGCCGTAAGAATATCGTTATTGGTCAGGATACGCGTCTGATCAGATTCTTTGAGGTCAAGACGTTGGTTGAGCTTGTAGCGCCCCACCGGTGAAAGATCATAATAATCGGAATTTCTGAACAGATTGTCAAAATAATTGGCCGCGATTTCCGCCGTGGGTGGAGAGGAGGGACGCAGACGACGGTAAATTTCTTCCTGGGCTTTTTGCTGATCGGGAATCCGGTCCATAACCAGGGTGTCGCGGATGGAGGACGAGGTGTCCGTACCGCGCGTGTGAAGCACGAAAACGCTGATAATTCCGACCTCGCGCATGCGCTTGATAATTCCGGGGGTGAGTTCGTCCGTCGCTTTTGCCAGGACTTCGCCTGTTTTCGGGTCTGTTGCATCCTCCGCCAAAAACATACCGTCGAGCAAATCCGGGCGTACTTCAATCGCCTTGATGCCGGATTCGCATATCGTACGCCAGTTTCGCTTGGTGATGGGTTTGCCCTCCTTGACTAAAATTGTTCCGTCGGGGGCAAGAATATCAGCGTAAGCGTTGTCTTTGCGGTAGAGTTTTCTGGCCACTTCCCAGAACAACTTGCCGTCTTCAAGCAAATAGTGTTCATGGGTATAGAAATAATCCAGAATTTGCTCTCTGGTCATGCCCATGGCCTTGAAAAGAATGGTTGCGGGCATTTTGCGGCGACGGTCGATGCGGACATAGAGTATGTCCTTGTGATCAAAATCAAAATCAAGCCATGATCCACGCATGGGCATGATCCTGCACGAGTAGAGCACCTTGCGGCTGGTATGTGTTTTGCCGCCGTCGTGTTCAAAAATAATGCCAGGAGAACGCTGGAGCTGATTGACGATGACGCGTTCCGTGCCGTTGATGATAAATGTACCTTTTTCCGTCATCAGCGGCAGTATGCTGAAATGTATATCCTGCTCCCTGATCTCCTTGATGTCGCGAATGGTCTTGTTGCCGGAGTTTTCATCCGCGTCATAGTCGTAGACCACAAGGCGCACCTTGATGCGCATGGGGGCTTCATAAGTCAATCCCTTGGAAATACATTCTGCCTGATCGTATTTGGGTTCGCTTATTGTATAGCTGACAAATTCAAGACTGGCGGTTTTGTTGAAGTCTTCTATGGGGAATACCGTGTGAAAAACCCCCTCCAGTCCTTCATCGCATCTACGGTCTCCTGCCGGCACGCCTTCCTGAAGGAATTTGCGATAGGAATCTATCTGTAGGTTCAGCAAATGGGGAATGGGGAGAGAGACCTTGATTTTTCCGAACTGTTTGGTAAGCTGACCCATGAGTACCTCAAATCAGGTAACAGTTGCGCCCCTCAGCAGATGCAGGAAATCACGGTTGCCGACAAAAGATAATGCCGGGACGGCAATCAGCCCTAAAAGCTAAAGAGTTGAGGAATGTGAACAGGATATTTTACACTATACATTGAACTTACAACTATAATCGAAAAATCAATTTTTTGCAAGCGTTTTTTTTGCGGAAAATTTTCTGCATAAAAAATTGAGAGGTTTGCATAAATAATGTTTTCACCTGATGATGGCGCTGCTAATTTTTGTATTTTCAGCTAGATATATCTATATTTTTTCAAAACACATTCTTAAAGGAATATTTTCAAAAAACTGCACGGCAAAACCATGCGATTTTGCCGTGCGAAAGAAAAAACGGACAGACCGCACCCGAATTCGGCTAATTTACTTGATTTCGACAGTCGCGCCCGCGTCCGTAAGCTGTTTTTTGGCTTCTTCAGCCTCTTCCTTGGAAACAGCTTCCTTGATGGCGGATGGAGCGCTGTCAACCTTATCTTTGGCTTCTTTGAGGCCAAGGCTTGTCAGCGCGCGTACCGCCTTGATAACATTAATTTTGTTGGTGCCAGTCTCCTTGAGGATGACGTCGAACTCCGTCTTTTCCTCTTCAGCGGCGGCCGCATCGGTGCCGACCGGGGGGACAGCCATCATAGCCGCCGCGGGCGCGGCGGCGGATACGCCGAATTTTTTTTCCAGTTCCTTGATAAACTCGGAAAGTTCAAGTACTGTCATGTTGGAAATAAATTCAACAACTTCTTCTTTGGTAACGGCCATGGGAAACTCCTGATTCTGGCAGTTAAAATGTTGCTACTTTCGTCAGGATTATGCGGCTGACTTGCTTTTTTGTTCTTCAATACCATTGAGGGCATAAAGCAGGCCGCAGATCAAATTGGCGAAAAGTAAAACAAAATTGGTGGGCAAAGCGTTCATGGTGTCAAGCAGTTGGGCAAGCAGTTGTTCCCTGCCTGGAAGTCTTGCAAGGGTGTCCACCTGCTCGGCGGTCATTGCCTTGCCTTCAAGACTGGCGCAACGAATCTTGAAGAGTTTGCTTTGCCTGACAAAGTCATTGAGCATTTTGGCCACCGCCATAGGATTTTCATACCCAAGGGCCACGCCGCTGTTCTCGTGGAGCTTGTCCTTGATTGCGTCGTGTGTGCCGCCGGTGAGAGCGATACGCCCCAAGGTATTTTTGACGACATGGTATTCGCCGCCCGCGCTACGCAGGCCAACCCTGAGTTTTGTCAGTTCTTCCACCGTCATTCCCTTGAAGTCGGTCAGAACCGCAAAAGAAGCCTTTTCGACTTTTGCTTTAACAGCTTCTATAATCGCGGCTTTTTTAGACCTGTTCACGTGACACCTCTCACGTTGGAGTTGCGGATGGAATGCCGAGCCAAAGCTGAAGCGTTTGGACAGGAGATTAATGTCTGTCTCACCTGTCGTCTTCGACTCGAATTCCGTATTCCTCTGCCAAGGTTGCCTAGACAACCGTTTGAGGGTTACCCCTCAAGAAATTTCTTCCCCTGCGGTATGTCTACTTTAAAGCCGGGCCCCATAGTTGTGGAAATAGCCATGGAACGCATATAGACGCCTTTGGCCGTCGATGGTTTGAGACGGTTTACCATTTTCAGCAGGATCTTGAGGTTACCTAATATTTTTCCGGAACCAAAAGAAACTTTTCCGAGGGGCGCATGGAGCACTCCGGCCTTGTCAACTTTGAATTCAACGCGGCCTGCCTTGAGTTCGCCCACGACCTTGGTCACATCAAAAGTGACAGAACCGGTTTTGGCATTGGGCATAAGTCCGCGCGGCCCAAGTAAACGACCGATTTGACCTACCAGAGCCATAACGTCGGGAGTTGCCACAGCGGCATCAAACTCCATCCATCCCTCTTTTATTTTGGTCACCAAATCTTCAGCGCCAACAGCGTCGGCACCAGCCTCGCGGGCCTCCGCCTGTTTTTCCCCTTTACAGAACACCGCAACACGCACGGTTTTACCGAGGCCATGAGGAAGGGTAACCGCGCCGCGCACCATTTGATCGGAATATTTCGGGTCAACGCCTAAGCGTATGGCCACATCTACAGTTTCGTCAAATTTGGCGAAAGAGGCGCTCAGGGATTTTTCCACCGCATTTTCTATGCTGTAGCGTTCCTGCAGATTGATTCCGTCAATGGCTTTGCGAAATTTTTTGCCGTATCTGGGCATGATACTATCCTTGTCGTTTTATCTCCTGCTGTTATTGTGCATGACAACTACGGCAGTACAAATGATTTTGGTGAAAAAATCAGCGCATCATCACAACACGCCTTTCACCGTCACAAGGGTGGCCGAATGAAATTCACTCTGTGTCAGCTTTACAAACTAGTGTGTCAATGCCCATGCTGCGAGCTGTACCTGCAATGGATTTGATTGCGGCCTCCAGAGAAGCGGCATTGAGGTCAGGCAGTTTTGTCCGGGCAATTTCTTCCACTTGGGCCATGCTTAGGCTTCCCATCTTGTTACGGTTGGGTTCACCGGATCCCTTTTCAATTTTAGCCGTTTTCATAATCAGCACGGAAGCTGGCGGGGTTTTTGTAATAAAAGAAAAAGAACGGTCAGCATATACTGTAATGACTACCGGGATGATCATTCCTTTCTCATCTTGCGTGCGGGCATTGAATTCTTTGCAGAAGCCCATAATATTCAAACCGTGTTGACCAAGCGCCGGACCCACCGGCGGAGATGGATTGGCTGCGCCGGCAGGGATTTGCAACTTGATTTTGGCAACTTCTTTTTTGGCCATTGGATTTAACCTTCCTTAATAGAACACAGTTTGCCGTGGTCGGCAAAGCAGGTCGTTATCCTTTTGAAACCTGGACAAAATCAAGTTCAACCGGCGTCTGGCGTCCAAAAATAGAAACAGAGAGGCGCAGTTTTCCCTTGTCGTAATTGACGTCTTCAACCACACCGTTAAAGCCTCCGAACGGTCCGTCAATAACGCGCACTTCGTCACCCTTGTCAAAATTGAATTTGGGCCTTGGAGTTTCCCGGCTTTGCTTCATCTGCTTGAGAATGGTTTCAGCTTCGGAGTCCTTCATGGGGGCGGGTCTGGTTTTCCCGCCGACAAAGCCCGTCACCTTGGGAATTGACTGGACAAGATGCCATGACAAGTCCGTCATTACCATGCGTACCATGATATAGCCTGGGAACATCTTGTTTTTCGTGCAGCGTCTGCCCCCATCCTTGGCGCGTTCTTCAACCTGTTCCGTAGGCAGGATAACTTCCTTTACAAGCCCATTATTATTTTGGTCGGTGCGAATCATTTCCGCAATGGTTCTTTCCACCCGTTGTTCAAAACCGGAATAGGTATGCACCAAGTACCAGCGTGCTTTCTGATCCTGCTCGGTCGTCTGGGCGGTATCGAAATCGTTCGGGACGATATCAGGATTGTTCATATCAGCCTTCAAGACAATATGGATTTTATCAGAGCTGACAGACCAAGATCCATCAGCCCGAGAATAACTGCCATTACTGCTACAAAACCCAGAACGGCCAACGTGGCTTTTTTCGTTTCAGGGAGTGTCGGCCAAGTTACTTTGCGTAATTCCGCTTTGGCGTCCTCCAAATAGCGCGAAAAATGCGTGACAGAATTCTGTACGTTATCCGACTTGATTTCAGAAGCTTGATCCTGTTTTTTAGCCATGGAGTGCCTGTAGTAAAATGGCAGGGCAGGAGGGATTCGAACCCCCAACATGCGGTTTTGGAGACCGCCGCTCTAGCCGTTGGAGCTACTGCCCTGCGTTTTCGCACAGAAGGCGAACCCTTCTGTGCGATGTTATCTGGTTTCACGATGCATTGTATGCTTTTTGTCCCACGGGCAATATTTCTTCATTTCAAGACGCCCAGTGGTGCTTTTTTTGTTTTTGCGTGTGCTGTAGTTGCGTCGCTTGCACTCGGTGCATGCCATGATGACATTTATTCTCATGGCGATTACTCTGAGATTTCGGTCACAACGCCGGAACCAACAGTACGCCCGCCTTCACGAATGGCGAAACGCAAACCATTTTCCATAGCGATGGGGGCAATGAGTTCCACGATGAACTGGGAGTTGTCGCCGGGCATAACCATTTCCACGCCTTCAGGCAGACTGATCACGCCTGTGATGTCGGTAGTGCGGAAATAGAACTGCGGGCGATAACCGGAGAAGAAGGGTGTATGGCGACCGCCTTCCTCCTTGGAGAGAACGTAAACTTCCGCCTTGAATTTTTTGTGCGGCGTGATTGACTTTGGCGCGGCAAGCACCTGCCCGCGCTCCACTTCATCACGTTTAGTGCCGCGCAACAGAGCGCCTATGTTGTCGCCAGCCTGACCTTGGTCAAGCAGCTTGCGGAACATTTCCACGCCGGTGCAGGTGGTTTTCTGGGTGTTTTTGATACCGACGATTTCCACTTCCTCGCCAACTTTCAGCATGCCGCGTTCCACACGACCGGTCACGACTGTGCCGCGGCCTGAAATGGAGAATACGTCTTCAATGGGCATAAGGAAGGGCTTGTCAATGTCGCGCTGCGGCTCGGGAATAAAATCATCGCATGCTTGCAGGAGGGCAAGAATGCATTTGGCTTCCGGCGCATTGGGATCATCGCATTCAAGAGCTTTGAGGGCGGAACCGCGGATAACGGGAATGTCGTCGCCTGGGAAATCATAGATAGAAAGTAATTCACGCACTTCTAGTTCCACGAGTTCCAGCAGCTCCTCATCGTCCACCAAGTCGCACTTGTTCAGAAAGACGACAAGCTGGGGCACGCCCACCTGACGGGCAAGCAGAATATGTTCACGTGTTTGCGGCATGGGACCGTCAGTGGCGGCCACAACAAGGATACCGCCGTCCATCTGAGCGGCGCCGGTAATCATGTTCTTGATATAGTCGGCGTGACCGGGGCAGTCCACATGCGCGTAATGGCGCTTTTGCGTTTCATATTCAACATGAGCGGTGGCGATGGTGATGCCGCGTTCTCTTTCTTCGGGCGCTTTGTCAATTTCATCAAAGGAGATGAATTTACCTTGGCCCTTAAGTCCGGTGATTTTGGTAATGGCGGCCGTCAATGTGGTTTTACCGTGGTCAATATGACCGATGGTGCCTATGTTGACGTGGGGTTTTTTGCGTTCGTACTTTTCCTTGCCCATTGTACGTCTCCCTGGAAAAAGTTTTAGCGGATTTATGACCGCATTTCTGGCTTCCGCGTGATCAGGCCCGGCCTGCTTCTCGCGTAACATTAATGGTCTGACGCGCCTGTGAGATTTAGGGACGCATCATTCATTGCCTGCATCCACTCCCCCCTGCCAGGGAACACATTGACCATGGCGAGATTGAAGAGAAAGGTATCACAGGAATTGGAGCGGGAAACGGGATTTGAACCCGCAACCCTCAGCTTGGAAGGCTGATGCTCTAGCCGTTGAGCTATTCCCGCACGCCGGGATGCTTCCGGTTTGCGTCAGGTTTGCCTGACGACTACCGCCGCACCCATCGTAATTCTCCGACAGTAAAACCTGCCTCCTGCAGCTAAGGCAGTTTATAATTTCTCCATTCTCCATTAAAAAAGTCTGGTAGTGGTGGAGGGGGGTGGATTTGAACCACCGAAGCCGTACGACGACAGATTTACAGTCTGTTCCCTTTAGCCACTCGGGAACCCCTCCACGCAATTTGCCGCAAAACGGACTCATAACGCCCTGCCTTGTCCGGAAATTTTGGAGCTGACGATGGGACTTGAACCCGCAACCTGCTGATTACAAATCAGCTGCTCTGCCAATTGAGCTACGCCAGCGGCAAAAAAATTATCTATCTGATTTTAATTTTTTTGGCAAGAAAAAAATAACGAGGGTGCTGAAGAAAAAATTCGGTCCGCAATTCTTTAACTTTTTTGAGAGGTTTACATTAAAGAATGTTTTCATCTGATGAGAGTACTGTTGCTCTTTGTATTTTCAGCTGGATATATCGGTATATTTTTCAAAATCATTCTTAAAAAAACACTCTCACTTTTTTGTACGCAGTTCCTTTCTGCTTCTGTTTTGGCGTCGGTGATTTTTGCGGCGATGTGATTCACAAGACGCTGTACCTCCTGAAAATTGATTATTATGTACCGCTTGCCATCAGCAAACTTTTTGTTATTTGATAAAAAATCGGTAATGAGTATATAGGAGATAACATGGCATGTCAACGCAAGGTAACTTGATTATATAGCAGAATATGGGGAATCAAAAAATGTGTGGACATATGCTTGGGCAGTACAACGGCGAATGCTGGTTTCCGAATAAGGCTTGAAAAACTTGGCGGAACGGTATATTTTGATAACCGCCAAGTTACATCACCCTATTCTTTATAAACGTGAGGGTGTCATGAAACGTGTTCTGTTTGTGGATCGCTGGTATTGCCGTATTGCTTGTTGTCGTTGTTTTTGTTCTTGCAAGCCGCATTGATGCTAATTCCTGGTAGAGCAGATCGTCGGGATAACAGAACGCGACGGGCAAGGCTCTCTTGTACGAAACTACAAGTCTTTGAATGGCAATGGCCCAATGGTTTTCTGGAAGCGCGCGATGTGCGTATCACGTCTCTCTCTTCTTTGCAGAAAACCGTACCGGGGCCATCCCTTCAACTTATCCTTATCCCCTTTACGGTGGCCCAGCCAGTCACCGTGACGTCACAGGGCATAAACGCAAACGGACGCGCGCAGGGGGGTAAAATCCCCTTTTGCCATGATCGCAGCGTCAATTCAGCTCTGATGTCAGCCGATCTCTTCCAAGGAGGCTACTTTCAGTCCCTGCCGTTCTTCAATTGTTGGAGGAGTTTGTTAGTCGTCGGAAGGCAGTAAGTGCGCTGCCAAGCCCTTACAAGATGATTAGAGGCTTTTTTGCTGGCGGGATAGGGAGAACTCGGCGCATAGGGTGTGTTTCGGTAAAGAAGTCGTTGCCTCTGTCTAGATCCCTGAAAATTTCGTCTGTGGAAATGTGGTGAAAGTGGAAATCACAGGCTTTTCGGGTCTGCGTCGCCGCAAGAGTTTTGATGTGGCGGCGGGCTTTTTACAGCAATACAAAATTTCTTGTTTTGCGGTTGAATTGCATCTATAAAAAAGAATAATACCTGTGACAAGTCGCTGTTTTTAGCTGGTTGAGGAAACGGAATCTCTAGCTTTCGCCTTGTGCTGGCGTGAGTATCAGCATTTTCGCGGGTTTCACGGCTTTTCATAATCTTTAACTTTTCTTGCCATAACCTATTGACACTTAAAGTTGAAATTGGTATTTTTACCTTCATGATATTTCACGATTTTTCACGCCACTTAATCAAAAAAAGCGGGGCAGGAGCGGGGCAAAATTGACTAACGCCTTGGTATAATTTTGCAAAAAAGGGGCACGACAGTGGCTGGAAAACAAAGTACGAAATTCCCTGGGGTTAGGTTCAGGGAGCATCCCACGCGCAAACACGGCGTTGGCGCGGACAGGTATTTTTTCATCCGCTACAAGCTGGACGGCAAGGACAAAGAAGAGGCTTGCGGCTGGGCAAGCGATGGCTGGACGGCCACAAAGGCTTTCAAGCTGCTGACCGCTATCAGGGAGAATATAAAAGCCGGGGCCGGGCCCACATCCCTGGCGGAAATACGCGAGGTCAACCAGGCCAAAAACAAGGCGCGCGCCAAGGGCAACGTGTCCTTTGCCGAGTTCTGGCAGACTGAATACTGGCCTGCTGCTGAATTGTCCAAGACGCCACGAACGCTTGAAACGGAACGGGGCTATTATGGCAAGTGGCTTGCTGGTTCACTTGGTGATATTCCGCTGCCCAAGATTGACGTTGTAAAACTGGAGGCCCTGAAACAGCGTCTCCAAAAGAGTGAGAAGAGCGCCGCGACGATTACAAAGGTTCTGGGCATCGTTCGTCAGGTCTGGAACATGGCCGTAACCCGTGACATTATTCAGGGTGACTATCCTGGCCGCCGCTTAAAAATGCCCAGGCAGGACAATGCACGTGTTCGTTATCTGGAGCCGGACGAGGCAAAAGCCATGCTGGACGCCCTGAAACCAAAATCTATTGATTGTCACGACGAAGCATTGATTGCCTTGTTCTGTGGACTACGCGCCGGCGAAATATTCAAATTGACTATGACAGACTTGGATTTCAGCGCGGGAACACTATTGATCCGGGATGCAAAGAATGGAAGGAGCCGCCACGCCTATATGACAGCCGAAATACGCGATATGCTGCACCGCCGGACAACAGGCAAGGGGCAGGCGGATTTTGTCTTTCCAGCCGGTGGTGGAAAGCAACGCCAATGGGTGTCTGGAACATTCGACAGAGTTATAAAAGAGCTTGGCTTTAATAAGGGGCGAACAGATGCCCGACAAAAAGTCTGCTTTCACACGCTGCGGCATACGTTCGCGTCATGGCTGGTGAAGAACGGCGAGCCACTTTACAACGTCGCCAAACTCATGGGGCATACAACAATCAGGATGACGGAACGGTACGCGCATCTTGCGCCGGATGTCGTGCGTCAGGCGGCTATGGGACTTGAAGGGATGCTGGACAAGAGACCGGCCAAGATCATCCATTTCAGGCCGGTTGCCGGGGCCTGAATCAAGGGTATGAATGATGCTGAAACGGATAGCCGCCTGGCTGGAAAAAGTTAGTGTTGCCGCTTTGGCGATTGGCGTTTTTCAGGGTAAAATCTGGGGAATTGTGCTTACAACCTTGAGCCTTGTACTTTGCCTGATGATAGATGATGATATTTGGAGACTCGTAACGGGGAGATATATAACTTGGACGCTCGCAACAATTTTGGGGGCAGTTGTAGGCGCATTTGGAATTTACTTCTCCTATAAAGGGAAACGGCACACAGAGGGCAAATAGATTAAACCATAGTATATCAATCGTTATATGCGTTTTCGTGTTCGCTCTGTACCTGCTGAAGAAGGAAAGGAAGCTGCAACCAAATTTCTCCCCGCTCCTAGTCCTTGATTGATCATCATGGGCGAAAAGCTGAACCCTTACAGTCTGGGGCGGGGGGACTATAAGGGGTGCCCAGAAGAGGGGAAAGAAGATGGTATATATAGCCATTGAAAAACCAATTTCTTTGCAGGAGTTACTTGATCGATGGGAAAGAGAAAAAATTAATGGTGACGAGCTTGCTTTCAACACCGTTGAGAAATTTGTTCGTAATCGCCAGTTAACAGCCTACGGGAGAAGAGAGGTGAGTCTCCCCGATGGGCATAAAAAGTTGATAGGCGTCAAAATGGACGCATCCCTGGGGTTGAATGGTGCTGTTCCTTTTGGAATAGGAGGGGTCAATGAAAATATTTTTTTTGACACGGAAGACGTACATAACCTTGAATTAAAAATATTAGCAGAATTAACTACACCGTCAAAAAATGAAGATGAAGAACAAGATATCCCGCTTGATCAGATACGCAAAAAAATGCACATGAGTCCTCAAGGAGTTATTGATTTTTTGAACGATGACAAAGCTGACAACAGGCTTGTAACATCGCGGGAAGAGGAGTTTAGAGACTATAAGCAAACGGATTATGGAAGGTGCAGACCTTTCTTTAAAGCCTACCACCTTAAGAGTAATGCAAGTAGTGAATATACGACCGTGCATTCTCGTGATTGGGAAGACTGGGACCGGCGAACGAACGGCGGACAGAAGAGCGACTAAAAAAGTTGTCACAATGGGTAGCGGTTGTGGCGGGGAAGGAAAACGCCAATAAAAGCGTAGTCCCCCTTGATGCAAATGTCTCCAGTAATACCAACCGTCAAGACGACCCACTTGTCGCCGCCACAGCACGCATTGCAGAACTTGAGGCCCAACTTGCCGCTCAAGTAAGCTGTGATAGGTACGGTATGCCGTTCCTTGTTTGCAAATTACGCCGGGAGGGGAAAACAGACAAAGAGATTGCCGAAATTCTTTACGCTAAAGGGCAAGATAATAAAGGCAAATGGTGCAGCATCTCCAAATTGGAGTTTTACTCCACGAAAACCATGATATAAGGGGAGTTGGGTCCTCTACCTTTATAAAACACGGGAAACGCTTGCTGGACAAGGCTTAACGTCTTTGTCCCTAGTAGTTGTCCCTACCTTGTCCCCGGTAACTTGCCTAACCGCTCACTTTTCTTGACTATTTTGGGCCGACAGGTTGCCATATAAATTGTCCCCGGTTGCGCACCAACTTGTCCTACCCTGTCCCCATTGAATCTCCAGGCCACGACCTTTACTCCTTCTGTAAACAATATTTTAACAGGAGGTTTTATGCCTGAATTTAATTCAATTCTTTCAAGTCTGGAAGCCAGGTTGCCGGAGGTGTTTGCGCGAGCCGCCATAAAAGATTTGACGGGAGGCATCTTTGCGCCGGGCAGTATGGCGAATATGGATTCGCAGGGATGCGGACCTGCTGGGCGGTTTCTGTTGGCGGGGAAGAGTTGTTATCGTAAGCCGGAATTTCTGGTTTGGTTAAAAGCTAAACTTGAGGTCGAAAATGCTGAACCGGCAAATCCTGTCCGCCGTGGACGGAAGGCGAAAGAAACAGGTGCTCTGCCATGAATAAACAAAAAACCCCGCTGACAGGCGGGGTAAACCAAAAAGGTTTCAGGAACACCCAAGTTCTTGAACCCTACTCAAACCCTGCCCGCCTGTCAAGCAAACTGCCGTTTTA
>JAITNF010000035.1 GCA_031290615.1 Desulfovibrio sp. | reverse complement strand
ACTCCTGATCCCTCGGCCTCGCGTAGGAGGACGTTGGAAACGCGAGATTTCCTTTTTCCCCGCCCCCATCGGGTGGATGCCTACACGCCTGTGGTGGCCCCGCAGGGTGGCTCAAATCCTACCCGTTATCCGGAAGAGACACGGAGGAGGACTCCAGCGTCCGGCACTCCTGCAGGACATTCCGGATACATAGGGGACATCCCGCTGCAGCGGATACGTGCCGATTTTCCCATATTGTTGGAACAGGTCAACGGGCGTGATCTGGTCTGGCTGGACAATGCGGCCACAACACAGCGGCCCGTACAGGTCATTGACCGCTTGACGCGCTACTATAAGCATGAGAATTCCAATGTGCACCGGGGCGCGCACACCCTGGCCGCCCGATCCACCGACGCCTATGAGGACGCCCGCGCCGGGATAGCCCGCTTTATCGGCGCTCCCGGCCCCGACAACATTGTGTTTGTGCGCGGAACAACAGAAGGCCTCAATCTGGTAGCGCGGAGTTTCGTCAAACAATACCTGCAGCCGGGTGACGAGATTATTCTGACCCTGTTGGAGCACCACGCCAATATAGTTCCTTGGCAACTCATCGCCGAAGAGACGGGGGCGCTACTGCGCGTTGCCCCTGTGGATGAAAGCGGGCAGATCATGCTTTCCGAATATACGCGGCTTTTCAACGAACGCACCCGTTTTGTTTCCGCCGCGCATGTCTCCAACTCCCTCGGCACCGTCGCCCCCATAGAGGAAATGATTGCCATCGCCCACGGCTTCGGCGTACGTTTTTGTGTGGACGGCGCTCAATCCGTCTCCCACATGCCGGTGGACATGTCGTCACTGGACGCTGATTTTTTTGTCTTTTCCGGGCACAAAATATACGGCCCCACCGGTATCGGCGTTGTATACGGCAAGATGGACGTTCTGGAAGCGGCCAGACCTTGGCAGGGCGGCGGCAACATGATTACCGACGTTACCTTTGAGCGGACACAATATCGCAAAGCCCCCGCGAAATTTGAGGCCGGCACAGGCAGCATTGCAGACGCCGCCGGTCTCGGCTCGGCCATTGACTACGTTTCAGCCATCGGCATGGGCAACATCGCCCGCTACGAGCAGGAACTGCTCGCCTACGGAACGCGGGAGCTTTCCAGAATTCCTGGATTGCGTCTGATCGGAACGGCCACGGACAAGGCCAGCGTTCTTTCGTTCGTGCTGGACGGGCACAGCGTCGAGGAAGTGGGCAAATACCTGAGCAGCGCCGGCATCGCCGTGCGGGCCGGGCACCATTGTGCGCAGCCGATTTTGCGTCATTTTGGACTGGAGGCCACGGTGCGCCCGTCACTGGCTTTTTACAACAGCCCTGCGGAAATAGACCTGCTGGCACGGACTCTGCTTGACCTGACGCGGAAAACCATGTGGTAGCGAGAGCGTCCCCCTGTCACCCGCTGGGACGCCAAAATCGAAATTCTGAAACGGGGGAACTTTTTTTCAGGGAATCCGCGCAGATAAAATCCATCTCCCGATTCATGGTTTTTCTGTTGCGTAAAAGGACAAATATGGGTATAATAAAATATACTGGGGAGCCAAAAAAGCAAGGGCTCTCCATACCCCGGATATATGGCTAAAAAACAGATAAATATTTGACGACAGCTGCAGTAAATTTCCCCTGTGAACTCAGGTTACATTTTTAAGGAGTTACGGGATGAAAAACTTCCTACGATTGAGTGTTATCGTCTTTTTTGCGCTTGTTTTCGGCTTACCGTTTTCTGCGAGCGCCGCAACAAAAAGCGTTGCCATTCTGCAATTCGGCGTCAATGCGCCACAGAGTTATGCCTATCTTTCCAAGGCAGTGCCCGCAACCATACAGGACCGCCTCAATCAACCAGGCGTTTTGGAAGCGCGCCGGATACAGGACAAGGCATCTTCCCAGGTTGAGGCCCGCAAGGCGGCCAATGCGCAAAATATGGAATATGCCGTTTGGGGTACCGTCAGCGTTTTGAACAATGAATGCATTGTTGTTGTCAACAGCGTGGACAAGGCAGGCAAAACGTGGAGCAAGACCGCACAAGGCACCCTGAGCGCCCTGACTTCCACCGTACAGGACCTCACCTCCGTCATGGGCCGCGAAGCCTTCAATATCTCTGTGGTCGGCACCGGCTATGGCACGCCAGCTAGCGGACAGATGGTCAACCGCATTAATTCGGACATTATCGTCAATGAGACAGGCCAGCAGCAGGTCTATCTGAACCCACAATTCCATTATCAGGGCGCAGGCGCCAACGACGGTTCACGCCTGCGCAGTCAGCGCATAAACGATAAAATGGTGGATATGGCCGTGGGTGATTTTAACGGAGACGGCAAAAATGAAATTGCTGTGATTGCCGAGCACAAGTTCACTATCTATATCTGGGAAGCGGACGGGAAGCTCAAACCCCTTGCCGAAACAACTGTTTCCCTGAGCAACATCAACTTTTCCATGCGCGCGATAGATCTCGACCGTGACGGCGCCAAGGAACTTGTCATCGCCACTTACGAGTCGGAATCCAACAGGCCGTACAGTTACTTTTTCAGCTTCAAGGGGAACAAACTCACACAGTTCGCCGAACGTTGTCCTTATTTTGTGAGCGTTGTCAACAGACCGCCCAATTTTACGCCAACTCTAGTGGGCCAGGGGTGGGATTCCATCAGGCTCTTTGCGCCGGGCGTGCGTGAAATGCTGAAAAGCGGCAACAAATACACGATGGGGCCGCGGATTGACCTGCCGGAAGGGGCAAAAGTTTTCAATTTTTCCTGGATACCCGGCGGGAAGGACAACAAAAGCCATCAAATCGTCATGCTCACTGACGAAGAACGTGTAAAAATTTTTCAGGGCAGCGGCAACACGCTTATACACTCCACAGTTGAACAATTTTCCGGCTCCGCGGCAGGTATGGAATTTTACAAGACCATGCCGGGTCTGGCTCCTGACCGCGGTGCCCAGCTTCCCGGCAAATATTACGCGCCCATGCGCATGATTGCCGTTGACTTGGGACATACCGGAGACTATGTGATTTTGCTCAACAAGCCCATATCAACCGCTTCACAAATTTTTGACCGCCACCGCTACTTCCCGCAAGGGGAAATCCATGCCATGTACTGGGATGGTGTGGGCCTCGGGCTCAAATGGAAAACCCGGCGGATTCGCGGTTCGGTGGCGGAAATTGATCTGGCCGACGCGAACAACGACGGCATTCTGGATCTTGTTGTGGGCATCAATACATCACCCGATCTCGGAGTCGGCAGCCGCCAGAGCATGATCACGATCTATCCGCTGGACGTAACGCAGACCAATCCCGATACGCCGACGGATCTGAGCGACTTCGAAGTGTCGCCTAATCCGTAGGAAGGCCTGCCGTGCGCATACTTGTCATAGGATCCGGCGGGCGTGAACATGCGCTCGTGTGGAAGCTGGGGCAAAGTCCCCTGGCGGACAAAATTTTCGTTGCTCCCGGCAACGGCGGCACCGAGCTTGAAGGCGTAACAAATACTATGACCGCCGCTGATGATATTGACGGCCTTGTAGCTCTGTCGCAAAAAGAAAAAATTGACCTTGTTGTCCCCGGGCCAGAATTGCCCTTGACCTTGGGCATTGTGGATCGGTTGCGCCATGTGGGCATCCCCGCCTTTGGGCCGGACTCCTTTTGCGCGCGGCTTGAAGGCAGCAAGTCTTTTGCTAAACAAATCATGACAAAAACCGGAGTGCCCACAGCAAATTACACGATTTTCAACGACGTGGAGGCAGCGAAAAACCATATTGTCAAATTCGGCGCGCCTGTTGTTATCAAGGCAGACGGACTGGCAGCGGGAAAAGGCGTTGTTGTTGCCAAAAACTCCCGCGAGGCTCTGCAGGCTGTGGAAGACATCATGTCTGCCCGCGCCTTTGGGGCGGCAGGCGAAAAGGTGATTATTGAAGACCGCCTTCAGGGGGAAGAAGTATCCCTGCTCTGTTTCTGCGATGGAAGGCACGCCGTTCCCCTGCCCTCCGCCCAAGATCACAAGGCAGCCTTTGACAACGATCAGGGGCCGAACACAGGCGGCATGGGCGCGTACAGTCCAGCTCCACTGCTCCGTTCGGCAGATTTGGAAAAAATGGCTGACTTGACTGTACGCCCGGTGCTTGAGGAATTGGCAGCTTCAGGGCATCCCTTTACGGGCATACTTTACGCGGGCCTTATGCTCACGCCCGACGGCCCCTGCGTTCTGGAATACAACACCCGTTTTGGCGACCCGGAATGTCAGCCCCTGCTCATGCGTCTCCATGGAGATCTGGCGCAAATTATGATGGACTGCGTAAACGGCAGCCTTGACCCTACAAGCATTTCTTGGAGCAAGGATACGGCTTTGGGCGTTGTTCTGGCTGCCGGGGGATACCCGCACTCATACTCTAGGGGATTGATGATCAATGGTATTGAAGAAGCGGAAACCTTTCAAGTCGTCAAGATATTCCACAGCGGTTCCATCATTAAGGACCATGCGCTGATTTCCAGCGGCGGACGCGTTTTGTGCGTTACGGCACTGGGAGAGGATCTGGCAAAAGCGCAGGCAACGGCCTATGCCGCACTGGAAAAAATTCGAATGCGAGACGGCTTTTACCGTCGGGACATCGGAGACAAGGGCCTACGACGCCTTGCGACAAATAAGGAAAAATCATGCCCCGCGCGGTGATCTTCATGGGTTCAAAATCTGATGAAGAAAAAGTGAGTCCGTGCGCGGATGTTCTGAAAAATCTGGGAATTTCGTTTGTCATCACCGTAAGTTCCGCACACCGTACGCCGGAACGCACGCGCGAGATTGTGCGCGAACAGGAACGCGCCGGCGCTCAGGTATTCATCTGCGCGGCTGGCATGGCAGCCCACTTGGCAGGATCGGTAGCCGCCATCACCACAAAACCTGTGATCGGTATTCCCGTGTCGGGCTTAGGGCTTGCCGGCATGGACGCTCTCTTTTCCACCGTACAGATGCCTCCAGGCTTTCCCGTAGCCACTGTGGCTTTGGACAAGGCTGGAGCGCGCAACGCGGCTTGGCTGGCAGCGCAGATACTGGCTCTTTCCGACGACGCTCTGCGGGGCAAAATCGAAGCTTCCCGCGCGGCCATGCGTGATGACGTGGAAAAAACAGGCGAAGAAATCCGAAAAAAATACGATACGCTATCGCCGTAAAGGCGTCGGCAATGAAAAATATATCCGTGCCGCCAGATCAAAACAGCTTCCCGGCAAAAAGCTGGCCCACCAGAAAAGCTGATACTTGAGTGAAGTGTTTTTCCACGGCGCGACTGCCGAACGGGCCTGACTGTTTCTGCCTTCGCGCCAAAACGCCACAGCTTTCTGAAATGCGGCGCGGCGCGTAAACAGCGCAACAAGGTCAGCGTGCTCCACATCATAGCCGGGATAAAGACGGCGGTGTTTTTCCAGAATGTAGAGCGTTTCTTCCGCAAACTGTCCGAACTTGCGAAAAGTGGTATTGGCCCCGTGTACCCGCCAGCGTGTAAGCGGCTCATCCACATGGTCCAGTTCCCAGTCGTGGGCAATGCGATAAAAAACATCCGCTTCCTCACACACATTCAGACATTCGTCAAAATAATTTCGCGACCCTTCCGCGGACATTGCGGAATCTTCCAGCAAACTTTCCAGTGCTTCGCGCCGCAACATGGCTGAAGACATGGAAATCCATTGCCGTTTCACAAGCTCGACAAAAACCTTGCCCCTAACCGGACGCCCTTCGAAAAAAAGACGTTTAACAACATGCTCACCGTCAAAAATCTCCGTATCCGTGCAGACAAGGCCCAGCCCGGGATCAGCTTCAAGCATGGCTGTTTGCAGGACAAGTTTTTCCGACAACCACAGGTCGTCACAGTCCAGAAAAGCGATGTATCTGCCCTGAGCATTTGTCAGGGCCAGATTGCGCGCCGCGCCGAGGGGGACAGTCTGCGCGCCGCGAAAATAGCGCGTCTTTTCAGGAAAACGTACTGCGAATTCCTGAAAGATGGCAGGGCTTTCGTCTGTGGAAGCGTTGTCAAAAAAAACAAGCTCGAAATCGTCGTACGTCTGATCAAAGAGGCTCTGCAGCGCGAGGCGCAAATAACGCGCACCGTTATAACAGTTCATGACAACGGAAACAGTTGGCGGCATCAGTTTTTCCTCACGGCGGTATTTTGAAAAACAAAATATTTGCAAAGCAGATAAGTGACAACAGCCACAAGCAGAGACGCCGCAGGCATGGACATTGTGTAGGAAAGCCCGCCGTGCCTCAACAGCCAGATAAGGCAGGTATTAAAGCCAAATCCGCTCGCCTGTACAAATGCGTAGCGTGGAAGCATGCTTTTGTGAAAACCTTGCGCCTGAAAAGTCCAGCGAATCTGTCCCAAATAAGAAATGCCGAACGCCAGCAAATAGGCCAAAGCATTGCCGAAGAAAATAGGCAGGGCAAGAACAGCGACCAAAAGATGACCAAAAAATAGCTGACAGTCGACAGGCCGCCCGTCAGGACGAAACGTATCCAGCGCCTAGCAAACAGATTCATAGCCAATGATTGCAAAGCCGGATTGTCTTCTGTCATTGTGCGTTGAAATTATGTTTCAATCCAGAGTCCGCTCCATACAGCCGACTGACTCCACTCCCGGCGGACAGGAGCCGTAGGGTGAACCATCCCAAGTACGGCCGTAACGATCGACGCAACAGAAAAACAATCCGCATCCTTCAGCTCCGTTCCTGCTAGGTGCGGCCGCTACGCTGGTAGTAACGGCCATGGTAGCTGATAGGGTTGGTATAGGCGGACGTTACAATTTCAATATATTTTCTACCATTTTTTTCACACAAATTCACCTTTGCCGCGGCACCCGCTAACTCACGCAGTTTGTTCGGCAATTCTTCCAATAAGAATTTCGCATTGGGCAAACCGATCGCTTTGCCTGTCTCCGCCGATGATAGGATACTTTCCATTCGAGGCGTTGGGATTCACTATGGAATGCCCTTTTACGATTGGCGGACCAAACGCGCAAGTGTTATCGCCGAAGAAGCCTACAAGGACAAGTTTTTTGGCGCCATGAGAGAGAAAAGACTGCTCGGCCTCCTCAATGCCTTATTTTTTCCGCAACGTCAATTTCAAACTAACACACTACACCCACACAAGAGCACTTGACTTTTGCCATCATTACAGTATGTAATGCTTGCTCGTAGCGGAAAATTCCGTACAAATCGGAAACGGTCACTCTATGGCAAGAGTGTACAGAGTTTCCCTCAAGTCTGAATACTCTCCAGCGGCATTAAGGCCTCACATTGACAAACCCTTGTCAACGCGCTATTGAGGAGGCCGATATGAAATGGAAATTGCTGTTTTTTCCCCGGCACCACCGCGTTCGAAGCAGCAAAATATTGCCGTTGAACGCTGAACTTCGCCGGTTCTTATGACAAGAACCCGTCGCGGGAGCATTCTGCTTTGCTTTGCGGCATTCTGGGCCTGCGCCCTGCCGCTTTCCTGTTTCATCGGGCCTGTGCCGCTCAGCCCTGCGGAAGTTTTTCAGGCACTCTGCGCCAAATTGGGCTTGGCCGCGTCCCCCGCCGCGGGCTCGACCAGCCTACTTGTGGTTGGCGACATACGTCTGGCGCGAGTAGTCATCGCCGCCCTTTGCGGCGGAGCGCTCGCCATGGCTGGAGTCACCCTGCAAGGAGTGCTACGCAACCCTCTGGCAGACCCTTTTACCTTGGGTATCTCGGCCGGAGCCGCGTGCGGAGCCAGCCTCGTCATTGCGCTGGGTGGGGAACTCTCCCCAGCTGTCTTGCCGGGCATCTCTCAGACTGGGCTCATTGCGCCCGCGGCTCTGGCCGGGGCATTGCTGGCTCTTTTCGGTGCCATCTGGCTCGGTAGCGGCAAATCCGCCCTGCGGCGCGAGAGCGTTGTTCTGGCTGGCATTGCCGTATCCGCCTTTCTGGGAGCCTTGGTGACCCTTATCAAAGCCTTGCATGAAGAATCGGTCACCAGCATCGTTTTCTGGCTTCTGGGCTCCCTGCAAGGGCGCGGTTGGGATTATCTGCCCATGCTGCTCTCCGCGCTCGCCCCCGGAGTTCTCATTGTCAGCCTTAATTTCCGAAAACTGGACCTGCTCTGCCTCGGCGACGACGAAGCCGCGCGACTTGGTCTGAATGTGGGCAGCGCGCGCTTCTGGCTTCTGACCGGGGCGGGCATGATGACGGCCGGCTGCGTGTCCGTGGCCGGAATCATCGCCTTTGTGGGCTTGGTGGCTCCGCATTTGCTGCGCCTGTGCTTGGGTGGGGCGCACGGCCCCTTGCTCACGGGCGCTTTTTTCGGCGGGGGTTTACTGCTTGTTATTGCCGACGCCCTAGGGCGCTGTTTGCCGGGCGGCCAGGAACTGCCCGTGGGCGTCGTCACCGCCCTGCTGGGCGGACCTTTTTTCGCCCTGCTTGTCAGAAGGAGGCGCTGATGCTTGACGTCATTGACCTCAGCGCCGGCTACGGCGGAAAAATCATACTGCGCGACATCAATCTCGCCGCCCGTGGCGGGGAGTGCGTGGCGCTTCTGGGACGCAACGGCAGTGGTAAAACCACCCTTCTCCGGGCTGTTTCCGGCACGCTACGCCTTACCGGCGGCAAAATTCTTTTACAGGGCAATCCTGCTCGCGCGGCACGACGGCGCGCGCGTCTATGCGCCGTCGTGCCACAACGGGAAGACATCCCCGCCGGGATCTCCGCGCGCGAAATGGTGCTGCTGGGCCGCTACCCTTGGCTGTCTTGGCTCGGAGCTTACAGCCAAAAGGATCGTGACGCGGCTGAAGCCGCCCTTGAAGCCGTGGATGCCCTTACCCTTGCCGAACGGGAGCTCGCGGCTCTCTCCGGCGGAGAACTCCAGCGGATTTTTCTGGCGCGCGCCCTAGCCCAGGAAAGCCCGATCCTCCTGCTGGACGAACCCACCGCCAATCTCGACCCGGCCCGCATGACGGAGCTACTGGACCTTCTGGAAGCCCGCCGCGCCGCAGGGTACCTAGTGGTCATGGCCCTGCACGACTGCAATCTCGCGGCGCTCTATGCCACGCGCCTCGTTGGCATCAGGGAGGGTCGCGTACTTTTTGACGGCCCTGTGGCGGAAATGTTCACCGAAGCCCGCCTGACCACCCTTTACGACACACCCTTCTGCGTTGTCCCGCATCCCGGCTTTCACGCGCCGCAGGCTCTTCCCGCCAAAGCCGCCGGATTCCCGCGTTCGCGGAAATGACGAAACACGGACATGAACGAGGCCACATATGTAGAGATTAAATCAGTAAATACAAATAATTACCCAGCAAAATATCACGAAGGTGAAACTCTCTTATTTTTGAGAGTATTGCATAAAGAATGATAACAAGAGTTGCAATCCAACCGCCAAAAATTGCCGGTCCAAAACCTACCACAGTCAGATTTGCCAACGCCGTTGCAATAAGTCTTACGACCACTTTTTTCCAGTTTCCCATAGGGGTATCCATATCGGCGGGATTCGAATTTGAGAGAGTTTATAACCACAACAAAAAGTCCGCCTCGCGGCGGACTTTTTGTTGTGTCTGTTGCTCTGCGCTTGCGCGACTCTTAGAAAGAGTACACAAAACTCAGGTTGATGTTCCACGGGTCGCGCACTTGATCACTGCCACTCACGCCGTTCATGTTGCTGTTGCCCCAGACCTTTTTGGAATGATCCAACCAAGTAGCGATATAGGCACCTTCAAAGTATATCTGGAAGTTTTCGTACATCTGGTACACGTTGCGCAGGCCGATTTCCAGCGCGCTGTCGCCGGTGGTCATGTACAGCGGATCCATACCGACACGAGTGGGAGTGGATATACCATTAGGGATGACATTATTGGGCGTGCCCCCGTCTTCCTTGATGTATTTGGCCATGGTGGTGCTGTTAGTGCCGCCCATGTAGTTGAGGTACAGGGTATGCTTGAGATCTTCCACAAAGCCTACATCCTTCAAGCGGGCACCGATGCCCCAAGTACCGCTCATGCTATTGCTCAACACGCCTTCGCGGCTGTGCCACCAAGGTGCGCCGTTCATAGCGAAGTCCGAAAACTGGTTATTGGCATTGTTGGTGGAGATGCTGGGCATACGCTCGGAGCCGTTGGCGGGATTGTTGTCGTCACCGGAGCTGTACCAACCGTACAGGCCCGGAATGCTCCAATCCAGCTTGTATTCGAAGAGCAGGGAGGCCAGCCAGCCGGAGCGGTTCAGTCGGCTGTTGTCCTGCCAAGACACGGAACCATAGTTCGCATCCCAAGCGATGCGGAAGGGATCAAATGTGGTTACTTCACCGGTCAGGCCAGCCCAAAAGGCGTCGCCATAGGACTCCAGGTTCTTGGTACTGCTGGAACCGTCCTTGTGTTGCGCACCACCGACAGGGAGCAATCCCGTCCGGTAGTACTTGGAGGAAGTTCCAAGTATCTCGTTGGATCTGAAAGTATTCGGGCCAATGGCCGCGTACATACCCCAAGGGGTCACTTTCACGCCATCAAAGGTGAGCGGCACGCTCAGGACAAAGGCGTCCAGATTGTCCATGTAGGAGTTACGGGTTCCGTTATACTCGGAAGAAGAGTAATTGTCGTTGAAGGGACGCAGCCACAGGGCGGTTGCAGAGACGTTGTCGTCGAACTTGTAGCTCGCGCTAATACCGGCCACGTCGTCAACAAAGACCATGGATTCCGTGGTGAAGCTCGGCAGACCGACGCCTTGCAGGCCCATACGGATTTTCAGATCAGTCTGCGGCACCATCCAGTCGATGAAGGCCCGGCGTAGCTTGATGGCGCTGTTGCTGTCCGCACCTAGGGCTGTCGCTCCGATTCCCCATTTATGACCGCCGATTTCGAAGAATACTTGGCCGGACAGATTCTCGGAAGCCACGGCATCCAATTGCAATCTGACGCGCTGACCAGCCTCGAATTCGTCGCCGTCGCCGTAGCCGGAGCCGGTTCTACCGTTGCCGCCGGTGAAGCCGCCGTTCTGGCCATAGTCAAAAACTATGATCCATTCGCCCTTCGCCTTGAAATCAATGGCGCTCGCGCCGGTGG
>JAITNF010000018.1 GCA_031290615.1 Desulfovibrio sp. | reverse complement strand
CGCACACGAGTAGTGGGGAGCTTTCCGGATGGGCACGCCGCGTTGATACTGGTATGTGCCCGATATACACTACATGGCCGGCCAGAAATTGGGGCTACAGAAGTATGGGCATGGAGTCGTCATTTGCAATGTGGGATCGTCGCATGGCGTCTCCACCAACCAGACCCCGCGCCGGCTCAAGGCCAGCTAAAATCTGACCGACAACGTAGCTACAAACAACCGCACTCTCCGCGAAGAAGTTTGGAATTTGTATATATTCAGAAAATTAAGTGGGGTGCGGGATATTATGGATGATTTTGTTAGGGAATACAACGCGGCAAGGCCGCATGACCTCCCGACAATTTGTCGCCGCTCGATACCTGCGCCTCCCTGATTGCGGGGGGGGGCCATCCCCCCCCCCGCAATCAGGGAGGCGCATCTGAAACCCAAAAACCCAACGGGAGTTTCTGCTTATAGCTGGACCTAAGAAAGAGGGACTTTACATCTTGATTCAGCACGGACTGGTTCATTGTGTAAACATAGTACATGAGGAAGATTATCACCCCTTCATGCTGATTTGCTCTCAGTGCGAACAATCTGCAGAAATTCCAAATAATTCTGTATACAGCCTGCTCCAAGACAGTGTGGAACTGTCCAGCTTTTTGTACAGACGAATTCCATCGAATTCCAAGGCACATGCAAGCAATACAAAAAACGAAATAAGCCATGACACATTGCCTTAGGTGCTGATTTTTACATGGAAAACCTATGGCATTGTTAATACCCCCCAAACCAGCGAAAGCAGCTTCGCGATTTTCAACATCGCATGTATTCTTCCGGTAGACGGTTGGTGGCAGAGGTGTTTCCGAACAGGAGTTCCCGCCACAGGGGCAGGGCGGGATTCAGTTCCAGGTAGTCCGGTGGCAGACTCAGGGGAGCAGCATCGACCAGAGCACGGCGTATGTCTTCAAGGTTCGCTGTACGCGTCAGGCCCGGCACGTCTTGCAAGGGACAGAGGTCAAAATCTCCCGCAGGCGGCATAACCATGACTGGCAGACCCATAATGGCCGCATCCAGGGCGGCTGAGGTGGAATTTGAGGCCCACACGAGCACGCCCGGAAGCAGGTGTTCCGCCATGGCCCCGTCCACTTCCGGAATTTCAGCCGCACGCGCGCCCAACAAATTTTGCAAATATGGACGCACGGGCAGGTAGGGATGGGGCTTTACGGCAACTTCACAGCCATCCAGCAGGCCTGCCTGGAAGGACTTGGCGAGCAGGTCAAGGTGAGCGTACGTTTCGTCGGCGAAAAAGCTGGTGACGACAAGTAGTTTGCGCGGCGTTTGTTTCTGAAAATCAGTCTGTTCTGGAGTGGAGGAAAATTTATCCGCGCCTGTCAGGTACAGGTAGCGCAGAGCTTCAACCTTACCCAGACGTTCCGCAGGTACACCGGCATCGCGCCACTGCGTCCATGCGTTTCGTCCGTTGCCGCGAATGGCGTCCGGCTGGAAAAGCGAGCAGTCCGGTGCGCTGAAAGTACGCGTGTCGTCAAAGTATCGAAAATCCGTCGGTCGAATGACAGAATGCTGCGCGCCAAACACCGGTCCTGCCCCTGCCGTGTGGACGGCGTGCGTGAGCATGCGTTCCCAAGGGCAGTTCTCTAGGGGAAAGAGGGTCCAGCGTTGCGGCCCGGTGCGACGTACCCAGCGCTGAAAGGCTCGTTGCTGGAGGCAACGCTCTAGGCAGCGCCAACCACGAAAGGATTCCGCCCAATAGGGGGAAAGTCTGTCCCAGAAATTGAAGCGTGAACCGGCAAAGGAAAAGGCTTTGCGGACATGCCGCTCCAGATGCAGTGATGCCGGTACAAGACGCGTCCAGCGCCACAAGGCCGCCGCCATATCCCGCGCTGAAAGGAATTCTTCCAAGTAATGAAAGGAAGCGCCGTTCTTCCCCTCCCGGCGAAAACGGTCCCGTAGGGCTATGCACTCGTCCAGGGTGAAGTCCGGCGCGGGAAAACGGATAAAGAGCCAGCGCAGGCTGTCGATTCCCTTGCCGTCTGTACGCGTGTCTAGCAGGTTGTGCAGGCTTTCAAAATAGCGGGAGCTAAAATGCCCGTTCCGCGCGGCGATCTTGTCAATATTGGGAAAATAGGTTACAATGACAGCGCTCTGCCCGCGCGTGGGCGGAAGTGAGGCGGCAAAGGGCAATTTACGTTTCACACGCCATAGCCAGTGCGCAAAACGCGCCACAGCCAGCAACGGCGCGGGACAGGCGCGGTATAGGCTGGCCAGTCCCGCGCGCTTGGCCCCGTCCCCCGTCCCTCTGTGGCTTTTTTCCCGCAAAAAATTACGACCGGACGCCGAGCACAAGTCAGCGAGACTTTGCCCAAGGGCCTCGTCCCCACCGCAGAGGCGCACCAGCGTCACACCCTTGGCGTCCATCAGACGTTCCAGAACACGCAGTCGGTATATCTCATACAGGCCAGGTGTCATCTTGGGATGGCGCTCGTAGAGCAGGGAGCACCACCAGAGCGAGAGATTCTCCCCACAGCGCAGCCATTCCTGCACTTCCCGCCCGTCCACGCGCATACGTCCGAGATCATAGGCCCAAGCCGCATGTTCGGCGCGTACGAACACAAGTTCGTCCTGAATGCGTGCCGGCAGGGAAATTTCTCCTTCCGGCACGTCCCAGGCGTCAAAATGCACAATAAGCCGACAAGAAGCGTCAGCCTCGCACTTGGCTTGGCCAGCCAGCAACAAAAGCTCATTCATGGTTTTTATATATCCAAAATTCATGGAGTTGTCTATCAACTGACCAGAATCGTACGAGGTAACGCGGGTATTGTATTAGTTTGAAATTGACTAACCTTGACCACATACGCCATCTTGATTCTATAATCATCAGCATTATGCCCAAAAACAACACAACCAGTTGAATCAGTCAGCCAGGCATGTTGTCGGGCGGGCGACAGAGGAGAACCTAGAACTTGTTGGCTTACTCAAGGAAAGATCCATGGGAGTTTATCCGCCTAGAAGAGAAATTTGTACTCCGCGAGGTGTTGCACGACCGCTATGAGTGAACTAATTACGCCTTTTTGCTGACCAGAAGAAACGTCTGGCCAAATTTTTGATACCCCGGCACGTTATTGCCGCAACTGATTTTTGCATTGCCGAGGTGTTGGAAAATACGCATCTAGTACGCTCCATATCTGATTCACGACCGCGACGTACTATTTACAGACAAGTTCCGAAAACTTCTTCGGAAATCTGACATAGATCCCAAGAAAATTCGTGTACGCACGCCAGACATGAACGCCTATGCTGAGCGTTTCGTACAAATATTTCAGTAGGAGTGTTTGGACAAGCTCATTATGACCAGCTAAGAGCTAGTTATGGCATGTCGTCAACATTACATCCTCGTACTACAACCACGAGCGGCCACATCAAGGACTTGGCTGGTGATTAATTGACCCATGGCCGTAGGAGGAAGCAGGTAAAATCGTCGAATTTCAACGGGTTGGTGGCCTGCTCAAGTCTTAACAGACGGGTCAAGATGCCTTTTCAGGATCATTTTGCCGTTCAAGGTTTGCTGGGGTTGGATTTAGCGGCATAGGGATTATTACATCCCGCTAATGTGAGAGGTTTTGAACGACGGATTCACCCTGAACCACCAAGGTGAAGAGTGGAGTTATTCACGGCTCACACTGGACACATATCACAAAAATAGAAATTTTTATTTCAGCCTATTACAAGTCTGTCATTTTCAAAAGCTGTTAAATTTTTCGTCTTGTTAAACAAGAGCATTCTCTCTTTACTATAAAAGATCACGAATAGGAGTGTATAAAAACTGGAACCAGCCGTTTTTACTGTCGGAAATTCTGCATTGACGAAGACAGTCCAGGCGACTATGCTTGGCAGACTTTGCACAATGCGGCTTAAGCCGACCGCCGCCAAACGCCAACCACCCGCAGAGACATACAATATGGACATACAATATGCCAAAGCGTACGGATTTACACACCATTCTTATCATCGGCGCTGGCCCCATCGTCATCGGGCAGGGCTGCGAATTTGACTATGCCGGCTCCCAGGCCGTCAAAGCCCTGAAGGAAGAGGGCTACCGGGTTGTGCTTGTCAATTCCAACCCGGCCACCATTATGACAGACCCGGAAATGGCCGACGCCACCTATATAGAGCCTATTGAAAAAGACACTCTGTCCGCCGTCATACGCAAGGAGCGACCTGACGCCCTCCTGCCAACCCTTGGCGGGCAGACGGCTCTCAATGCCGCCCTAGCCCTTTCCCGCGCCGGAATACTGGATAAATACGGCGTGGAAATGATAGGGACGCGCGTCGAAGTCATTGAAAAAGCTGAAAGCCGCGAACTTTTCCGTGAAGCCATGGAGCATATCGGCCTCAAGGTGCCGGGCAGCTGTATTGCCCGATCCATGCAGGACGTGCGCCGTCTGGCCGACATTCTGCCTTTTCCTGTCATTGTGCGGCCGGCCTTTACCTTGGGCGGCTCGGGCGGAGGAATTGCCTACAACCAGGAAGACCTGGAGCAGGTGGCCTCCTGCGGGCTTGACGCAAGCCCCACCAGTGAAGTGCTGCTGGAGCAGAGCGTGCTGGGCTGGAAAGAATTTGAAATGGAGGTCATGCGCGACAAAAAGGACAACTGCGTTATTGTCTGCTCCATTGAAAACCTTGATCCTATGGGTGTGCATACGGGCGATTCCGTCACGGTGGCCCCGGCACAGACCCTCTCGGACGTGGAATACCAGAGCATGCGCAACGCCTCCATCGCCATCATGCGCGAAATCGGCGTGGAAACCGGCGGTAGCAATGTGCAGTTCGGAATCAATCCGGCCAACGGCGATATGGTGGTGATTGAAATGAACCCCCGCGTTTCGCGTTCTTCCGCGCTGGCATCTAAGGCCACTGGTTTTCCCATAGCCAAACTGGCGGCAAAGCTGGCTGTGGGCTACACCCTTGACGAGTTACGCAACGACATCACCCGCGAGACGGCAGCCAGCTTTGAGCCGGCCATAGACTACTGCGTAGTCAAAATACCGCGGTTCACCTTTGAGAAATTCCCTGGCGCTGAAGATATCCTCACCACTTCCATGAAAAGCGTGGGGGAGGCCATGAGCATTGGCCGCACCTTCAAGGAGGCTCTACAAAAAGGGCTGCGCTCTATGGAAACAGGCGCGACAGGCCTTGGTAACGGAGACAGGGATGTGCTTCCATCGCGCGAAGACGCGCTGGCGGACCTCGCCACCCCCCACTCCCGGCGTCTTTTTGCTCTACGCAAGGCCTTACTTGCCGACGTGAGCGAGGAAGAAATTTACGAGGCCACGGCCGTTGACCCGTGGTTTATACGCCAGATTCGCGATATTGCGGACATGGAAACCCGTATCCACGACTTCGGCATCGCCAACGACATGACCGCCGCCAATCCACAACTGGGCGATGTGCTGCGCGAGGCTAAGGAATACGGTTTTTCCGACCACCAGCTCGCCCGCATGTGGAATCGCCCGGAGGACGACGTCCGCCACCTGCGCAAGAAAATGGGCATCGAGCCCACCTATTATCTTGTGGACACCTGCGCGGCGGAATTTGAGGCATACACTCCCTATTACTACTCCACATACGAACGTGGCCTGGAACTTGAATCTGGAGCGGAGCGCAAGGTGATCATTCTCGGCGGCGGGCCCAACCGCATAGGCCAGGGCATCGAATTCGACTACTGCTGCTGCCATGCTTCCTTTGCCCTGCGCGACGCGGGCATCACGGCCATTATGGTCAATTCCAACCCGGAAACCGTTTCCACGGACTACGACACCTCGGACCGCCTCTATTTTGAGCCCCTGACCTTTGAAGACGTGATGAACATTGTGGAGAAGGAAAAGCCGGAGGGGGTTATTGTGCAGTTCGGCGGGCAGACGCCCCTCAATCTGGCGGTGCCCCTCATGCGGGCAGGCGTGCCCATATTGGGCACCTCCCCGGACGCCATTGACCGCGCCGAAGACCGTGAGCGTTTTCAGGCTCTCATTCAGAAACTGGGCCTGCTTCAACCGCCCAACGGCACTGCCGGAGATTTTGGCGAAGCCCTGGAAGTAGCGGAACGCATAGGCTGGCCGGTGGTTGTGCGGCCCAGCTATGTGTTGGGCGGCCGCGCCATGGCTGTGGTGTATGCCGCCGCGGAACTGACGGAATATTTTCGCGAGCAAGTTCCGCAAAAACCGGAACACCCCATCCTCATAGACAAATTTTTGGAACACTCCGTCGAGATAGACGTGGACGCTCTCTCCGACGGGGAAGAAGTCTACATCGCGGGCATCATGGAGCACATTGAGGAAGCGGGCATTCATTCCGGCGATTCGGCCTGCGTGCTGCCCTCCTTTTCCATATCCTACGACCATGTGGCACTGATTGCGGCCCAAGTCGAGGATCTGGCCCGCGAACTCAAGGTCAGTGGCCTGATGAACATTCAGTTTGCCATCAAGGGCAATGCTCTCTATATTCTGGAGGTCAACCCTCGCGCCTCGCGCACGGCCCCCTTTGTTTCCAAGGCCACGGGCGTGCCCCTGCCTCGTCTCGCTACCCAAGTGATGCTGGGCAAAAGCCTCAATGAGCTTGACCCTTGGAGCATGCGGCGTGGCGGTTTTACCTGCGTAAAGGAAGCCGTGCTACCCTTCCACCGTTTCCCCGGCGTGGATGTGCTGCTGGGACCGGAAATGCGTTCCATAGGAGAAGTTATGGGCATGGGTGCGAATTTTGAGGAGGCATTTCTCAAAAGCCAGCTCGGGGCCGGGCAGCTTCTGCCCCAGAACGGCAACATTTTTCTCTCCGTCAACGACCGCGACAAACCTTTTGTGGCGGACTTGGGGAAAAAATTCGCCGCCCTCGGTTTTGAGTTGCTGGCCACTCGGGGCACGGCGGAAGTTCTGCAACAAAACGGCCGTGCCGTGAAAAAGGTACGCAAGATCTTTGAGGGCAGGCCCAATATTGTAGACATGATCATCAACCACGAGGTGGCGCTGGTTGTCAACACGGCCTCGGGCAAGCGCACGGCCCATGATTCTAGAGCCATACGCCGTGCGGCCTTGCTCCGCGGTACGCCGTACTGCACCACCATAGCCGGGGCCACGGCCACGGCTATGGCCATAGGCTCCCGCCGGGACGAAATCCATGTGAAAAGCCTGCAGGAATACTATGCACGAGAACACGGGGGAAACCATGAAAGCCTTGCTCACACTGGAAGACGGATTCAGCCTGCACGGCAAATCTTTTTCCGGTGATTTTGAAACCGGCGGCGAAGTCATTTTCAACACCAGCATGACTGGTTATCAGGAAGTGCTGACAGACCCCTCCTACTACGGGCAGATGGTGTGCATGGCCTGGCCGCTCATCGGCAATTACGGCGTTAATCATGAAGACATGGAATCCGGCCGCATACATCTACGCGCCTTTCTCGTCAAGGAATGCTGCAAGCGCCCCTCTAGCTGGCGCGCGACCATGTCCCTGCCGGATTTTTTGCAAAACAACGGCACGCCCTGCATGGAAGGGCTGGACACCCGCGCTCTCACGCGCCACTTGCGCATTCACGGGGCCATGCGTGGCATGATATCTACCAAGGATTTGAATCCCGCATCCCTGCGGGAGCGGGCCCGCGTCCTGCCCTCCATGCAGGGCCAGAACCTCGTGCCCTATGTGGCGGCCCAAAAACCGTATTCCTGGACCGACGACGGTCCTGCCGAAGCCCGCTTCGCCCCGGACGACTCCTACGCCTGGCAGGGAACGGGAGTGCGCCTTCTGGTCTATGATTACGGCATAAAATGGAATATCCTGCGCGAGCTTGTCAAAACTGGTTTTGAACCGCTGGCCGTGCCGCCCCTTTTCAGCGTGGTGCAGGTCATGGCCAGCGGCGCTCAAGCGATTTTTCTCTCCAACGGGCCGGGTGACCCGGCTACCCTCACGGAGGAGATCACCATCCTGCGCGAACTCGTTGAGACCTTCCCCGTCACGGGCATCTGCCTGGGGCATCAGCTCATAGGCCACGCTCTCGGCGGCAGCACGAACAAACTACGCTTTGGCCATCACGGAGCCAACCATCCCGTCAAGGACATGATCACGGGGAAGGTGGAGATATCATCCCAGAACCACGGGTTCCATGTGGTGCTGGACAATCTCGGAGATGTGGAAGCGACGCACGTCAACCTGAACGACATGACCTTGGAGGGTCTCAGGCACAAAAATCTACCCATCATGAGCGTGCAGTATCACCCGGAAGCGGCGGCCGGCCCTCACGACGGACGCTATCTTTTCAAACGCTTTTACGACATGATTACAAATTTTCTCCACGCGTAATTGCGTTGCCTGATAACCAGAATAACGTCGTGAGTGAAAGTTGTTTTTCTGTTCCCCGCGGAGGCATACGATCATCTTGAGTTCGTTGATCCCCATCCATGAAAATTCTTATATTGCCAAGGTGTTGGCTTTGTTTATGCGCAGAGGCACCTTGCCCAGATTGGATGCCAGTGGCATACTGGCGGCATGAAAACATCCGTACGCCGTTCCTTCATCGCTGCGGGTCAAGTGCAGGGCGTGGGTTTTCGCCCTTTTGTCTACCGGTTGGCGCGGGAAGAAAAACTCACCGGTCTGGTGGGCAACACTTCCGATGGCGTGCGCATCGAAGTACAGGGAGAGGCCGCAAATATCACGCGTTTTGGGAAACGCATGCTGGCGGAGGCCCCGCCCTTGGCCCGCATCACGGCGTTGCGCGACAAAAATCTGCCCTCCCTGCCGGACGAAAAGGGTTTTGTCATCGCCAAAAGCGCGGGCCGCTTCGGCCACAACGTGCTGGTCAGTCCGGATACGGGCATCTGTGCGGACTGCCGGGCGGACATGCGCGACCCGATCAACCGTCGCTTCGCCTATCCCTTCACCAACTGCACCAACTGCGGTCCACGCTACAGCATCACCAGTTCTATCCCCTACGACAGGACCACTACCACCATGCGCTGTTTTCCCCTCTGCCCGGACTGTGCGGCTGAATACGCTGACCCTGCGGACAGGCGCTTTCATGCACAGCCCATTGCCTGCTCTGTCTGTGGTCCACGCCTGTGGTTTGTGCCGAAAGAAATGGCGGAAAAAGGCATGGCGGAAAGCTGCCCTGCCACGGCCAATCAGCGTGCTGCCATCGCCGGAGCCTGCCAAACCCTGCTTTCGGGCGGAATCCTGGCGATCAAGGGCCTCGGCGGCTTTCAACTGGCCTGCGACGCGCGCGACGGCGCTGTCGTGCGTGAGCTCAGGCGGCGTAAATTCCGTCCGCATAAACCCCTGGCCCTGATGGTGGGGGATGTGATCACGGCGCGCGCGCTGTGCGCCTTGACGTCCGGGCA
This sequence comes from Desulfovibrio sp., assembly GCA_031290615.1. GTDB lineage: Bacteria > Desulfobacterota > Desulfovibrionia > Desulfovibrionales > Desulfovibrionaceae > Desulfovibrio. The sequence goes on along the minus strand of JAITNF010000018.1, from coordinate 10,845 downwards.
CGAAGCTTTGCTGCAAAGCCTTGGGAATCCCGTAACGCTCTGCCCGCGCCGCAAGGACACATCCCTCCCCGCAGAACTGGCGCCAGATGTGGATAATCTCGGCCTCATGCTACCGTATACCCCCCTTCACGCGGCCATTTTTGATCGGCTCGCCATGTCCGCGTCCACGCCGCCCGTGCTGGTGATGACATCTGGAAACCCATGCGGGGAACCACTTTGTCTCGGTAACCGTGAAGCCCTTGCGCGCCTTGCGGACATGGCCGACGCCTTTCTGTTCCACGACAGGGACATCCTCACGCGCGTGGACGACAGCGTCATTGCCCTTGTGCCGGCAAGCCCGTCTGACGCCGGACGCCCTCTGTTTTTCCGCCGCGCGCGCGGCTATGTGCCGCACCCGATTTTTTTGCCGGAAGACGGGCCACCGGTGCTCGGCGTTGGCGCGGAACTCAAGAATACCGTTTGTCTCACGCGCGGAACGCGGGCTTTTGTGGGACAGCATATCGGCGACTTGGAAAATCCCGCCGCCATAAATTTTTTCGAGGAAGTTGTCGAACGGCTGGAAACGCTGCTGGAAACACGGCCCAAAGCCATTGTCTGCGATCTGCACCCCGATTTTTTCTCCACGCGCTATGCCTGCGAGCGTGCCGCCGGGGAAGGCCTGCCCCTGTGGCGTCTTCAGCACCACGCCGCCCACGCCGCCGCCGTGCTGGCGGAAAACAATTGTTACCACGCGGCTCTTGCCCTGTGCCTGGACGGTACGGGCCTTGGCGACGACGGCAACATCTGGGGTGGGGAAGTGATCCTGATGGATATTTCCAAAGGGCGCTGGCAGCGCGTGGGGCGTCTTACTCCCTTCCCCCTGCCGGGCGGGGAGGCTGCCATACGTGAACCCTGGCGGTGCGCGCTGGCACTGCGGCAACAGTGCGGTACCGTCCGTCCGTCCGCCGCTCCGTGGGAGCGTGAATACGCCCATGCCGTCAGCTCCGTGCGGGAAATGCTGGCCCGCAAGACAAACTGTCCGTTGACCTCAAGCTGCGGCCGTCTTTTTGACGCCGTGGCCGCGCAGTTGGGGCTCTGCCTTGTCACAAGCTACGAAGGACAAGCCGCCATACGGCTGGAAGCCGCCGCAGACGCCGAACTTGCCACCGCCTTAGCCGTCGGCTCGATGAAAAATAACGCTTGGGCCTTGCCGACGGCGGAGAACGGCGGTCTGTTCAATCTGGACATTACGCGCCTTTTTGCCCGCGTGCTGGAATCTCTGGATCAGAGTCAGCCCGTGGCCGCCATTGCTGCCCATTTTCACGCAAGCTTGGCGTTGGGCCTTGCGGACATGGCCGCCCGCGCCGCCGCAGTCGCTCATGTCCGCAAGGTGGGCCTGTCAGGCGGCGTCATGCAGAACGGCATTATGGCGCTACTGTTGCCGATCTGTCTGCGGGAACGTGGCCTCGAACCCCTTGCGCACCACGAATTGCCGCCCGGCGACGGGGGGCTTTCTCTGGGACAGGCCGTATGGGGCCGCAGAATGCTCGCGGGGATGAAATGAATACCTTGGTTGTGGACAAGGCCGAGAGCGGCCAGAAGCCCCGCGTTTTCTGGTGCGTCTTCCACCCGCCTGTCGCCTTTCGCCCCCCCCCCCCCGACATGGCGGAAGTGGACGTGCATCTTCCTACTGGCGCGTAACAGCTCCCGCCGCGCTTTTACAGCCGTGCAAACACTCCACGCTTTGCGGGAACGCAGGACAGTCAAAGGAATACTTGGCTTTGGTACAAGGCAGGTGGATCTTTGAGGATACGCGTCTGTTGCGCCATTATCTGCTTTGGGGCATCCTGTTCTGGGCCAAATACGGGGTGCCTAGCGGCCTCATGCGTCCGCGACGCTGCCAGTCACGCCGTTTTTGACTGCTCGCCGCCTTGGCGTGACGAGTTCGCGGTCGAAACACCCCTTGACGAACTTTCAAGTAAATGTTTTCCTGATACAAATTCACTTTGAAAAAATTAATCCGCTCAAATCCCTGCCGTAAACAACTTGTTAATCTACAAGGATCTAGCTATGCAGGCCATAAGCCGTTCCATACATCTTTCGGTACACATCCACAAAGACCCGCCAGCCATGGCGGAACGAGCGGCCCATATTCTGTCCGCCGCCTGCGAGGAAGCCGTGGCGGAACGCGGTGTCTTCAAAATCGCACTGTCCGGCGGACAGACTCCAACACCCCTGTTCCGCCTGCTCGCCGCCAGCGACTGGGCGGACCATCTGCCCTGGGACAAAATGACCTTTTTCTGGGTGGACGAGCGTTGTGTCAGTCCGGATCATCCGGACAGCAACTACGGCCTTGCGCGGCGTGAACTTTTAAGCCACGTCCCCGCTACCCATTTTTTCAGAATGCATGGGGATGAAGATCCCGTTCGGGCCGCCGCCCAGTACGGGCAGACCATACGCGGCGACTTCAATCTGGGAGAAAATGACCTGCCGCGTTTCGACTTCATGCTCCTCGGCATCGGCGAAGACGGCCACACCGGCTCCATCTTCCCAAACTCTCCGGCCTTCGCCGAAAAGAAACGCTTTGTCATTGACCAGTATGTTCCGGAACGCAAGGCAGATCGTCTCACTCTCACACTGCCAGTCATCAACAACTCCCGCTGCTGTATGTTCCTTGTGAACGGCAGGGGAAAGCACGATATGCTTTCGCAGGCGCTCAATCTGCTTTCGGAACCGACCCTGCCAGCACAGATGGTGCGGCCGTCAGGCGGCGATCTGATCTGGATTGTGGACGAGGCGGCAGCTACGGGACAGTAAGGCAAATCAAGATTGTTGTGGAAGCAGTGTCATCCTGGAAATTTTATATTGTGACCTTTGGATGCAAAGTCAACCAATACGAAAGTCAATCCCTGCGCGAAGCCTGGGAACGTTTTGGTGGCGAGGAGTGTGAATGCCCGGAAGTGGCGGACGTCATTTGCATCAACAGTTGCGCCGTCACCGCCAAGGGCGAACGCGACGCGCGTAATGCCGTTTTCCGTCTCAGGCGCGACGCCCCTTCGGCCCGGTTGATACTCACCGGCTGCGCGACAAAATTCTTTGCCGGATACAGGCCGCGCAAGGGTTCAAATCGGACGGCACCGGACATCCTTTTGCCGCAGGACAAAAAGTCTCTGCTCCTGGCAGACCCCAGAACACCAGCAATGCTGGCGGACATGTCAGACACCGCGCCGGACGCGTTTTTTCCGCCTTTCAGGATAAATTCGTTCAAACGGGCGCGCCCGGTGGTCAAGGTACAGGACGGCTGCACCCACCGCTGTACTTTTTGTGTTGTGCCGCACACGCGCGGCCCGGCCAAAAGCCGTCAGGCGTCGGAAGTGCTGGCGGAAATACGGCGACTGCTCAGGGCCGGCCATGCCGAAATCATGCTGTCAGGCGTGAACCTGCACCAATACGGCCGCGATAATCCGGATTTCGGCGATTTCTGGAGTTTGCTGAGCATGCTGGAAACAAAACTCGCCGACGAATTTGCTGGCATATCCCGCTTCCGTATAAGCTCCCTGGAACCTTCGCAACTCACGCGGCGCGGCTTGGACACCCTTGCAGCAAGCCGCATGGTCTGCCCGCACCTTCACCTTTCCCTGCAACACGTAAGTCCTGCTGTGCTCAGACGCATGGGACGCGGGCATTATTCGGCGCGAAACGTGGCCGAGGCAGTGGCGGCCCTGGCCGAACTCTGGCCAGTTATGGGACTCGGGGCGGATATTCTTGTGGGTTTTCCCGGAGAAACGGAGACGGATATGAGCCTGTTGACGGATTTTGTCCGTGAGCTTCCCTTCAGCTACGCCCATGTTTTCCCCTGGTCATGCCGCCCCGACACAGCGGCTGCTGGTTTTGACGGACAGATGCCCGTGGCCGTCAGGCAAACACGCGCCGCCCGCGTGCGGGAGGTTGTGGCCCAGCGCCGCAAGGCTTTTTTGCAGAGACAGCTTGCGCTGGATCATATGCTAATAGCGACTGACGGGCTGAAAACCGCGACGGAAAGCTTGAAAGGCGTGAATGAATACTATATCTCCTGCGTTTTTGATAGTGCACCCAAAAAAATTTGCGCTTTCCGTAAAATCGGCCTTGTTCCGGCAAAACCCGTCGGATTGACGGGCAGTGGACTGGTGGTGGAAGCGGTATACCATTTTTCGGAGGTACAATGACACGCTTTGCCATCTCGCTACTTTTGCTCATCAGTTTGGCTTGGCCCGCTTCGGCGCAGACAAAGACATTCGCGCATTTTAGCGCAAAACTGCCGGACGGTTGGGACGGCGAGGAAAACAGCGGCTTTACTAGCAAAAGAAGCAATGAATATATGCTGGTTTTCAAAATACACGACGCGGAAGGGGAAAACATCAAGGGCGTCGTAAGCGTTTTTCTCCTCCCGCCTTTGTTGGGCGGTATAGAAGGGGTTGCGAAAAAGCTGGCGGCAATGCAGGAAAACAGCACAGTGCCGCACCCCGAAGAGGGTTCAGACGGGCATTTCTGGATATTCGGCGGTGAGCCCCGCACTCAGGGCTTCAAGGCCCCTGCCGTCACCAGGGTCAATGTTACGCCAGACCATGTTTTGATCGTTATTGTCCAGGACCCGGAACACTTTGGTGGCGACAAACTTTTTGACAACCTCAGGGGGGTAACTCCTGAAGCAAAGGAAGCCTTGGGACGATGAATGTTCTATTTTACAGCAAGTTACGCTTGGGATTTTGAAAACACGTCCCGGAGCTGATAAAAACAATCAACCTACTGATTTATCATTACCTTTGCAGGTCTGAGCAGTCTGTCGCCCAATTTGTAGCCGGCCTGCAGAACGCGGCTGACGGCACCGTCGGGCAGATTTTCACGTTTTTCCACACCCACCGCTTCAAAAAGCTCAGGCGTAAAAGGCTCCCCTTCCTTGCCAAAAGGGAGCAGCCCATGCCCGGCAACAGCCTCCAGCAACAATTTTCGCGTCATGTCCACGCCATGCAGCATGTCACCGCACGCTTCGTTTTTGCTGCCGTACCGAAGCGCAAGATCCAGATTATCCAGTGTGGGCAAAAGGTCGCCCAGAACCCGTTCTGACGCGTAACGCATCTGCTCGTCATGTTCACGCTTCAGACGTTTCTTGAAGTTCTCCATCTCCGCTGCGGAGCGCATGCGTACTTCTTCCACTGCCGCCTTGAGGCGGGCTGTTTCGTCTTCTGACGGGGTCGGCGGAGTTGCCGGCGCGGTGGGATCCTCTGGCGACGTGTGTACATCCTGTTGCGGAGTATCCTGATTTTGTTCGGACCGGGACGTATTCAAGGGCCCGAAGTCCAACTGATCCTCCCGAAGATTAAAAGGATCCACAGGATCTGGACGTCCATGTTCTCCTTGGGCATGCCTGTAGGGATCCATTTTGTGACGATGCATGTACAACTCCTCCAGTTCTTATCACAACAGGTAAAAATTGTTAAATAATTTTTACTCCGGCAATGTTGTTACTCACATATGGTTATATATAAGTTCAAAATACGTAAAGGCCATAGGGAAGGTATACTTTTTCAACAGAAGGTCAGGCGAGCGACCGCAAGAGTGCGTCATTCACGCTCAACCTCTACTCTGCCCGGCACCAAAAAATTGCTGATTGCCGGGGGCTACGACGCTACCAGGTTTCGGAACGCTTTGCTTGAAAAAGATATCACCGTGCATTCCTCCCAAAAGAAACAGGAAAAAGCCGATTATATACGATAACAAACTGTTATGATTGAACCTGTCAAGTCAGAAAAACTTTATCCATCCAGCCTTTGCTGCAGGTTTTGTATTGATGGAAGGAGAAACGGCGGAGCGCTTGGACGACTGTTGATCATTTTGTCTCTTGCAACATGTTATCAAAGCGATTGTCCTTTCATTGTATTGCGTTCATGTATCAAGGTATTTCTGCAAAGTGAACTGTTGCACCACAAGCAGCAAACTCCAGGATTAGGATATTCCCGTACTAAGCAAAAAGCTCAACAGATTTTGACGGGCAACATATTCTATTTTCTTGGCATCGGCACATGCACGGTAGTCAATTCGTCCGTCCGATATAAACGAGTCAACATGGATACATCTTTTTTGTTTGTCGGTCTGCACACTAACAAAGCACGGAATCCGTCCGGCGCAGCCCAGTTTGCGCGTAACGGCGTCCAACGCTGTCATGTGATTCTGAATTGTTCCATTTTGCCAAATTTTCTAACCTTCAGACGCACAGGCGATGGAAATGCTTTTTTTGTGGACGTCAATACCGACATAGAGTGTTTTTTCATGAATCTGTCCTCCTTGAATTGCAAGGTTGGACAGACCTTGGTTATGCCGATTCAATCATTAATAATCTTTATAAATATATCTAAAAGTCAATACTCTCAAAATTTAGGGGATAACTATAGGGTCATATAAATTTTATACATATAATTCAAATAGATATATAGCATCAGACAATTTCAGAATGAATGCTCCAGGGCGAGTAGCGCCTGTTTAACGGCAATGCCGGCGGCGAAGCCCGTCAGCGCGCCCCCGGCCCCCACAACCCTGTGACAGGGGATGATCAGGGGGAGGGGGTTGGCGTGAGCGGCCCCGCCCACGGCCCGCGTTCCCCTGCTGTTGCCCAAGCACGCCGCGATTTCACCGTAAGTGCGCGTCCGCCCGTAATCAATGGCGCATATCTCGCGCCAGACCGCCTTCTGAAAAATCGTGCCGCCGGGTGCGACGGGCAGGGTGAAACTGCGAAGTTTGCCCTGAAGCCATGCCCGCACCTGTGCGCGGGCCTCGGCGAGCACGTCGCAATACCGATCCTGTGCCTGTCCCCGCAGATGTTTCCCGGCCAGCGTCTCCCGCTTGTTTTCACTAGGCAGTTCAAGTTTGAGCAGGGCTTCGTCGTCGGCTTCAAGACAAATTTGCCCGATGGGCGAAGAAAAACAGGTTCGAAAGATCATTTTGCGTCTCCCGGAGCTTCTTCATTCTGAAATTGTTCCACTAGTTTTTTGGCTAGGCGGAACTGGCTTCCCACGCTCACGACTGTTCCGTCCAGTTTTGCGGTCAGCACAGCGCGCAAAACGCTGGCTAAGGCTGGACCAGGCGCAAGGCCCAAGCGGCAGAGGTCATCGCCGGTGATATCCGGTTGTTCCCTGCTCCACTGGGTGATGTAGTGCGAGAGCATTTTTCTAACTCCCTCATTATCCGCGGTCGCTATGAGATAGATGAGGCATTCCCGGGAGACGTTGCGCAGCATGTCGCACAAGACGCTCACTTTTGTGCTGCCGGAATAATCCTTTTTTTGCCATTTTAGCAACCCGTCCTTCAGAGGGCGCAGCTGCTCGTAGTTGTGCAGAATTCCCCGTTTTTTCGACTCCGGCAGGCCCAGACGGTCATAGGTGACACAGACGTCTTTATAGTGCAAGCCCGTTGTGAAACCGTAAAAATAGACGAGCCACGGATTGGCCGTTTCATGGAAATAGAGCAGGTCATACCAAGCTAGAGTTTCCTTGAGTTTTTGCAGTACGGCGGATTTTGTCAGCGTCAGGGCAAGGGACGGATTTATGGCGTGCAGAATGCCTGTTTCGTGCAGACGCGCGAAGCAGGCTGGCGGGTCGACTTCATCACATATATGCCTGTATTCGTTAAAAATACGCGCTGTTGAAAGACGATCTATCAATTTCAGGGAAAGTGCGTTTTTGATGAGTTTTTCCGTGCCCTGCCCGATGCGAAACGCATAACGCTGCTCAAAACGCACGGCCCTGAGGCAACGCGTGGGGTCTTCCACAAAGCTCAGGGTGTGGAGCACACGTATGGTGCGATCCCGGATGTCCTGCCATCCGCCGAAAAAGTCCGCCAGGACACCGCAGTGCTCTCCGTCCAGACGCACAGCCAAGGCATTGATGGAAAAATCGCGGCGGAAAAGATCCATGTTGAGGGAGGAAAATTCCACCGTGGGCAGGGCCGCCGGTGATTCGTAATACTCCAGGCGGGCCGTGGCCACATCAATACGCGTTTCCTTTCCCCTGCTGTTGTGAAAAATGACGACGGACGTCATAAATTTTTGGTGTTCACGTACACGCCCATTCAGCTGGCGGGCCAGTTCCCGCGCCAGAGCTATGCCGTTGCCCTCAACCACAAGGTCGATGTCCTGCGTTTGTTTGCCTAGCACCATGTCCCGCACAAAGCCGCCCACGGCATAGACCGGAAAAGTGAGGCGCTCGCCTGTTTCTCCGACAAGCTCCAGTATCTCGCGGATTTCGGCGGGGAGCCTGTTTCGCAGATATTTGCCGATATTTCTGTCGTTTTTTTTGCTCTTTCGCACGGAAATTAGGTCGGCGTCATTGGCAAAGACATTGATGAGATCCGTGCGCGTGACAACGCCGACAATTTCGTCCCTCTCCACAATGGGAACAAGCCGCTGGCTGTTTCCCACAATGATGTCGCAAAGTTCCTGCAGGACGGCATCTGACGGAAGCATGCGTAGGCACCTCTGCATGTACTCCCTCACAGGCTCCCCGCCAAGACCGTGAGCCACAGCCCGCGAGGCTGTCTGCGCGTTCAGTAGACCGGCGCAGGCGTGTGTATTGTGCCTGAACACCGGCGCCGCCTTAAGGCCGAAATGCTGCATTAGCCCGTTAGCCTCTACCAGACAGGCATCTTCGTCAATGCCGATGGCCGGGGCTGTCATGTATTCTCGCACGGTTTTGATATCGGGATTGCGCTGTGCGTGGATGCGTCGCAGGATCGTTTCCCGTACTTCCACAATGGTCGCGTCCCGGATGGCAGCCGAAGCCGCATAGGAATGCCCTCCGCCGCCCAAGGAAACACAAATTTTGCCCACGTCAATGGCCTTGTTGTGACTGCGCGCCACCACCTGAACACGGTTTCCCATGCGCCCTATGGCAAAAAGTACGGGGAATTTTTTCATCTCGACAAGCTTGTTAGCCAAGGCGGCAAAATCCCCGAGATAGTGTTCCAGGGACACATCGGCCAGAACAACGGGGTGGTCGCCAATGGTATAGGTGTGGGCGGATTTCAGCAGCATGTTCAGGGCGTGGATGTGCTGGCTTGTCAATTCGTGCGAAGCCATTTCGTTTATCTGGCGTACGTCCATACCCTGACTCAGTAGCCACACGGCGGCCAGAAAATCGTCCGCAATGGTGGAGGAATACGTGAATGAGCCTGTATCGCTGTAAATGCCGAGGCCGAGAAGGGTGGCTTCCTCCTGGCTCAGGGTGACGTTGCGTTCCCTCATCCTGTGCGCGAGCAGCGATGTGACGGCGCCAACCTCGGCGATATATGTTTCGTCCGCAACGATGTCTTCGGCGGAATTTGGGTGATGGTCCCATATTTCCACCCGGGTGTCCCGGCGTTCCAGCAGTGGGAACACATGGCGCACACGGCTGCGTTGCCGCGTGTCCACAAGGACGAGGCAGTCAAAATTTTTCCAATCAGGGGTTCCATCCACAAAGCCGTACGCCTTTTTGTCAATCTCCGCATAGACTTTTTGCAGAGGACGTTCTTGGCTGCCGGGAAAGAGTAGACCGCAACGCCCGTATAAACGACGTGCCGCCAGCATGGCGGCGAAGGCGTCAAAGTCCGCGTTGGCGTGGCAGGTGACAAGGATATTCGGGCCGTCGCTCATTGGCGGCTCCTTGGATGAAATTGGCGGTGTATGCCAAGCAGGCGTTCCGCTTGAACGTGAGTGTAAATTTCCGTGGCGCTGATGTCGGCGTGGCCCAGAAGCAATTGCACGGCGCGCAGGTCAGCCCCGCCTTCCAGAAGATGCGTGGCAAAGGAATGCCGGAAAGTGTGGGGGGAAACAGCCCGTGTGATGCCGGCAAGCAATGCGTATTTTTTAACTATTTTCCACACATACTGGCGGGTGAGGCCCCGCCCCGAACGATTGAGAAAAAGATATCCTGTTTTGGGAACGAATGTCGGCCGCCAGTCGCGCAGATAGCTTGCCAGCATTTTTTGTATGAGAGTGTACAGGGGACAGAGGCGTTCCTTGGCGCCTTTACCGAAAATACGTACAAGTCCGCGCTGCAAATCCAGGTCGGCTGGCGTCAATTCGCACAATTCCGACACCCGCAGACCCGCGGCGTATAAAAGCTCCATGATGCAACGGTCACGCCTGCCGGAGTTTGTCATTCTCGGCGTGTCCAGAAGAGTTGTCACTTCTTCTCGGCTGAACACCTCAGGCAGGTGGAGCGGCATTTTGGGGTTTTCCAGCAGTGCAACTGGGGTTACGGCAACAGCCCCTTCCTCGGCGGCAAAGGTGAAAAAGGCGCGCAGGGCGGAGAGGCGGCGCGCCAGAGTTGGTTCGGAGTTGCCGCGCGCCCGTAGCCAAGCGAGATAGAGAAAAATTTGTCCTTCGTCTGGTGGGTCTATCATAATGTTTGTTTTTCGCAATTCGGCCCGGAAAAGGAAAAAGTTTTTCATATCCTGGGCATAGGCTTCCGCCGTGCGCGGGGAAAGGCCGAGTTGTGCGAGGAGACTATCCTGCCAAGGGGCAAGAAGGGGGCGCAATTTGTCTAATTTGTCTGCGGCTTCTGACTGGGAACTCTGCAGCATAACGGAAAAAGTGTAAGATACCGGGCGGCCGGAGTCAATTGTAATATTTTTCGGTAGTGTGTTAGTTTGTAATTAACGTTAGTTGGTTCGTTGTTTGTAGGCCTCCGCCTCCCGGCTAATAACAGAGGCATGAGAGGACAATATCCCCGAATGGCTATAAGGGGTTGAGACACCCTTCCATTGCTGGCGTGACCTGCGGGGCGCTATGGATGCGGACAAAATTGTAAAACATGGTGATTGAGGTTCTCAATCTTTTTTGAGAAGGCCATAGTC
>JAITNF010000016.1 GCA_031290615.1 Desulfovibrio sp. | reverse complement strand
ATAGCACAATAGACGGCGGACAATGTCATTGCCGTTTCAGGAGTGACCCATTCCCCGGCCTGTCGCTGATAAGGCCAGATGACAAGGTCAGGCTTCTGCGGCTTGACTTCTGTCTTGTTAAGCGGAAGCTGAATATAATTTAGGAGAAGAAATGAAAAAAGATACAACTAAAACTTTACTTTCCAGTAAAAGCGAAAAATAAAGGCTACAGCTGTTAATGATAGTATAAAAGCCTTTGATGAAATACCTTTTGAAATTTTAAAGTTGAAGTATCACCCTAGAACCGTACGTGCTATTAAGGAGTTTAAAGCAGGTAAAGCTAAGATCAAGTCTTTGGAGTATATAATAGAAATAATTTTTAGGAATTACTCTAGAGAAAGGAAGCAGATATGAAAGATAGCGACGAGGTTTTGATTTCCTGGAAGGATGAAGGATGTTGGTAACGCTCTTATAGAGTTGAGAGCGAATCTTTCCCTAAGCAATATTTCTATCCACCAGAGAAACAATTTCCTGGAATTGCAGGAATAGCACGAGGTGGATTGATTCCAGCGGTTCTGCTTGGAAGACTATTAAATATAAGAAACATTGTAACTATTCAGATAATGTCGTATACGGATCGGATCTCTTCCGAGAAGGATGCGGTAATTACCTCTGGACTAGATATCACTGGTAGACAGAATTTATTATTTGTAGACGACATCTATCACACTGGTAACACATATAAGAAAATTCAAAAAGAGTTTCCTGGGCATCATTATTGTGCTCTCTTTTCCAAAAAAGAGAAACCTGAAAATGTTATATATGGTCAGTACGTGGATCATGATAAATGGCTTAACTTTCCTTGGGAGAGGTTAGACTTATGAAAACAAAAAACCTTGACTTGCTAAAGGAAGACGATGGACATGGGTGGAACGCGGCCTGTTTCGTCGGTGTATTCACTCACTCCAAAAAGCGAACTTCGTCTTTATGGCTCCTCCGGAAGGATGAAGAGACGAGCAAGCCGATGATGACTATCGCGCTGATTCCAACCATGAAAAGTTCGAGCGTTCCAAGATAATGGAACATCTCCCCCCATGGAAAATATGAATTGCCAGGATCGAGCACCTGCGTCCCGCTAAGATAGTTGTTCATAGTTTTCTCCTGAAAAAATTTCATGATGATTTGCCTCCCTTTGCCAGGTTGACTTAAATCTGATTTTTATCAAGGTATATTTTGTAGAAGGATTTACGGCAATAGGCTCAAGAAATAAAAATACCTCGTCAGCTATTGCCAAGCGGGTTCGGCGGAGTTGGGTTGGAAGGGAGGAGCGGAAAAGGCGGAGGGAGAGAGGATGGGCAGCAAAAAACTCATGATTTATCTCAAGCTATACAGATCCATATGAGTCCCCATGTTGGACTCTATCGGCCAGCTCTTTACGTTTGGCATCATTCCATCGATCGGTAGTCCCCACAAGATAACCTGTTATGCGACGTATCCTTTGGAATTTGACAACAGTGCCAACAGTAACAGGTGCCTGATAGTCATCAAGCGACTCTACCGTAGACACAGTAGATAATTGTTTTTCCATTTTTATTACCTTGTTTGGAAATTATTGTTTTGCCGGACAAGCCTTCAGTTACTGGAGGGTACTATGACTAATTCCCATCTTAATCAACAAAACTTGGACTGGTGCAGACCAATCCAAACGGTTTTGACACAGCAAATTTTACGATACCATGCAATTGTTCGTTACGATAAAAGTTAAGCCACACAAGGTGTTATGGACTTTGCAAGGCTTAGTGATATTGTAACTTGGTACCGAGGGCGGGACTCGAACCCGCATGAGCATGGCCCACTACCCCCTCAAGATAGCGTGTCTACCAGTTCCACCACCCCGGCTGCGGAATGAGGATATGTATGACAATATGCTTTTCTTGTCAAGTTTTTTACGTAACCTTTTCCAGCAAGGGCATCTTCATTTATTGTCCCACTTGTGGAATTGATGCCACTCATATCGAGGGGCATCCGCATGCGGCTGGAGCGAGAGGCGGAAATATATTGAAAGGAGCAGATAAATTTGACCACGAGACGTTTTTAGTTCAGCCTTTGCTGCTTTTTATTCCTCTTTCCGTACGCCTGCACGGCGTGGGCGCATTTGCTGGACTTCACTACGGTGCGCCTCGGTGGCGCGATGCCAGTGGTCCTTGTTGTGGGCGGCATTCAAAGCGACGAGCTGTGGGGATTTTCAACCGCCACCCTGCTGGCCACGCGCTACGGCGTGGAAAACGGCTCCCTCAAGTTGGTTGTGCCCAATCTCAATTTCCCCAGCATCATCAGACGATCGCGCGGCGTCAACGGCGACATGAACCGCAAATTCGACGCTCTGGACTCCAGCGGCCCGGATTTTCCGACTGTGCGCCGCATACAGGACTCATACGCCATTCTGATGTGGCGCTGGTGCTCAACCTGCACGATGGCAACGGCTTCTACCGCGAAACTTATGTAAACCCCCTCTCATCCCCTGCGCTGGGGACAGGCGGTCATTATTGATCAGGAGAGCCTCCCGCCGGAAATTTTCATGGGCGAGTTGGGCCGCGAAGCGCGACTAGCGGTCGTGGAGACGAACAGCCGTCCATACGCTGGCAGCACCGTCTGTCTGTGCGCAACACCAATACGGACATAGGCGACGGGAAAACGCAGTTTTATGAAGCGCTACTCCGTGGACCGCCAAGGCACGCTCTATCATATTGAAGTTTATAAAAAACAGCATCTCGCTGGCATGTTTCTGGCGCGTTTCGGCAAGAAATCGAAGGTGGCGGACAAGAGATTCCTCTTGCCGGTTAGTCCAGGCCCGGAATCAGACCTTGGATTCTGAATGTTTCAATAACCAGCGGAGATGATGAAAAAAAGCCTGTCCTACTACGCCGTGCGCCACGGCAAGGCGGTCTTTGGCCTGGAAGCCAGCAAGGCATTTCCAGTGAAACTACGCGCTTATTATCACCTATGCATAGTGGAATCCCTGCTGCGTCAGGCTGGTGTGCGCTTTGCCCGTAACTTTGAGCTGACACCGAAAAGCGTGCGGCGGAAGTTGCGCGCGGACTCAGCGTTCCCTTTGCCGAACGGCGTGTTTTTCTGCCCTTGGACAAGGTTCATCCAGCCATCGACGGCCGACCCTTGCCCAAACACAGCGTCACCCCTGTCACCTCACCCATCATGGTCATGCTGCCCTGCAAAAAAAAAACAGCGATGCTCTGTGCATTCACTACGGCAACCGCACCCTCACCATCATAAAGCCTGACTGGCGGGAATTAGACAACAGCCTTGAAGCTGTGCGCGTGACAGTTAGGGACATTTTTTGATATACCGCAACATTATATCAAGCTCTTCGTCAACAGTCAGGCGGGAGGTATCAACAAGCAACGCGTCGTTCGCCGGTCTGAGGGGGGCTATGGCCCTGTTGCTGTCCATTTCGTCGCGGCGGCGTATCCGCTCTGCCAATTCGACCGGATTCACTCTTTCACCACGCTCTTCAAGATCTTTCAACCGGCGTTCGACGCGTACTTTCGGGGCGGCGTTCAAAAAAAATTTGAACTTAGCGTCGGGAAAGACAACAATTCCCATATCCCGGCCTTCGGCCACCAGCGGCGCGGCCTCGCCCATGGCCCGCTGTGCCTTTTCCAGCATTTCACGAACAGTAGGAACAACAGCTATGCGCGCGGCCAGCAGGCCAACCTCCTCGCTGCGAATATCCTCGCCCACAAGTGAGCCGTTGCAGTAGAGTTTTGTGGCGTTTCCCTTACCATCAATACTGAATGAGAACTCGGCGTAACATTGGTGGATGTCGCATTCCGGAAGTTTTTCCACTTCGGGCCCCAGTTTGATGGCCAGACAGCGGAACATTGCCCCTGTGTCAAGGTAGGCAATGGAGAGGTTTTCCGCCAGAAGGCGTGCCAGTGTTGACTTGCCGACGCCAGCTGGGCCATCCAGCGTGATGACGTTGAGACGTGAATTCATTTTTTGCCCGCCGCATTATGCGTTGTTGAGAATATCCCGCATGGCCGCGAGAAATGCGGCGTTCTCCTGCGGATTTCCCACGCTGACGCGCATATGCTCCGGCAATTTGTAGCTTTTAAGCGGGCGGATAATAATGCCTTTTTCCATCAGCGCTTCAAAACACGCCCTAGCGGATATGCCGTTTTCCGGCGGCTGGAAGAGAAGAAAATTGGCGGAAGACGGCCAGACCTTGCAGTGCAACGCCGTCAATCCCTGCAAGAGAACACGCCTGCCCTTACGTACGGCGGTGAGTGTGGCCGTGCGGAAAGCCGTGTCGGAAAGGGCGGCAAGACCGGCTTCTTCCGCAAGGATATTGACGGAAAATGGCAGGCGGGCGCGCCAATAGTATTCCGCCAGAGGCTGCGGCAGAACGCCGTAACCGAGCCTGATGCCCGCCAAACCATAACTTTTGGAAAACGTGCGCAAGAACACAGCGTTTTCCGGCAAAGCGCCGGAGGCCAAGAGGGATAGTTCCGCTTCGTCGTCCGCAAAGTCGATATATGCCTCGTCCACAATCAGCAGGCAATGCGGTGCGACTTTCGCGAGACACCCGGCCAGACGCTTCACGGCCTCGCGTGGCGGGCAATAGCCGGAGGGATTATCCGGAGTGGTGATAAAAACAAGACGCGTGTCGGCATTTGCGAGACTGAGCAGAGCATCAGGGTTGAAGGAAAAATCGTTTTGTTCAATGCCGAGCGGGCAACGGCGTATCTCAACGCCGCTGACTTTAGCCTGAATGGGATAAATGCTGAAACAGGGATCAAAACAGACAATGGCGTGTCTGCCCGGTTCGACTAGAAGGCGTATGAGCAGATCAATAATTTCGTCAGAGCCATTGCCTAAGGCAATCCGGGCCGGACTGACATTGTGTAGATCAGCGAGCGTCCTGGCAAGACGCGGGTTCCCCTCCTGCGGATATCGAAAAACAAAGGGTGCGTGCCTGCATATCGCTTCCAGGGCAAGTGGGGATGTCCCAAGGGGATTTTCGTTGCTGGCCATTTTGATGACTTGAGCTATGCCATATTTCTGCCGGATTTCCGCGATGGACAAACCTGGCGAGTAGGGCTCAAGACGGCGTATCTCCGGGCGCACGCTGATTTGCAACATTGTATCTCCGGACGGCCTATACGCCGGACACTTTGGGCCGTATGGTTAAAACCGGCATACCGGCGTTCTTGACCACTTTTTCCGCCACAGAGCCGAAGAGGATACGGTCAATGCCCTTGCGCCCGTGCGTGCCCATGACAATGATGTCCACACCCTCGTCACGTGCGCGGTTGAGGATTTCCTCGGCCGCATAGCCAACAAGCACATGGCTCGTGGAGTCAACACCGGCGAAATGTTCTGCCACAAAATCTTCCATGGATTTTTCGGCACCGGTAACTATTTCACCCACAAAATTTTCAATGGTGTTCGGCGGCACATGGAAGCCCACATACTGACTCAGGGAAGGGGCCGTATATACCACAATCACTTTTGCCTTGTGCGTTGTGGCCAGCAAAGTCGCATATTCGGCCACGGCCTTGCTGTGTTCTGAAAGATCAACAGCGCAAAGAATTTTTTTGATTTCCGTCATAACATACTCCATTGTTTTGCGGCACAGACGAAAAAGCAACGCCTTGTTGAAACAGGATAATCTCAACAATATGCCATAGCGAAGTTTTTTGCAATGGAGAAGAGCGTAGCATGGTAATGTATGGTAATGTGTTGTTAAAATTGATGTTTGGTTCGCTGTTTGTAGGCCCCCTCCTCCTGGCTAATAACGTAGGAGGCGTGAGAGAGACAATATCCCCGAATGGCCATAAGTGGGTTGAGACACCAGCTTGCATTGCCGGCATGACCCGCAGAGAGCATGGGGGCGGGGTAACCCTCCCGAAAAAGAGTAACGTTTTGAAGTAGAATTTCCGAGAATAACGAAGACAGAGATTTTACACAGTGCGCCGGTTCCGGAGCTTTGCCGGAGCACGGCTCCAATCACACTCCTCCGAAATTGAAACCGCTTTTTTCCACACGGCGTAGCACTGGAACTGGTTGCTCAAGACAATTCGAAACGCTCAAAAAAGCATCCGCGTGGCTGCTACAGCTTTACCAACAAGCCGATCGCGTAGGCATTGCTGGGGCAGCCGGTCGGGGGAGAGCTAATCTCTGGCGACCGGGGCGTACAGAATCCGGTTGCTCCCAAATATCCTTTCGCCCAATTCCCGTTTTTTTCTTTTTTCGGGGAAGGCAGAGATAGCGACGGCCAGATAAAGAGAGTGACCACGCCTATAGGACAGTGTTAAATTTATTTGGTATACTGGAATACTCAATCGCCGACATACAAGAAAGACCATGGCCTTCTCAAAGAGGCGGGAGACCTACAAACAGCGAACTAAAACGTTAATTTCAAACTAACACACTAGTCCGTTTTTCGCAATCTTGCCTTTTTTTCCAAAATATGTTCTATTTTCCAATTGTGTTTGAAAATTTGAATCGCAGACTTGTAAAATAATTATTTTTTTCTGTTGAGCAAACCTAAGTATACCATGGAGAGGATTGCGGATTTATGGATAGACAATTGGTGATTACTTTTGTCCTTTTATTGTGTTTTTCCTTCGCCGCCTGCGGTGGCGACAAAAAAAATGAGCAGCAGGGCATGCCGACGATGCCCGTATCAGCGCACACCGTTGTTGCCGAGGATATCCCTTGGCCCACGGAATACCAAGCGCAGACAATCGGTTCGCGCGCTGTGGAAGTGCGCGCACGCGTAGAGGCCCTTATTGAAAAACGCCTCTACAATGAAGGCGACTTTGTGAAAGAAGGCCAGTTGCTCTTCCAGCTTGAGCGCGATCAGTACGAAGCCCGTATGCAGCAAGCGGAAGCCCAATACGACAGCGCGGAACGTGAATGGAAACGCATAAAACCTCTCTATGAAAAAAATGCCGTTTCCCAGAAAGATCGCGACAACGCCCGCGCGGCTTACGAGAGCGCCAAGGCGGAACTGCGCCAAGCCAAAATCAATCTGGACTGGTGCCAGGTGACGGCTCCTGTTTCGGGTTACAGCAGCAAGGAAAATTTTACTCCAGGCAATCTGGTGAACGGCAACTCGCTCCTGACTTATATAAATCAGACAGACCCCATATATATTGATTTTTCCATCGCCGCGCCGGACCACATGCGCCGACAAAATCTCGCCAAGGACGGACGTTTGCTGTTTCCGCCCGAAAACCGCTACAAGGCGAAAATTCGTCTTCTGGACGGCGGCATATACGATGGGGAAGGATATATAACCTTTATAGACAGCCAGGTGCAGGCCTCAACAGGCGTCATCAAGGCCCGGGCCGTGTTTGCCAACGCAGACGGTAGAATCATGCCAGGCCAGTATGTGCGTCTGTATATGGAAGGCGACGTCCTCAGGAACGCTGTTCTGATACCGCAAAAATGCGTCATGCTGACCCAGCAGGGAGCGCAGGTCATGGCTCTTGACAAGGACAACAAAGTTTCCGCCGTGCCCGTCACCCTCAGTGTACCCATCGGAGACAAATATTTGGTGGATTCCGGTCTCAAGGGGGGGGAACGCATTATCAGCGAGGGGCTTGTCAAGGCGCGCCCCGGCGCTGTGGTGCGCGTTCCGGACAACAATCCGCAGCAAAACGCCGCCCGGAAATAGGTTCTCATGGCAACTTCCACCAAACCCAATTTCTTTTTACGCCGCCCCGTTCTTTCGGCCGTCATTTCCATTGTGATCACTCTGGTGGGCGCGCTGGCCATGAAAGCCCTGCCCGTTGCCCAATACCCGGATCTCGTACCGCCCACAGTGGTGGTGAATGTGTTCTACCCTGGAGCGTCGGCCGAAACCATTTCCTCCACAGTGCTTGCCCCGCTGGAAACAGCCATCAACGGCGTGGAAAACATGCTCTACATGACCTCCACGGCCTCTTCTGGCTCTGGATCCGGCACAGTCACCATATACTTCGCCCTGGGTTCCAATCCGGACATGGCTCTGGTCAACGTGAACAACAAGGTCAACATGGCCCAGCCCACCCTGCCGGAGACCGTCCGCCGCCAGGGTGTGACCGTGTACAAGCGCTCGCCCTCAATTTTGCAGGTACTTGCCTGCCATTCGCCGGACGGCCGTTACGATACGATATTTCTGAACAACTTTATGCAGACGAACATCGCGGATGAGCTCAAACGCGTACGCGGCGTGGGCGACGTGATAATTTTCGGCTCCATGGACTATTCCATCCGCATCTGGCTAAAGCCGGATTTATTGGGGAAGTATGGCCTTACAGTCATGGACGTGGCCAACGCTGTGCAGGATCAGAACGCCCAATTCGCTCCAGGTCGCCTCGGCGACCAGCCCGCGCCCGACAGTTCTGAACTTACCTGGCAGATTGACGCCAGGGGCCGTCTCGTCACGCCGCAGGAATTCGGCGAAATCATTGTACGCACCGGCCCTGACAGCGCCACGCTATGCCTGAAGGACGTGGCGGAAATTACCCTGGGCGCTAAGGACTACAGCGTCGCCTCGGAGTACAACGGCCGGCCAGCGCGCCTGGGTGGCATCTTCCTGCTGCCCGGCGCCAACGCCATTGCCACCGGCGAGCTGGTGAAAGCCAGACTTCAGGAACTCTCCGCGAATTTTCCGGAAGGCTTCAGCTGCGAAGTCATTGTTGACACCAACGAGTTTGTCGTCGAGTCCATCAAGGAAGTGGTGACAACCCTGATGGAAGCCATGATTCTGGTCTTTATAGTGGTCTTTGTCTTTCTGCAGAACTGGCGTGCCACGCTTATCCCCTGCATTGCCGTGCCGGTGTCCATCATCGGCACTTTTGCCGGTCTCTACGCCCTGGGCTACACCATCAATACCCTGACCCTCTTCGCCATGGTGCTGTCCATCGGCATTGTGGTGGACGACGCCATTGTAGTGCTGGAAAACGTGGAGCGCATCATGCGCACCGAACATCTGCCGGTCAGGGAAGCCACAGTCAAAGCCATGAACGAGGTCACGGCCCCGATCATCGCCATTGTGCTGGTGCTTTGCGCCGTCTTTATTCCCGTTTCCTTCATTGGCGGACTAGCTGGGCAGATGTACAGGCAGTTCGCCGTCACCATTTCCGTGTCCGTGACGCTTTCGGGCATTGTGGCGCTCACGCTCACGCCGGCGCTCTGCGGCCTGCTACTCAAGCCGCATGCCCACGACTACAGACCGGCGCGCTTTTTTGTATGGTTCAACTATTTCTTCGCCAACGTGACCCACCACTACCTGCGCGCTGTGCGTATTGTCAAGAATTCCAGCCTTCGCGCCCTCCTGCTTTTCGGCCTGATGACGGTGGTCGTGGTCTGGCTGTTCAGGATAGTGCCCAGTGGCCTTGTGCCCAATGAGGATCAGGGTTATGCTCTTGGTCTGGCAATTCTGAGTGACGGCGCATCCCAGCAACGCACTGTCAATGCGACGCGCAAGATCGCGGATGTTGTGCTCAAGGATCCGTCAGTGCGGCGCATCGTTTCTATCAATGGTTTTGACATCACCTCCAGTTCGGTGAAAAGCAATTACGGCACTTTTTTCATCAGCATGAAACCATGGGAGGAACGCACGAAATCCGGCATGTCTTCCACAGACTTGACCCACAAGGTCATGCGCGTCACCATGATGCAGCCGGATGCCGTTGTCCTTAGTTTTGAGCCGCCGCCCATCAGCGGCATGAGCACCACAGGCGGCTTTGAAGGATTCATCCAGATGCGCGGTTCGGGCACCATTTTCGATCTAGAAAAAATGAGCGCAAAAGTGATTGCCGAAGCCTTGTCAACGGAAAACGGCCAAAAAAAATACCCGGCCATCGGCAGCGCACGCAGTCTCTTTTCCACCGGAGCGCCGCAGCTCTATGCCAATCTGGACCGCGAGCGCTGCAAGGACATGGGCGTCAGTGTGACGGACGTATTTACCGCCATGAGCGCCACCTTTGGCTCCTACTACATCAACGACTTCAACTACATAGGCAGGACATTCCAGGTGCGCATGCAGTCAGACGCCTCCTACCGCATGTTGCCGGATTCGATCAGCGACGTTTTTGTGCGCAATGCTGGGGGCGCTATGATACCCCTTTCCGCCCTGATGACGCTGGAGCGCCGTACGGCGCCGGAAACCATGGATCGTTACAACGTCTTTCCTGCGGCACGTTTCATGGGCGATCCAGCGCCGGGCTATGTCTCTGGCCAAGCTCTGGAAGCCATGGAAAAAGCGGCTGACGTCGTGTTGTCCACCGACTACAATTTGGGATGGATCGGATCCTCGTTGCAAGAAAAACTGGCGAGCGCGGATACCCTCCTTATTTTTGTGCTGGCTCTGCTAATGGTTTTCCTGATCCTGGCCGCCCAGTACGAAAGTTGGGCTCTGCCGCTGTCCGTACTCACGGCCGTGCCGTTCGGCGTTTTCGGCGCACTTACGGCCATATGGCTTCGCGACCTTTCCAACGACGTGTATTTTCAGGTGGCTCTTATCACCTTGGTGGGGCTGGCATCCAAAAACGCCATCCTGATTGTAGAATTCGCCGTGGAAGCATGGCGTGGCGGACGCGCGCTTGACGTGGCGGCCATGCATGCATCCCGCCTGCGTTTCAGGCCCATTGTGATGACCTCGTTCGCCTTTATCCTGGGCTGTGTGCCGCTTGCCGCAAGCACTGGCGCGGGAGCCAACAGCCGCCACGCCATCGGCACGGCGGTTGTTGGCGGCATGCTTGCCGCGACATGCATAGCCACGCTTTTCGTGCCCTATTTTTTCAAGCTGATTATGCAGCTTTCACTCAAGCTCCGGGGTAAGAAAGATCCGCATGAAGGCATTGGATCTCTTGACGAGGAGGACGTATGATCCACACCGTAAAACTCTTGCTGACTCTGCTTTCCGCCTTGCTGCTTTCCGCATGCTCTCTCGCGCCGCGTCACGAACGCCCGGAACAGGACATTCCCGCAGAATGGCGCAAAGCTTCGCTTTCCACACAACCGCTCAACACCGACTGGTGGATACGCTTCAACGATCCTGTCCTTACTGTCCTGATTGAGGAGGCACTGCGCAATAATCAGGATCTAGCCGAATCTATGGCCAAAATTGATTCCGCGGCGGCGCAGGCCGGTGTGGCGACATCCGTTCTTTTTCCCGCAGTGAACGGATCAGGAGAGGCCGCTTCACAAAGCGTGTCGGCAAAGTCTCCCAACGCCCCGAATTACAATTCTCCCCTGACCGGCGCGTCACGTTCCACAACTAGTTACCAGTTCGGCATTTCCGCAGCTTGGGAACTGGATTTGTGGGGGAAATACCGTAATGCCTACACTGCCCTCACCGACGTGTTACTGAACACTGTTGTGGGGCACGAAGCCCTGCGCCTTTCCACTGCGGGACAGACGGCCCAAGGCTATTTTGCCATGCTGGCCATCGACTTGCAGCTCAACACGGCGCAACGCACCCTAAAAACACGCGAAGACGCTTTCTCCATCTATACAAGCCGCTACAAACAGGGAGATATCACCGAACTTGACTGGCTTCGCGCAAAGGCGGAAGTGGAAACAGCCCGCACCCAGATGCACATGACCATTGTGGCGCTGGATCAGGCGGAGGCCGCCCTGGCAGTACTTTTGGGCCGTTCCCCGCGTGAAATTATGGAGCAGTCCGTGACACGCGGCAAAACCCTGCACACCCTGCCGTCTCCCCCTGTTCTGCCGGAAGGGCTGCCTTCGGAACTTCTGGAACGCAGGCCTGATATCCGCGCCGCCGAATACATGCTGATGGCTTACAACGCCAATATAGGCACGGTTCGTGCGCAGTTTTTTCCCTCCATTTCCCTGACCGGCGCTATCGGAACCCTCAGTTCCGCGCTCGGCAACCTGTTTGTCCCGGCAGCGGGAATGTGGAGCTACGGTGTGACTGGCAATGCGCCACTGCTGGATTTTGGCCGCAACTGGTATAATCTCAAAGACGCAGAAGCCAAAAAACAGGCCGCTGTTGCCGTGTACCGTAAGGCCGTACAGGCGGCCTTCAAGGACATGCGCACGGCCCTGACCGCGCAACGGGAGTCTGACGCCATTGTGCGCGGAATTTCGATCCAAGTGGAGAGCCTACGCCGTTCGGCAGAGATCGCCAGTTTGCAGTACGACAACGGCTACAGCGACTATCTCACCGTTCTTGACGCGGAACGCCAACTCTTTACTGTTGAAATGCAGCTTGCCACAGCCTTGCGCGACCGCCTGGACTCGGTCGTCGCCGTATGTATGGCACTTGGCGGCGGCTGGCAGGATCCCCAGACGGCTGGCTCCCCCATCACCGTCAATGCGAACAAACGTGACAAGTCTGACAAGTCCACAGCGAGTCGCAAAACACGACCATGAATCGACAAAAGCCGCAAAATTGCCATGTTGCCCGCAATAGCGGTTTTCCGCGACAACTTCTCCCGTTCCTTGCTCTTTGCCTGACGATCTCTCTTTATTTTGCACCCCATGCACCGGCCGCCGGACAGGTATATCAAAAAAGCCGGGAAATCCAGAAAACCGGAAACGTGAAAAAAAAAAGCATCCACGCCAGGCCATGGGCGTTCGACATTCCCGCAAAATCTGACGTCAGGCCCTGGCAACACGGCGAGAGCACGAAGACGTTGCAGGAGAAGGCCGTCATCGGCAAAGACGGGGAAAAAATGGTCTACACATCCTCCACGATTGACAACACCCTGCAAAAGGCCAATGAACAATCGGGGAGGATGGGCCTAAGCATACGCAATGAAAGCAGCTCCCTGCGGGAATCTTTGCGGTCAGACGCCGTAAACTCTGCGGAAAACCCCACGCGTACCGGCCGTCATATGGTGGGCGCTTTTGTCGATGTGCGATCCGGAGATGATTTGAGCATACGTCTCGGTCCGGAGCTGATTCTCAAAGACAAACAAAGCCTTGAGAGAAGCGACGGGAATCAGCCGGATTCCGCTATCGGCCTGGACATGCAATTCAAACTGGATTTTTGATCAGTTCCGTACAAACTTCCAGGACTTGCCGTCTACGATAGATGCATCCCTGCGATGGTCCAGACCCTCTGCTCAGCGAGATTCAGAATGCATTTACGGGTGAGAACGGACTTGAGCTGGTCGATATCGTACACGGCACATTCGTCGGGCAGGGCAAACTGCATGGGGTCCCGTGAAAAAAATCACTGATAACGAGCAGACTTTTGCCTCCTGCCTTCAACTGAAACACCGTGTGGCCCGAAGGCGTCCAAGGCGGTCACGCCGGGCAGAAGAATATCGCCAAAACGAAGGACGGCAAAATGTCCGCACCGTAAGCCGTAACCATAATTTTTACCAAGACGGCGTTGCGGTTGGCAGACTTTTTTTCCGCAAGCGTCGTTCAATAAACTATCTCTGGTTTCGCCATCATCAGCTGTGCCTTGGAGAAATCCCGTCCGCTCACCTTCAAAAGACCGCCTATGTGGTCCGGATGCAAATGGGTCAGTAGAACAAGGTCAACTTCTCCGGCTGTACGTCGAGGCTTGCGAGAATTTCCGGATGTTTTCCCGATTTGTCCCGCAGTGTCCCATAAAAACCGTACTGCACAGGTATGAAAGAAGTAAGCAGCCGTTCCACAAGGGAATACGCGGCGGGACGCAAGTCGCAGCTTTGCTGACGCTACGGCAAAACGGACAATCTGATCCGCACAAGAGCCGCCCATACGCCTTACTGCCATGCTCAAGGCGTAGGCTGATGCCACCTTGCATTTACGGGTACGGGAAAATCTCTGGAACCTGCCGCAGGAAACACGAGACGGCACAGTCGCCGTGCCAGATGATATTCGGCTCGCGCGAGGTCAGTGTGTAACACCGCCTTGGAAGGCAGGCTCGCCGCGCCCTGAAACGGCTTTTTTCGGCTGATTTTCTCTTTTCGCGCTGTTCGGACGAAATTCCGGCGGGCTCGGCATACACTTCGGCGCCGAACGGCTGGGCTGCATGACCATACCCGCCGGGGCCGGCAACACACGCCGGCAGATCAAACTCGTCAAGAATTTTCGTACAACAGTGGTGCACATGCTGCCGTCCTACGCCCGCATTTTGGGCGAATATCTGCGCTCCGGGGGCGAAGACCCGCGCGATCTGCCACTGCGCGTCGCCATTGTGGGCGCTGAGCCCTATACAGAAGAATACCGCAGACGGATAGAAAAACTTTTTGATATAACGGTCTACAATTCCTATGGGCTTTCAGAAATGAACGGTCCCGGCGTAGGATTTGAATGTATGGAGCAGAACGGCCTGCACATCTGGGAAGACGCCTATCTTACTGAAATTGTTGATCCTAAAACAGGCGCCCCGATGCCGGACGAGGAAGTGGGCGAACTGGTCATAACAAGTCTCTGCCGCGAGGGAATGCCCATTCTGCGCTGTCGTACACGGGACCTGACGCGCTTTCTGCCCGGAGAATGCGCTTGCGGGCGCGTGCATCGCCGTATGGACCGTATACTCGGCCGCACGGACGACATGTTTATCATCAAGGGCATCAATGTCTACCCCATGCAGATTGAAGAAGTTATCATGACCTTTCCGGAAGTGGAGCAGAATTATATGATACTGCTTGAAAACGATAACGTCAGCGACACAATGCGTGTAAAGGTGGAGGTACGCGACGAATATTTTGTGGAGGACATGCGTATTTTGCAGAATCTGCAAAAAGCCATTGCCCGGCGTCTGCACGCGGAAATCCTTCTGACTCCCCATGTGGAACTGGTGGAAAGCAACAGCCTGCCCCGCACGGAAGGCAAAGCCGTGCGCGTTCAGGATTTGCGCTGCAACAAATAATTTGCCCGCAAAATTGCCATGGACTTTTTGACTTTTCCCATAGCCACAATGCTTGCCGGAGCATTCCTGACGCTGTTCGATTTTGTCCTGCTTCTGAATATTTTCGGACTACCCGTTAACTGGCTGTTGCTGGGCCTCATAGTTTTGTGGAAACTGGCTCACCCCGCGACAAACGGGATGGACACCTGGTTCTGGATAATGATGGTAGCCCTTGCACTAACAGGCGAGGCGCTAGAATTCGGCATGCAGGTCATAAGGGCACGGAAATACGGTTCAAGCTCGTCAGGCGCCTTTACCGGCATGATCGGCGCCATAGTGGGATCCATTCTGCTTACGCCGCTTTTCTTCGGCCTCGGCGCCCTTATCGGCGCCTGGACAGGCTGTTTTCTCACAGAATTGATTATCGGGCAAAGACCTGTCAGCGAGTCGCTCATTGCCGCTTTCGTTGCCATGGTGGGACGTTTTTTGGGAACAACGTGCAAGTGCGGCGTGGGTGGATACATGTTGGCGCTTACCGCCACCCGGATATGGCCCGATTTTCCGCCGCAGTTTCCAACCCATTTGGTGCCAGATCCATCTGATTCCATCGAAGATCCAGCGCTAGTTTTGCAGGATATTTGCGCTTTGTTTTTCTGTTGATCCCAGCGCTTGGTTACATTGATACTTGCGGCAAACTGCCTTGAATCTCCGCCTTCCTATGAGAGCCTCAAACTACGCTTCCGCAAGGCGAGGATAAATCATACTGCACCAGGCAGAATGAAATCTTCCATTCGATTCTGTATTAGCAACTAACCTATTGCCATCTTCATCTTTCTGGTTTGACGCCAGCAAATATTCTTCCGTATTTTCAGCAAAGTCATCATTGTAAATGAAATCGTTTCCCGTATTATACGGTGGATCAATGTAGATCATCTTGACCTTGTCGAGATAGCTCTCCTGCAACAATTTCAGCGTATAAAGGTTATCGCCTTCAATGTACAGGTTTTCCATGCTGTCAAAATCCACGCTTTCTCCCCGATAGGGGCGCAAGGTTTTGGCAATGGGCGCGTTGGCCGTGAGCATGGCCTGCCGTTTGCCCGGCCAGTCCAGGCGGTAACGCTCTTGTGGGCCTTCCACCAATTCGCTGGAAAGTTTTTGCTGCAACTGGTCGAAATCCACCTTGAGCCTCACCTGTCTCTTGTCGTCATGGGCTTCGGTCACGCAGTTTGGGAACAGTTCGCGGATGCGGGCGATATTATCCTGAGTCATATTCGGGGAGTGCATTTTGAGTTTTTCCATGATCATCCCCGGCAATCAGCGGACAAAAGAAAAACGGTCTTGGCCGAACAGAGCCAACACCG
>JAITNF010000011.1 GCA_031290615.1 Desulfovibrio sp. | reverse complement strand
TGCTGTCCAAGCCTTACAGGGTAAAGTATTTCAATGACGGTATTGCATTTTACAAATGCTACATGCCGTCAGAAATACCGCCTTTTTTACGGTATGTCTATAGATTTTACGACATCAGGTAAGATTGTTCGTTGCGATAAAAGAGAAGTCCCGCAAGGCTTTTTAGGCTTTACGGGACTCTGTGAGATTCAAAACTGGCGGAGCGGAAGGGACTCGAACCCTCGGCCTCCGGCGTGACAGGCCGGCGTTATAACCGTCTTAACTACCGCTCCGTAAAAGTGCAGAACAACCGTTAATTTGTATATTAGCCAGTCTGCAAAAAATTGCAAGTAAAATTTTCTGCAATCAATATACCAATGATGCCGGCAAAATACAAAATTCAGCCGCGCTACCCGGCGTCAGCCGTCCCGCGTTTTCAAGACCGAGAGCCGCCGCTCCGTTGACGGTCAACAGGCGTATCAGAGCCTCGGGCGGCACATCCAGCATTTCTCGCAAAAATTTAGCTTCCCCACGCACATCCAAGTCACTGTTGCTCGCAAGCCCGTCCGTGCCGAGGCACAGCAATACGTTGTTCTCCATGAACATATGCACGGGTGGCGCGCCCACGCCCAAATTGCTGTTGGAGCGCGGACACAGGCACAGGGCCGCTCCGGAGGCTGCCAGCCGCCCTGCCTCCCTGGCATTCAACCATACGCCGTGAATGGCAAGCACTCCAGGCCCGAGCAGGTTCAGACTCTCGGCATAGTCAAAAGGCCGAATCCCCGGAGCGCGCCAATTTTTCGGCAACAGACACTCTGCGTACAAATCCTTAAGAGGGCCGTTGCCGCTGGTCAGCATCTGGTCTTCTTCCGACGATTCTGCAAGATGAAAGGCAAAAATTTTGCCCTCCCGGGCGCAGAAACGCCGAGCCGAGTCCAGCGTCTGCGGTGATGTGGAATAGAGAGCATGACCGCAAGGAGCCGAACGCGTTTGAAGCTCCCTGTCGGCCAGAGCCGTGCGGCAGTGCGTCGGCCAGGGATAAAGCCCGTCGTTGAACGGCAGGTCAAAACCCAGCCATTCACAAAAGTGGGTCACGCCGAGACCACAGATACGGCAGGCATCATCCGCCGATGCCGGCCCCGGGTTCACGGCGTTCATGCCGCAAAAATTTCCGACATGGGCCGTGCCTGCACCGGCCATATCGGCGCAGGCGTCCTGCAGGGCAAGATTGAGCGTTTGTGGGCTGACATGGCTTTCGTCGAGTTGAGGTATGAGGCTCTCAAGCCAGGCGGCGAAGCCCTTGCCCCAGACAGTACGATCTGTCAAGTGTGAGAGGTTGAGGTGGGTGTGGGCGTTGACGCAGGCAGGAGCAAGGCAGACAGACCCTAAGTCGCACACACACGCGTCGGCGGGAGGGCTATATTTCGGCCAAGGCAACGCGTCTTCCACAATGCTGTTACGCACCACAAGGGCCGCATTGTCGATTTTTTTCAGGGGCGCAAACAGATCCCGTCCCCTAACCGGACCTTCGCCGGCAAGGGTAATGAGAGTTTGGGCCCGCAAAACCAGAATGGAGCTTGTCATAATGTATTCCATACGCGCATTTCCGCGCGAAAGACCCCATGATCTGCTCTGCAAAGGGCCTCAGAGAATACCGTAAAGCATTTTCAGAGCGACAATAATAAGAAAAGCTCCAAAACCGCGCTTGAGTTTGGCGGTGGGCAGCGAGTGGGAAAGTCTGGCGCCCAGCGGTGCCGTAATAAAGCTCGCCGAGGCAAGACCGACAAGTGCCAACAAGTGCACAAAGCCGATGGTGCCGGGGGGCATATCAGCCCTGCCCCAACCGCCGGCAATAAAACCCAGTGCTCCTGCCACGGCTATGGGAAAACCGATGGCCGCCGAAGTACCCACCGCGTGGTGCATCTCCACATTGCAAAAGCTCATGAAGGGCACGGAAAGCGAACCGCCGCCAATGCCAACAAAGCTTGATACCAGACCGATGCCGCCGCCCACGCCAGTTGTGCCCCAGAAACCGGGCATTTCTCGCCTGGTTGGCGGCCTGTAGTTGGAAAGCATTTGGGCGGAGACAAAAAAGAGAAAACAGATAAAAAATATTTTCAGAAACAGCGTGGGCATGCGCGTGGCGATAAGGCCGCCGACAAATGTTCCGGACAGAATGCCTGGCGTGATGTTGCGCACAATGTCCCAATGCACGGCTTTGCGCGCGTTGTGGGCGCGCGCACTGGAAACAGAGGTTATCATGATGCTGGCCAGCGAAGTGCCTAGGGCAAACTGCTGCACATACTCCGGCGGAATACCCTGCGTGGGAAAAATGACAGCGAGCAGTGGCACTATGACGATTCCGCCGCCCACACCCAAAAGTCCCGCCAAAATGCCCGTCACCGCACCACACGCCAGATAGACGAGAATAGAAAGCCCCATGCCACGCTCCTTATAAAAATGAGAATCTTTCTACCCTAGTCAAAAGCCTTGTGTGCGTCAACAGGCTTGTTGTGTGTGGCAAGGCAGATGAAGGCTGTAATAGTCTGAAATACTAATATAAGTTTTTTGAATATGATTTAATAAAATCCTGTTATGCCAAATAGTTGATGGTTTAGATACGTCAGCCATGTGTGTGTGCCGCCGACGCCAAAAACGACGTGAAGAGTTTTTGCTTTACAAACCCCGCTGACAGTTTTATACTTCATTTTATGAAGTATCTAACGCTTTTTACCCTGTCAACCCGGTTTTTCCCATCCCCGCTGATTTCACCGGGGATTTTTTTACTCAAAAAGCGGTGACTATGAACGCTGACAATTGCTACTTCTGGCCGCACAAGGATCTGTTGGACGTAACGCAATTGAGCGGCGAAGATACTTTTCATCTGCTTGATCTTGCCGCCAGATTCCAGGAAATCAACCATCGCCCCATCAAAAAGGTGCCGACCCTCAAGGGTAGAACGGTGGTGCTGTTTTTTGTAGAAAATAGCACCCGCACCAGAATATCTTTTGATATAGCGGCCAAACGTCTCTCGGCAGACACCTATGCCCTGACAAAATCCGGCTCCAGCATTAGCAAGGGTGAAAGTCTCAAGGACACCGCTCTGACCCTGCAAGCTATGGGGCCGGACGTCATTGTCATGCGCCACGCCAGCAGCGGAGCGGCGGAGTATCTGGCAAAACTGCTGACTTGCTCCGTGATCAACGGCGGAGACGGTTGGCACGCTCATCCCACCCAAGTGTTGCTTGACTGCTTCAGTCTGCGTCAGGCATGGGAGGGACGTTTCACGGACCATACCCTCCTCATTCTGGGCGACATCGCGCACAGCCGCGTGGCCAGGTCCAACGTGCACCTGTTCACCATGCTCGGCGTGCGCGTACGCCTGTGCGCACCGCGTACACTCCTTCCTGCCGGCGCGGAAGGTTGGCCTGTGGAGGTGTATTCTGACATTGACCAAGCCGTGCGTGGGGTGGATGCGATCATGTGTCTGCGCCTGCAACTGGAGCGCCAGCAGGCTGGTCTTTTGCCGGACCTTGCGGAATACTCGCGCCGTTTCTGCCTTTCCGCAGCCCACCTCCGCCTGGCAAAGCCGGAGGTCAAAGTTATGCACCCCGGTCCCCTGAACAGGGGCCTTGAAATCTCCAATGACATCGCCGACGCGCCGGCAAGTCTGGTGCTTGATCAGGTTTCTTCCGGCGTCGCCACGCGCATGGCCATACTCTATCTCCTCGCCACGCGCAATGGCGGGAAAACCGCGTAAAAATCGTCAAGGAGCAAAATGATGCTGCGCATCACCAACGCCCACCATCAGAGCTCTCCGGTGGATTTGCTGGCAGATGGGGACAAAATACAAACCATGACCCCGGCGGGCCACTGCCCGGCCCCAGCGGACGCTGAAGTTTTTGACGCGGCCGGCCTTGTGCTGCTTCCGGGCTTCATTGACGCCCACGTTCACCTACGCGAGCCGGGCTTTGAATACAAGGAAGAC
Organism: Desulfovibrio sp.; assembly: GCA_031290615.1. Classification (GTDB taxonomy): domain Bacteria; phylum Desulfobacterota; class Desulfovibrionia; order Desulfovibrionales; family Desulfovibrionaceae; genus Desulfovibrio. The sequence goes on along the minus strand of JAITNF010000011.1, from coordinate 22,217 downwards.
ATATCCTCCGGTCTGACGGCGGCGGCGCACGGCGGTTTTTGCGCCGTCATGTGCATGGCCAACACGAAACCCGTCAATGACACGGCCGCTGTAACCCGCTTTATGCTGGACCGTGCGGCCAGAAGTCACCCCTTCGGCCCGCGACTCCATCCCATAGCCGCCGCCACCGTTGGCCTGAAAGGGAAAGAAATGGCCCCTCTGGACGAATTGAAGGCCGCCGGTTGCGTGGCCCTGTCCAACGACGGACAGCCTGTGAGCAATACGGAACTTTTGCGTCGTACCATGGAGTACGCGGCGGATCTGGGCATGATTTTCATTGATCACTGTGAAGATCCGCAGCTCGCCCGTGGCTGGCTCATGAACGAGGGGGCCGTCAGCGGCCTTCTGGGCGTCAAGGGTCAACCGGATGTGGGCGAAGCCGTACAGGTCGCGCGTGACATCATGCTGGCGGAATACCTTCATCTGCCCGTACACATCGCCCATGTGTCCGCAAAGCTTACCTTGGATGTGATAGACTGGGGCAAGTCGCGCGGCGTTAGGGTGAGCGCGGAAACTTGCCCCCATTATCTAATGCTGGATGAAAACGCTCTGGCTGGCTACAATACACTCGCCAAAGTCAGTCCGCCCCTGCGCAGCCCCAAGGATCGGGATGCCCTGCGCCGCGCTGTGAAAGACGGGATTATCGACATTCTGACCACGGATCACGCCCCTCACGCGGTCGAGGAAAAAGACGACACCCTTGACGAAGCTCTGGTCGGCATCACCGGGTTGGACACGGCTCTGAGCCTGACTTGGGAACTGGTACGGGAAAATATTCTGGACGAGGCGGATTTGGCGCGCATCTGGTGCCGCAGGCCGGGAGAAATTTTTGGTCTGCCATGGAACGGCTTCGCGCCAGGTGACCCGGCGGATTTTTTCCTCTTTGACCCCGAAGAAGTCTGGATACCCGGCCCGGACACACTCTTCTCCAAGGGGCACAACACGCCATTCCTGGGGCAAAGCCTGCGCGGGCGCGTCAAGGCCCACTGGACAGGTGGAAGACGCGTCTTCTGAACGACGAAGCCCCTCCCCCGTCGTGGCCGGTGCCTTTCCCGGCTTGACCCCAAGGCTCTGGCGGCCGTAGTCGAAAACTGCCTCGCGTAGGGCGCGGCTGTCGCCCCGGAAGGTTGCCGCAATGTCATTGACAGTGGAGCGTGTTCGGAATCATGCTGCCCTACGTGGGCTACGTTTATTCCGGCGAGTTCGGCGATGCGCGGAGCGTTCAAATCCCTGAGTCAATCCGTTGCTTGTTATTGTGTGCCGGCAGCATTTGTGCGCGTGTAGCTTGTGCGGAAGTTCGCGGCCCAAAGGGCTGGCAAATGCTTGGCAATCGTCTTCAACAGTCTGGAAATGTACCGCATGGCAAAGGGCGTGGGACGCGCGTACTGCTGTCAACAAGGCGTGGATATGGAGCTTTTTTCACCGGCTACGCCGTCGGAAACATTCACGGCCTGCTGGGTCGGCAACGGGATTCCATCTGCGAAAAATGTCGAATATTATTCAGGAAGCGGTGGTGCCACTCCTCTTATCTGGATCAGGCACAGGAAAGGCTTCGATTTACTTGTGCGCATTCAGGGAGGTAACGCCCAATCCGGCACTAGAGGCGCTGGCCTGCGGCTTGCCAGTCATTTTCACGCCTGTGGGAAAACATGCCGGAGATTCTGGTGAACGGCCGAAACAGATTGCTGGCGGAGCGCACGGTGGAGGACTTCGTCCGCGCCATGCGGCGGATGCTGAATACAAATCATCGGACGTTACGCGCTAATGCGCGATAAAGTGTGCTGGACGGCTGGACATGAGAGCATCAGGCGCAAAAATACGCGGTCATATTCCGGGACTTGGCGGCGTACAAGGGAGTTCAGCCGGATTGTTTCGCAGGGGCGACGATGCGTGCACTATATGCGGCATTGCGCTGTGACCGGGGGCGCGTTTTGTTTGAGGGCATCAGAGAGGCCTGGGCTCTGCTTTTCTCTGGTCTTCCACTGCACGCCGCTATGGCCGCGCGGCAAGACATGTCCCGGTATATTATTGAAGGGAAGATAGTCATTGTATCGGTCAAACAGAGCACGCCAGCACCGTAAGCGCTGGTACAGTATCAGGTAACAGGCTGGTGTCCAAATAAGGCTTTTTTGCCTTGATTCCTTGATATGATTGGCGCAGTGAGTTCGTCATAACGGAAAGAAATGCCAAATCCATACGCGAAAGTTGACTGCTGAGTTTTGTAAATCTGGCTTTATCCTTACAGAGAATTTTGCACTGACAGCTGCTGTAATCCATAATCTACACTCCCAGACTTGCCAGTAACTCCTCGTCAATACTTATGCCAATCGTCGATAAAAATTTCACTCTTGACGCAAGCCGGGTTTCCTGAAAATGACGAGGGCGGCTTCCGAACTCGCGACGCAGTTCCTGCCGGTTATGGCGTTAATACTGTACTTTTCAGTTGATACAGTAATAAAAATCATGTCAAGCCGGAATTTCCCGCAGCTCGGGTCAGACGTCTCCGTGGGTGCGTCTTGACTTCGCCGCCGCCTTTAATCATACTCACTTATTCTGTATCTGTAATTGAGAGTTTTGTGTAAGGAATGTTTTCACTTTATGAAGGAACTGTTAATTTTTGTATTTTCAGTTAGATATATCGGTATATTTTTCAAAAAACATTCTTAAAGCAACATTCTCCTGTAATTTTTTATATTTTGATTTTTTTAGCCCGGCTTTTTGTTTTTAACCGCCCGGACGACGTGAAAATACATGTTGCTGACACACAGAGGAAAACAGTATGAGCGACTATAAAAAAACCCTGAACTTGCCGCAGACCGATTTTCCCATGAAGGCCAATCTGGCGCAGCGGGAACTGGAGATCATGCAAATATGGGAATCTGCTGCGGCCTATGACGCCATGACGGCGGCACAGCCCGAAGACAGGGGTGACTATGTCCTGCACGACGGCCCGCCTTACGCCAACGGTCACATCCATCTCGGCACGGCCCTCAACAAGATCCTCAAGGACATTGTCGTCAAATCCCGCAATATGCAGGGCTTTACGGCCCGGTATGTGCCGGGCTGGGATTGCCACGGTCTGCCCATTGAGCACAAGGTGGAGCAAACCCTGAAAGAAAAGAAAAAGTCCCTGCCCCCCACCGTTGTGCGCCGCCTCTGCCGGGAATACGCCGCCAAATGGATTGACGTGCAGCGCGAGGAATTCAGGCGTCTGGGCGTGCTCGGCGCGTGGGATGCCCCATATCTGAGTATGAGCCCGGCCTATGAGGCCGCCACCGTACGCGAGCTTGCCCGTTTTGTGGAAAAGGGCGGCGTGTTGCGTGACAAAAAGCCTATTTATTGGTGCTGCTCCTGCCATACGGCTCTTGCCGAGGCGGAGGTGGAATACCACGACCACATTTCACCTTCCATCTGTGTGGCTTTCCCCTTGGCGGACGCCGGAATAACGCGGATTTTTCCGCAGGCAGACCCCCGAAAGACCCATGTAGTCATCTGGACGACAACTCCCTGGACTCTGCCGGACAACATGGCAATCTGCCTGCACCCGGAATTTGACTATGTGCTGGTGGAGGCCGACGGCAAGCAGTATATGCTCGCCGGGGAGCGACTTGCCCCCTGCGCGGAGCTGTTCGACTGGAATGCCCCGCGCGTTCTTGGTAGGGCGACCGGCGCGCAAATGGAGGGGCTTGCGGCCCGCCATCCCTTTTACGACAGGTCCTCACCTCTGACTCTGGGTCTCCACGTCACCCTGGACACGGGTACGGGCTGCGTGCATACCGCTCCGGGTCACGGCCGGGAAGACTATGAGGTGGCCCTGAAATACGGGCTTGACATATATTCCCCCATGGACGACGCAGGCCGCTTTCTGCCAGGGGTGCCTTTTTTCGCCGGGATGAATGTCACGGAGGCCAATCCGCATGTCATAAAAAAGTTGGAAGAAGTCGGGATGCTGCTCCGGCAGGGCACGCTTTCCCACTCCTGCCCGCATTGCTGGCGATGCAAAAATCCCGTTATTTTCCGCGCCACCACGCAATGGTTCATCAGTATGGAGAAAAACGGCCTGCGCGAGCGAGCGCTCAATCTCATCAACAACGGAGTGCACTGGATTCCAGCTTGGGGGAAAGAGCGCATCCGCAATATGGTGGAATCCCGGCCGGACTGGTGCATATCCCGCCAGCGGCAGTGGGGTGTGCCCATCGTGGCCCTGCTGTGCGGGGAATGCGGCGATGCCTGGAATGAACCGGCCTGGATGCACGAGATGGCCAACCGTTTTGCGGAACATCCGTCGGGCTGTGATTACTGGTATGAGGCGGACATTGCCGATATTATGCCGAAGGGGCTGACCTGCCCGAGTTGCGGGGGAACCAGCTGGAAACGTGAAACAGATATTCTGGACGTCTGGTTCGACTCTGGCGCCAGTTTCGCCGCAGTGATGGAACAGCGTCCGGAACTGCGTTTTCCGGCGGACATGTATCTGGAAGGCTCGGACCAGCACCGTGGCTGGTTTCATTCTTCCCTGCTGGCTTGCGCGGGCACGCGCGGCTGCGCGCCCTACAGGTCCGTCCTGACCCACGGTTATGTAGTAGACGGCGAAGGCCGCAAAATGTCCAAATCCGTGGGCAATGTCATTGTTCCGCAGGATCTGATCGGAAAATTCGGGGCCGAAATTGTGCGGCTGTGGGTTTCCTCCGTGGATTACCGGGAGGACATCCGCATTTCCGGCCAGATACTGAGCCGTCTTGTGGACGCCTATCGCCGCATCCGCAATACTTGCCGTTTCATTTTGAGCAACATCAACGACCTGACGCGGGAAGCCCTTGCGCCCCCGGAAAAGCTCACTCCCCTTGACCGCTTTGCCCTTGAAGCCGCAGTCCGCGTGCACGATCTCGTGCAGGAAGCCTATACGGAATTTGAATTCCACAAGGTCTACCACAGCTTGCACAATTATTGTGTGACGGATCTCTCCGCCGTGTACCTGGACATCATCAAGGATCGCCTGTACGCCGAAAGCAGAGACGGATGCCTGCGCCGTTCCGCGCAAACGGCCCTGTGGAACATTCTCGCCCTTCTGCTTAGGGATATGGCCCCTGTGCTCTCCTTCACGGCAGAGGAAATCTTCGGTCACATTCCAGCCTCCCTGCGCGGGGACGAAAAAACGGTCTTTGCTCTGCCGCCCCTTGCCACCGACTCCCTTATGCCGAATGCCAGGGAGCGGAAAAACTGGGACGTCCTGCTTGCCGCGCGCGGCGTGGTGACAGCGGCTATTGAGGTGCTCCGGCGGGACGGAACAGTCGGTCATTCTCTAGACACGCGGGTGACGCTGTATGTATCAGATGCCGTGGACCGGCTGATAAAAGCCCTGAACACGGATTTGCGCGCCTTTTGCATTGTTTCCCAACTGCGGACGGATCCCCTTTCCGATGCGCCCGAAACGGCCTTTGCCGACCCGGAAGTGGAAGGAGTGGCGGTTGTGGTGGAAAAAGCCCCGGGAGCCAAGTGTGAACGCTGCTGGATTTACAGTACGAAATTGGGCGGTGACGCGGACCATCCCACCCTCTGCCCGCGCTGTACAGCAGTTCTGAAGGGATGTGAAGAGGCTGTCGGATAATGCGGCGTCGTTACAAATTGCTGGGTGGCATGGCCTCCCTTGCCTTTGCGTTGGACCAGACCAGCAAGTGGTGGATTCTGGGCGCTCTGCCGGATCACCGTACCGTTACGGTGATTCCCGGTTTTTTTGACCTGATCAGCATACGCAACCGCGGCGCGGCCTTCGGCTTTTTGAACCGTTCGGATATTGAATGGCAGTTCTGGCTCTTTCTGGCGGCCACCATCGTGGCTGCGTGGGCCATATTGGCCCTGGCGTGCAACGCGCATTATAAACCCACATTCTTCACGGGGCTCGGTCTCATCTTGGGCGGCGCTCTGGGCAATCTCGCGGACCGGCTACGCTTTCGGGCCGTGGTGGATTTTTTGGATTTTTACATCGGCGGACTGCACTGGCCCGCCTTCAATGTGGCAGACACGGCCATCTGCATCGGAGCTTTTCTGGCATGCCTCCCACTATGGAGCAAGGGGCCGGAAGAAACGGAAAAGGGTGTCGGGATAGAGCCATAACCTTAGCCTAATGGCATTTGGTTGTATGCTGCCCACACTGTGGAGCATTCGGCATCCACCCCGCGCACGAATTTGAAGGCCCGCAACAGCGGCGTTCTGGCTTGTTTTTGTGCCGGTTATCGGCGGCCTTGTCTATATTTTTACTGGTCGGAAAAAGGCTGGGGAAAATTTACTCCGGATTCGTAAAAAACGCCGCAATATAAAAATGTCAAGTCAGTGTGCCGCATTACAAGGTAAGGATAAAAATCTGCCAAATATGAGAGTTGCAGCCAATCCTTACGATGTGCTAGCATTAAACCGGGAGATTGCTATGAAAATACGTCGTTTTTTCCTCTGCCTTGCCCTATTGGGCACTGCCGCAACAATGAATGCCTGTATGGATTTCTCCTCTTCCAGGGAGAGTCTGGATCTGGAGCAACAGGTGCAGCAGCAGAACGCGCAACTGCGTCAGCTTCAGCCGGCCCAGGCGGATATGCAGAACGAGGTTCAGGCCCTGCGCGTGGAAATCAATTCCCTCAGGGGCCAGATTGACGACCTGCAAAACGCCGGCGGCGCGCGTGCTATTGTGGATCGCGTCAACCGGCAGGATGCGGCTCTGCGACAGATAGACGACCGCATGGCGTTGAACCTTGACCTTGGTGTTCCGTCCGCCCCGACGACGAGTACCACGGTAAATCCGGCGGTCAACACGCCCGATTTCACGACAAACGCTCCTTACGGCAATCCTGCGGCGGGAACCTTGCCCTATCAGGGGGCTGCCGTGCAGCAACCGCAAGCTAAGCAGAATTTTTTGCAGGCACAGGCTCCCCCCAGCGGAAGCACCTGGGGCCAACCTTCGCCCAAGCCTGCTACCGCCCCCGCTCCGCAAAAGGACATTTCCCTGGCGCTGTTTGATGCCGGCATCAATGCCTACAACGTCCGGAAATACAATGAGGCCCAGCAATCGTTCAGCGATTTTCTCAAAAATTATCCTTCCCACAACCTGGTTTCAGAGGCGCAGTTTTATCTGGCGGAATGCCACTTTCAACGCAATCGGTTTTCTGACGCGGCCCTGGCTTATGACACGGTCATCAAAAAATACCCATCATCCTCTTCCACGCCGGGCTCCTACCTGAAACAGGGCATCTGTTTCAGCAAGCTCAATCAGAAGGCCGCAGCCAACGCCAGGATGCATGAACTCATCAAAAAATTCCCCAAATCGCCGGAGGCCGCGCGTGCTAAGTCTTTTTTGCAGACAAACAAATGATGTCAAAACAACCGCAAGTGACAACAGACGAACCTGCCCCGGTGACTGATGTCCTGTTTTACTAGGCCTCACCCAATCCGGATTATAAACATTTTTTCAGCGTATTGAAAAATGCGCTATGGAGCCCGCGAGAGCTGGCGCCCGAACCGCAGGACAGGTATGTTTTCCTTTCTTTTCAAAAAGATTTTCGGCAGTCGGAATGACCGTTTTCTGCGCCGCCAGCGACCCATAGTGGCTCGCATCAACGCCCTGGAGCCGGAAATGTCCGCCCTTGACGACGCAGATTTTCCCGCCCGCATCGGCACCTTCCGCGAATCGCTACAAAACGGGGCCGATCTGGACGATCTGCTGCCGCAAGTCTTCGCTCTCACCAGAGAGGCCGCACGCCGCACCATCGGCCTGCGCCACTACGATGTGCAGCTTGTGGGCGGCATCACGCTACACAAGGGCAAAATCGCCGAAATGAAGACCGGTGAAGGCAAAACCCTAGCCGCCACCCTGCCTGTGGTTCTCAATTCCCTCAACGGCAAGGGCGTGCATGTAGTCACGGTCAACGACTATCTGGCCAAACGTGACGCCGCCTGGATGGGGCGGATTTACAGCTTCCTGGGCCTCTCCACGGGCATCGTCGTGCACGGACTGGACGACGGGGCACGCAAAAGTGCCTACGGCTGCGACATCACCTACGGCACCAACAACGAATTCGGTTTCGACTACCTGCGCGACAACATGAAATTATACGCCAACCAGCTCGTGCAGCGTGGCTACAATTTCGCCATCGTGGACGAAGTGGACTCCATTCTTATTGATGAAGCCAGAACTCCCCTCATCATCTCCGGTGTGTCTGACGAGTCTGTAGGCATGTACCGCATGGTGGACGACCTTGTGCGCAAACTGGAACCGGAGCACTATGCTCTTGACGAAAAGTCTCGCACCGCCATGCTGACGGACGTCGGTGTTTCCCACTGCGAGGAACTGTTCAGGGTGGACAACCTCTTTGACCCGGCCAACATCACCCTGCAGCACCATGTTCTGCAGGCTCTGAAAGCCCACAGGATTTTCAGGCGAGATGTGGATTACATCGTCAAGGACGATCAGGTGGTTATTGTGGATGAGTTCACCGGACGCCTCATGGCCGGACGCCGCTATTCCGACGGTCTGCATCAGGCACTAGAGGCCAAGGAACGCGTGACCGTGGCGGCGGAGAACCAGACGCTGGCCTCCATCACCTTTCAGAACTATTTCCGCCTTTACGACAAACTCTCGGGCATGACGGGCACGGCGGACACGGAAGCTGTGGAATTTCAGCAGATATACAATCTGGAAGTGGCGGCTATTCCGCCAAACAAGCCCATGATACGCAAGGATTGGCCGGACATGATCTACCGCAGCCGGCAGGAAAAATTCGACGCCATAACAGACGCCATCGCGGAAATCCACAAAAAAGGCCAGCCCGTGCTGGTGGGCACCATTTCCATCGAAACGTCGGAGATGCTCTCCCGGCGTCTCGCAAAGTTCGAAATTCCCCACAATGTCCTTAACGCCAAATATCACGAAAAAGAAGCGGAAATCGTGGCCCAAGCCGGGCAGAAGGGCAAGGTGACCATCGCCACCAACATGGCCGGGCGTGGCACGGATATTGTGTTGGGCAAGGATGTGCCGGAATTGGGCGGCCTGCACATCCTGGGCACCGAGCGTCACGAGAGCCGCCGTATAGACAATCAGTTGCGCGGTCGTTCCGGCCGCCAGGGGGATTCAGGGTCCTCCCGCTTCTATCTCTCCTTGGAAGACGACCTCATGCGTCTGTTCGGTTCGGACAGGATCAAGGGCATAATGGAAAAACTAGGCCTGCGCGATGGTGAAGCCATTGAAAATGCCATGGTTTCCAGCGCGCTGGAGGGTGCGCAAAAGCGTGTGGAAGCCCACCACTTTGAAATACGCAAAACTCTTCTTGACTACGACAATGTGATGAACCAGCAGCGCGAGGTTATATACGCCCTCAGGCGCGAACTTATGGTTGAAGAAGACCTTGAGCCTGTGCTGGAAGAATTTCTGGGCGACGTGCTGGACAACGAATACGCCCCAGCCGGCGGAGATTTCAGGGACGGCGAGGCCGCGGCTGTCCTTACGCGCCTGCGGGAGATATTCAATCTGGACCGTGTTCTGGGACCGGAAGCCTCCTTGCCGCCGAGGGAGGAATGCGAGGTCCATGTCCGCGCCATGTTGGACGAACTCAAAAGTGACGCCGCCGAAAGCTGGAAGGACATCCTGCGGTATTTTTTGTTGGAGGAATTGGACCGCTGCTGGAAGGAACATCTGCGCAACATGGACGTCCTGCGCGACGGTATAGGCCTGCGCGGCTACGGCCAGAAAGACCCTAAGCTCGAATACAAGCGCGAAGGCTTCGCCATGTTTCAGGAAATGCTCTTTCACATACGTGAAAACGTGTTCCGGGTGCTTACGCGCCTGCGCGTGCACCGTCAATCAGAGGAAAAGAAAAAAACTGATGTCGAGCGCGTGGCCGGGGAATACAGCCACAAGGAAAAGATCGTGGAAAACCTATCGTATTCCGGCGGGGGGAATACCCTGGCGCAACTTCCAGCCAAAGCCACGCCGCGCATGGGCCGCAACGACCCCTGTCCTTGCGGCAGCGGTAAAAAATATAAAAAATGCTGTGGACGATGAAAGAAATCCATGCCGCGCGCAGGGAGAAACTGCGCCGCGAGATGCGCCGTTGCGGATTGGACGCGTTACTCATAAGCCACGATGCCAACAGATTCTATCTTTCTGGCTTTGAGCTGCACGACACGCAGTACAACGATAGCTCCGGCCGCCTTGTGATCACCGGCGACGGCAGGGACTGGCTCGCTACTGACTCCCGCTATGTGGCCGCCGCCGCGCGTTTGTGGGATACTGACCGCATTTTTGAATGCAAAAACCAAATCAGGGATATGTCCGCCCTGCTTAGACATTGTGGCACGCGCATCGGCCTTGAGTCCCATGGCGTGAGTATGGCCTTTGCCCGTGAACTCGGCAAGGCTGGCGGATTGTTTCTGCAGGCGGCCGACGGCCTTGTGGAGCGCCTGCGTTGCGTCAAGGGGCCGGAGGAGATCGCGGCCCTTGAAACATCTTTTGCCCTTAACCACAAAATGCTGACCTGGCTTGAGCAGTCCCTCGCAGCTGACGGCGCGCTTTTGTCCGGCATGCGGGAGGCGGACCTAGCTTGGGCCGTCGAGCGCTTTTTCCGGGAAAACGGTGCGCGGGAACTGGCCTTTCCAGTCATTGCCGCTACGTGCAAAAATTCGGCACTGCCTCACGCGCCGCCGGGAGATGACAGGCTGGCGGAAGGCTGCCATGTGCTTGTGGACGCTGGCTGCCGCGTGGACGACTACTGCTCCGACCAGACGCGCACTTTTTGGCTTGGAGAAAAATTTGGGTCGGCCTGGTCCCGTTTTGAGCGTGTTTATGCTCTGGTACGCGAGGCGCGGGAGGCAGCGTTGAAAAAACTGCGACCCGGCATGACCGGGCGTGAAGCATATTCTCTGGCGCGCGGAGTTTTTAAACGTGCCGGCGTGGAGGACGCCTTCATCCACGGCCTTGGGCACGGAATCGGTCTGGAGACCCATGAAGCCCCGACTTTGAGCCCCCACAACGAACGTCCTTTGGAGGTCGGCATGGTTGTTACCGTGGAGCCTGGTCTTTATTATCCGGAGTGGGGCGGTGTGCGTCTGGAATACACCGTGGCGCTGGAGGAGAATGGGGCAAGAATTTTGTGATATTCAACTTTACAAGAGCGATGTGACGTTAAAAAATTGCATCTAGGGCGTTACCTGCTCTCAAATAAAAATGCTGTGGGCACACAATTATTTTTCCTGATGTGATTGTTCTTCTTTCCGGCGGACTGGACAGCCTTCTGACCGCAAAACTCTTGCAGCGGCAAGGAGTTGCCGTGCGTTGCTGGCACGCCTTTTCCCCCTTTTTCGGCAAGCCGGAAAAGCAGGTTTTCTGGCGGGAAAAATATGGTCTTGACGTGTATGTGGAGGACGTTGGCGAGGCCTTTGCCGCCATGCTACGTCAAGGTCCGGCTCACGGTTTCGGCAAAGTTCTGAACCCCTGCGTGGACTGCAAAATCCATCTCCTGCGGCGGGCCGCAATGTACATGAAGTCCGTGGGAGCGCGAGCTCTCGCCACGGGCGAGGTAATCGGCCAGCGCCCCATGTCCCAGAGGCGGGACGTAATGCGCGTCATCATGCGGGAGGCCGGCGTGACGGATATTCTGGTGCGTCCGCTCTGCGCTCAACTGCTGGAATCCACCCTGCCGGAGCGTGAAGGGATTATTGACAGGTCGCGCCTTGCCGCCATAGCCGGGAGGGGCCGCGGGGGACAAATCAGCCTCGCGGCCAGACTGGGAGTGACAGAGTTTCCCACGCCTGGCGGTGGCTGCCGCCTAACGGAGAGGGAGAACGCGCGGCGTTACTGGCCGATTCTGACTCGTCTTGCCGCGCCCGCAGCCGCCGATTTTGCCTTGGCAAACTTGGGCCGCCAATTCTGGGGACAAGAGGGAGACGAGTGTTATTGGCTTTGCGTGGGCCGCAATCAGGCGGACAATGAGCGCCTTGCGCTGGCCGCGCGGCCTGACGACGCGCTGCTCAATCTCTGGGATATGCCGGGGCCCATGGCCTTGGCTCGCGGTGGGGAGCACTGGCCCGAAGGCGTAATGAGGCGGGCTGCAGCCCTAACGGCGGCCTGCTCCCCCAAGGCACTTGCTGCGGCCCCTCGGACACGGGCGTATGTGGAAATTAGATGTGGGGAATACCAGGCAAAAGTCATCGCGGAAAAGCCGGAACGCGTTGCTTTTTTTGAAAATCCTCCGCCCTTTGACATGGTGCGCGCGGAGCGCAAGGTTCGTTTTTCGCAGGAATATCTGTAAAATTTTTTGTTAGCCCCTTGCCATCATTTTTCTTTTGTGTCATAAATAGCTCACAGATCGTGGAGCGTTCGTCGTCTAGGACTCACGCCCTCACAGATGCAATTCTGGAAAGTGCTGGCCGGTTCTCCCGGTTGGTTGGCTCAAGAGCATATTGTTCTTGCGTATAGAACAAATATCTGTCCTTAAGGAGGACACGCATGGCTGAGATCACCTATAAAGGAAAAAACTTTGAGGTTGATGAGGACGGTTTTCTGTTGCGTTTTGATGACTGGTGCCCCGAATGGATGGACTATGTGAAAGATTCTGAAGGAATCACGGATATAACGACCGATCACCAAAAAATTCTTGATTTTCTGCAAGACTACTACAAGAAAAATGGTATTGCCCCGATGGTGCGTATTCTCTCCAAGAATACCGGTTACAAGCTGAAGGAAGTTTACGAACTCTTTCCCTCCGGCCCCGGCAAGGGTGCCTGTAAAATGGCCGGTCTGCCCAAGCCTACCGGCTGCGTATAACATTTACGTTTGTGTTTGTTTATCGCAAAAGCGGAAAGCTGAAAGCTTTCCGCTTTTTTTTGATGCACCCGGCCTGGCGCATCAAGTCAGGGTTGGAAGTCCCTCAAGCCCGACAAGCGAAAGGGGGACAGTATGATTTATAATATATCATGCTGTAATATCAAGAACAAATTTACAATGTTGGTACGCTTTAGGAGTTTACAAAGAGAAGGGTGTTTTTGTAAACCCCCGAAGCGTACTAACCGGGTTGCTGCCGGTGTCATCTTTTATCTTAACTGAGTCCTGAGCCTAGTTTCCGACTCTCGCTTCAGCCGCATGTGGATGAAGCGAGAGTCTTTCACTTTTGAAATAGTTTATATCCACAAGATTTGAACCAGCCTTTTGCGTCACCGGCGGAGACCAATCGGAGCCGCGTCATGACATCGCAATCCTCTGCGGGAACGGCTTTGAAGGCGCGTTATATTGTTTTTTGAATCTTCATCCAGGAAGATCAATCGGTCGGCTTGCGCTGTCTCCTGGAAACTCATCAATATCGGTAACAGTACTTGACTGGAGCAAAAAACGCGGTCTGACGCAGGATCACGGTAAATTGAGCTACTATCAGAGCATGGCGATTCTGTGAGCGCCCTGAAAGAAAAATCCGCCGTGGAGGCGTAAACGCATTTCGGATGAATTTGGGTCTTGAAAGGCAGACCGGGCAGTGTTACTAATTTCTCAATCAGTCATGGGATTAGAAGGATCGGTAACCGTTTGATGAAAGATAAAAATCCCAAACCAGCCACAAAGTCGACCGGCGCCAGAAACGGGGCCGGGGTCATCATTGATTTTCTGAAAAAATCGGGAGTGGAGCTTGTTTTCGGCTATCCTGGGGGCGCAGTCATCCCGCTTTACGACGCCCTTTACGATTCCGGCATCCGCCATATTCTGACGCGCCACGAACAGGCGGCCATCCATGCGGCCGACGGTTATGCGCGCTCCACCGGACGGATTGGAGTGGTTTTCGCAACCAGCGGCCCCGGAGCCACCAATCTGGTCACCGGGCTGGCCAATGCCCACATGGACAGCGTTCCTCTGGTGGCCATTACCGGACAGGTTGCCACCACTTCCTTGGGTTCCGACAGTTTTCAGGAGGCCGATATTTACGGCATTTCTATCCCCGTCACCAAGTACAACTATCTGGTGAAAGATCCCCGGATGCTGCCGAAGGTTCTGGCCGAAGCCTTTTATCTGGCAGGCAGCGGACGCCCCGGACCCATTCTGGTGGACGTGCCTAAGGATATCCAAACGACTGTGATTGACACCCCTTTTCCCACGAAACCTGTGTCCATCCCCGGCTACATCCCGCGGCCACCGGTGGACCAGAAGCAAGTTGAGGCTATGGTGGCAGCCCTGACCATGAGTCGGCGGCCCATTGTCTATTTGGGGGGAGGGGCCACCATCACCGGCGTGGCCCCTGAAATAATCAAAATCGCAGAAAGTTTAGACACGGCTGTGGCCACCACCCTTCCGGCCAAGGGCGTCTTTCCGGACGACCATCCACTGTCATTGGGTCTTCCGGGCATGCACGGCACCAAATACGCCAATTTAGCCATAAACGAATCAGACCTCATCTTGGCTCTTGGGGTCCGCTTTGACGACCGAGTGGTGGGCGACGTCCGCCGTTTCGCTCCTCGGGCCATGGTCGTTCATGTGGACATTGATCCTGCTGAGATAGGCAAACGTCTGGCTCCGGATATAGCCGTTGTAGGCGATCTCAAAACCGTCCTTGGTCTTGCTCTGAAAATTGTGAAGCCGACCGAAAAATCGGCCTGGCGCAAAAGAATCGCCCAACTAAAGGCTGAATTTCCTCTTTTCGTGCCCCGTAGCGAGCTGGAGATCAAACCACAAGCGGTCATAAAAACTCTTTCCGACCTGACCGCCGGCGAGTCCATCATTGTTACGGACGTGGGCCAGCACCAGATGTGGGCCGCACAGCATTACGTCTCGAAAAAACCCAGAAGATTTCTGTCTTCCGGTGGTCTCGGCACCATGGGTTTTGGCCTACCAGCAGCCATGGGGGCGCAGTTGGCCCTGCCCGGCGAAAAGACGGTACTCATCACCGGAGACGGCAGTTTCCAGATGAATATTCAGGAGTTGGCCACAATCAGGGAGCATAACCTTCCGGTCAAGATACTCATTCTAAACAACGGTTGCCTAGGTATGGTTAGGCAGTGGCAGCAATTTTTTTTTGACCACCGCCATTCCGAAAGCATCTTCGGCTTCAATCCTGATTTCGCCAAGCTTGCCCAAGTCTACGGACTTTCCGCCTGCCGGGTGAAAAAGCCGGAGGAAATGGACGGAGCTGTCCGGAATCTTTTGGCCGGAGATGGCCCCGCTCTTTTGGACGTGATGGTGGCGAGGGAGGAGAATGTACTGCCCATGATCCCGCCAGGAATGGGGCAGACCGATTTTTACGAGGAAAAAGGATAACAGCGCGTTGAAAAATGTGATAAGGGTGTGTCTGTGAAGAAACTCATATCCATACTGGCACGTAACCGACCCGGGGTGCTTTCCCATGTGGCCGGGTTGATCACCCGCCGGGGCTATAACGTGGAATCCATCGCCGCCGGCCCCACGGAACACCCTGACATCACTCGCATAACCTTGGTGGTGGCCGGTGACGAGCACATTCTGGAACAGGTGGTCAGACAATTTCGAAAACTCATCGACGTGATCTCGGTGGAGGTGCCGTCCTACGGTCATGCCCTGACCGGAGAACTGGCCCTCATATCCATATCAGCCGATTCCGTCATAAGGGAAGAAATATTGAATCTGGCTACCCTTCTGGGACTCAAGGTGATGGACATCCAGGAGGACAGTCTGACTCTCATGGCCGTGGGTACGGCCCATACGGTGGACACGGCTGTTGTTAGATTTTCCGCCTATTCTATAAAAGCTCTTGCCAGAACAGGGGTGGTGGCTCTGCCCAAGCCGATCCCTGAATCCGGATAACCTCGAAAATTTTTGTATTGTCAATGAATCGGCCATGTTGACGTGACTCGGTACGAACGGAGAAATTCGTCACAAAGCCGAATGGCGCGGGACAAAGGGTGGGGTCATTGCGAGACCGCGAAGTTGGTGTGGCAATCCATCAGGATCGGGGGGCTTTCGGCTTTGTGCGTTTTCGCTTTTGGAGTTCAGGAACAATTTTTAATAATTCAATGGTGATTTTATGGCTACAGTAATTAGCGGGCTGCTTTTCTTCAACTGGAACAGCTCTGGCATTGAGATCACGGAGTTACGAACTCATAAACAGTCCGGAGCAGGCAATCCAAGGCAAATAGGGGCTGTGGCGCGGGCTGTCATGGCATCCATTACTGAGCAGACCTCTTTAGCATGGTTCTTGTATAGGTCAAACACCTGAGGCGGTGCTCTCCATATTTTCTTCCACCCAAGTACGGCAAGGTAGGTGTACCTCGTTGAACTAAGAGAGAAACGGGGCGATGTCTGTCTACGTGCTTATCTGATTGGTACATTCCAACATAATCCACCGGTAAACCAATGAGGGCCAACTGCCGAAAACATGGGCAAGCGTATTGAAAGAAGCCCAAAGAATGGAGAATAACGCACATAGCCTTTTTAGCCGCTGTCTTTTCATTTGTATGGGAATCACCTTCAACAAAGTCAAGCCCGCAATCTTTGCAACGGAAACGCTGCTCCCCCCTGACAAAGCCGTTTTTCATCACCATTTCCGACTTGCAGGTTTTGCATATCGCCATACTTCCATCCCCGGAATATTATTGGGGAAGCATATTATAAATCTATCTAAAAGTAAATACTCTCAAAAATTTCGTGTGTAAAGTCCGTTTGGAATCGTAATCAATCATGAAAATTTTGAGTAACAATACAACGTGACGTGACAAATACCAAATGAATTGTTGATTTTTTTCACACGGAAAATACAAATAACAGCGATAATGTTATCGCTGTTATTTGCGAAGTGCGGGGCACGAATATTTTGTCTGGGACAGGCGGGTAGATTTCCGGCTGAAGCAGACCTCAGCGACAGTTGACCTCGTGGAGAAGGTGCGCCATTTTTTCCTTCTTGGTACGCAGGTAGTCCTCGTTTTCCGGGCATGCCTCCACTTCAATGGGCACACGCTCCACAATTTCGATGCCGTAGCCGGACAATCCCACAATTTTTTTTGGGTTGTTCGTCAGCAGTCGGATTTTTGTTATGCCGAGACCAATCAGAATCTGCGCGCCAACGCCGTAGTCGCGCAGATCGTCGGGAAAGCCCAGCTTGCGGTTGGCCTCCACGGTGTCGTAGCCCTGATCCTGAAGGGCATAGGCGCGGATTTTATTGGCAAGTCCTATGCCGCGGCCCTCTTGGCGCATGTACAAAAGTGCGCCGCGGCCCTCCATCTCTATCTGGCACAACGCGGCGCCGAGCTGCCCGCGGCAGTCGCAACGCAGGGAGCCTAGGGCATCTCCGGTGAGGCATTGGCTGTGCACACGCACAAGTACGGGATCTAGCCCGGAAATGTCCCCCTTTACAAGAGCGAGATGTGTGCCGGGTTCTAGGTCGCTTTCATAGGCATATACGGTAAAGTCGCCGGACATGCTCGGGAGATGTGCCTGGGCCGCCGAACGCACGGAAACCTGCCCGCGTTGCAGGCGGTAGCGGATGATGTCCCTGACGGAGGCAATCTTGATGCCGTGAGTTCGGGAAAAAACATCCAAATCCGCTACACGGGCCATCTGACCGTCGTCCCGCATGATTTCGCAGATGACGGCGGCGGGCTTGAGTCCAGCCAGACGCGCCAAGTCCACGCTGCCCTCCGTCTGCCCGGCGCGGGCCAGCACGCCGTCCGTCCTCGCCTTGAGGGGGAAAACATGGCCTGGGGTGACAACATCTTCGGGCCTAGCGTTGTCAGCCACGGCGGCTTTTATGGTGGTCGCCCTGTCGGCGGCGGAGATGCCGGTGGCAATACCCTCGCGTGCTTCAATGGACACGGTGAAATTTGTGCCGAAACGCGATCCGTTGCTCTGGGTCATGAGCGGCAGACGAAGACGGTCGACAAGTTCCGGGTCCATGGGCAGGCAAACGAGTCCGCGGCCGAATTTGACCATGAAATTGATGGCCTCGGAGGTGACATGCTCCGCCGCCATGGTGAGGTCGCCCTCGTTTTCACGGTCTTCGTCGTCCACCAGAATGATCATTTTGCCCTGCCGGATGTCGGCAACGGCTTCATCCACACTGCACAAGGGCATGGCGTCCTTCCTTAAATTTACAGATAATTGTATGTTTCAATCCACAGTCAGCTCTATCCGCCG
Organism: Desulfovibrio sp.; assembly: GCA_031290615.1. GTDB lineage: Bacteria > Desulfobacterota > Desulfovibrionia > Desulfovibrionales > Desulfovibrionaceae > Desulfovibrio. The sequence continues at coordinate 4,057 of JAITNF010000011.1, read as the reverse complement.
GTTGACTCCACTCCCGGTGGGTAGGAGACGTAAGGAATTGCTGATAAATTCAACACCAGGCCGTCAATCTTTCCTGATAGCGCAAGGTATAGGGCGGAAATGGTTCTGAGTCAATACGTGCGCCCGCTATAGTTATGGATATTTAGCTGGCTCTTTGCTTTAGAAAAATTTTGTGCTACGGTTTCTCCACCTTACATAACTTCAGCAGGAGAGACAGACGTGAACGACGTTATCCAGTGGCATTACGAAACCATAGGGAACAAAACTGTAACGGCGCTTGTCAAAAACGGCTTTGCTGCCGCATATTTCGCGGACCGGTATTCCGCCGTTGATCATGTGATGAGCCTGATTCCGTCCAAGGCTACCGTTGGAATTGGTGGTTCAGTCAGCACGCGCGAACTGGGACTGGGTAAAAAACTGGCCGGCAAGAGCTGTACCATGCTTGATCACCAGAATTCGGATTTGACGCCGGAAAAACGCCGCGAAATACTACGCGGGCAGCTGACCTGCAATATTTTTCTTACCAGCTCCAACGCCGTTACAATGAACGGCGAACTCCTCAACAGGGACGGCAACGGCAACCGCGTAGCGGCCATGATTTACGGGCCGGACAAGGTAGTGGTGGTCGTCGGCGCGAACAAGATTACCCGCGACCTGACCGAGGCCGAGTCGCGTCTGGCGATGTTCGCCTGTCCCATGAACAACAAGCGTCTCAACTTCAAAAATCCCTGTGTAAAAAGTGGGGTGTGCGTGAACTGCAACAGCGAAACCAGCATTTGCAATGTCACCACCATTATCAGCAGACGTCCGAAACTCACTGATTTCCATGTAGTCATCATCGGAGAAACCTTGGGGTACTGAAAGCATGGCCGTTTTAAGGCATTATGACAGGGCATTGAAGGTTTAAGATTAAGAGATCGGGATAAAAATTACCCTAAATCCGCCCGAAGGCAATGCGAAATCAGTTGAAATGATGCGTTGAAATGATGCGCGGTCAGACCGTCTATGTAAGAATCCGGACTTTATGTTTGATTGTAGTATACATAGCGCGGATTTCATCATGTCATAGGGAAAATTCCCGTAAAAGATGCCGGAGACATGGATAGCATCTGATTCGTCAGCTCAAAAAAATCTTGACTCGGGAGGTGGGGTTAGACATGGCCAGAATTACCCGGCGAACAAAGATTGTCTCCAAATCAGACAAGGCTGTTGAAGCTACGTTACGGCTTTGGCACGCTTTAACAATGCCTCAGATTTTGAAAAAATGCGGACTATAGCTTTATCTGCCCATTAATAAAAACTCTCAAAATTTTTACCTCGGTTGCAAAAAATATGGAGTATGTCCAGTATTGGAACAGCATTTCCCTAAGGAACCACGCCTGGTATATCACTGCGAACTCAATATTCTCAGTTTCGATAAGCACTGGAACTACGCCAAGCAGGATGGCGTGCCGTATATGTGGCACTGCTACTGGTATCGCTGGCGTATGATAGCTAAGACTAAGATGGGTCTCTTTACACTGCGCCGGAAGCGGCTTTCGGCCTGCCCTCGCGGATGCCGCGGTGGTATTGCTCGGTGCATAAATCCGCGCCGCAAATACTGAAACTTCGTGAAGTGTTGTACAAAAATGATTATGTGGGTATGGACTTTGTCGGAATTCGAGCGTATGAGAGCGCGGCGCGGGCGGATTATAGCTACGAAAACTTCGGCAAAAAGTAAAAAGAGCAGTATTCGCACAACCCCATATTAGAATGAACTTCGGCGGAGATGTGGCTGTATATCTACGCAAAGAGGCTTGTGATAAATGAGGCGTATAAGAATTACATGGCAAGAGCAGGTTGTCTATTCTGCCTGATTGGTGGGGAAATGGATTAATTGACATTATTAAAAGCACGAACGCTCGTGATTTCGGTAATCCAATTGCTTTAGAAACCTACATTTGGCGGTTGGAACGCAAGGAAAAATGGACGCGACTTAAGAATCAGCACACCGCACTATCAAGATGAAATCAAGGGATGAAATCAAGGGCGGCAAATTACAAATTATCGTTACTAATCCTGCTACAAACTGTGGAATTACTCTTGACGACCGACCAGAATATCGACTGGGCGTTTGAGGGTACAGATTTAGAGCAGTATTGTGCCCTCAATCTCGTTAAAAAGTTAGTCAAGGATGGGTGTACGCCAAGCCTCTGGGCGGCGGGAAAACCCAATACGCCCGCCGTGCCAGGACTACAGTCAGGAGCAAAATACGGCATATCCAGACGTGTAGGGGTGTGTTTCAGCAGTCCTTTGTGGCGCCTCGCGGGTGCATGGCAGATAGAAAAATATTGGGAATTGTTGCCCACACTCACTTGGACGTCTTTGCCCAGGATCTGATCATTCACAGTTGCGGTTGCGCGCGCTGTGCCGAAATGCCGGGCAACGTCTGCTGTCAATAAATTTCGCGAGATCGGCCAAAAGCGTCCGCAATGCTCCACCCCTGTGGCTGACGGCGTTTTTTTCCTCGCGAGAAAGTTCCGCGGCGGACTTGCCTATGGCCGGGTCAAAAAAGACCGGATCATAGCCGAAACCGCCCAAACCGCTCGCGACGGAAAGCAACCTACCCCGCCACTCGCCGCGTACAAGCATTTCTCGCCCATCGGGAAACACTGCTGCCATGCAGCAGACAAAGCGGCAGGTGCGTTTCTCTTCCAGCACGCCGGCCATGACGGTAAGCAATTTGCGGATATTGCGCGCGTCGCGGCTTTCACCGGGCAGGAGCGACAACTCGTCGGCATATCGGGCGGAACGGACACCGGGCGCACCGTCAAGGGCGTCCACCGCCAGACCGGAATCGTCCGCTAGGCTCACAAGGCCGGTTTCTGCGGCCACACGCCGGGCTTTGATGAAGGCGTTGTCCTCAAAGGTGAGGCCTATTTCCTCAATGTCTCCAATTCCGGGGAAGGCGGCAAGTCCGAGAACTTCCAGCCCGCGTCCGGCCAGCATGGCGGAGAGCTCCGCCACTTTTTCGGCATTGCCCGTGGCAAGTACCATGCGCCCCTTCACTCGTGAGATTCCGGTGGTCAGGCAATTGCCGAGCCAGTCGCAGTGGTGATCACTCAATAGTTTTGCCTTGTCGTTGGCAATCCCTATGGCTCATTCGTGACATGCATCAACGTATAGCCCGCAACTGATGCATTTTTCCTCGCTGATGCGAATAATTTTGCGTATCATGCATCCAATGTTTTGGTGGTGATGTGCGCTTATTGTCAGCCATGGGGAGGCCCCCTCAGTTTTAGCTGGGAACTTTAGCGTTTCTTCTGTACACTGTAGAGCATGATCGACTATCGTCATGGAGTGCGTAGCGTTTGAAGGGCAAAAGTTCGTATAAGCGGCTACATAAATTCGTCAATACCGGTGGCAATACATCAATGACGTCGAGGACAGCTTCGACATCTACAAGCTGGTACGCAAACGACTTAATGTGCTCCGCGAACGCCTGCAGAGTGAAAAGGCCTGGTGCCGAGCGAGAAATTTTCGCCTTTATCCGAATTATGACAAGCCAGTTCATGGCCCAAACATAAGAAAAAATTTTGGCATATGCAAGTGGAAAGAAGCCGGGGACTTGACTTTTTTGCCCTTTCGGGTTCGCCGTCGCTGAACGCATGAAGTCTGGAATTAAATCCGCCTTTTGTGCGTCCGATACAGCGAGAAAGATCCCTTTTTCAAGCAAGTTTGCCACTGTGCAGTGAGACTTAAGATGTACGGCGTCAATCATCGGACGTTTGTCTAACGGCCGGTTAGACCAAGATAATGTTGTAAAAAACGTCCATGCGGCTCCATCTCACGAAACAATTATACAGGGTTTTGTGTGTCCCATATTCGCGAGGAGCGTCTTTCCATTGCAAGGCCATTGTAAAGCAGTACTTGATGATATAATGATGCCGCTGACAATTTTCAGGTCATCAACACGAGCAACTCCATGTGAGAGCGGAAAGTGAAAGACGGAAAAGTTTGTTCATCACACAACTCTCGGTCTGTAACTAACCGACTTTTCATATAATGACAATTAATG
>JAITNF010000046.1 GCA_031290615.1 Desulfovibrio sp. | reverse complement strand
CCGATGTCGGTATTGTACTTGATAACCGTGTCGCCCGCCGTGAAGTCCTTCAGGGCCACCTTGTGGCCGATGGGGATGTCATCCAGAACGACAAATTGTACGAGCTTGTCTTCCTGCATAATCCAGCCGGTGCATTCCGCTCCGGCCTTTATGCCTTCCACCACCACGACGCCAACGCCGTCGGCTTCTTCGTGCACCACGAAATCAATGGACATGACAACTCCTTTATTGATGGACTTTTTGTTTTTCCACAGGCCGTGCGGGGCAGTAATCCCAGCGTGCCCTACGGTAGCGAAACGTACGCTTTGTACCAGCGCTGTCCTCACTCCGATTTCACAACTATGCAAAGTGTATTCCAGACCGAAGCTCCAGATATAAAATACCAAAAAATTCTTTAAACATCCAGTTTTCAGAATCTATTCTATTCCACGTTCTTTGATTAGAAGTCGAAAACTCCTGGCAAGGCGGCCTGCCAAAAACAACGCTTTCAATAGAAGGTAAAACTGGAGAAGTAAAGTTACAGATATCACCCTCAAATAGGTCAACATCTGGAAAGGTATGCCGAAAGTAGCACACGCATGTGGATTCTTTTCACAGCCTTAAGAATTTTGATGCCAGCATGTTCAGATCCCAGCGACATGCCCCCCAGCGCCGGAGAATAAATCAATTACTATCATTACACATCGCAGATAGCAGTTTTAATTTTTCCATGATTGCTAAGTAATATTTCGCTCAAACTTTTCAAATAAATCAGCAAAAAGTTCCGGTGCTCTCTCGTGCATTTTCCCCAAAAGCGGAAGCATGATTTCGCGCATCTGCGGATGAGCGCTTGAATCGCATCTGAGTTCAAAAATATGTCGCCATTCTCGCAGGTTGCAAGTTACAACGATTTCAGTTTTTAGGCTGTTTGGCAAGACACTTCGCGCCTGTTGAGGCGAAGCGCCATTGGCAATAAGATCAAGATAAGCCCTTTCGGCCTGCTCCATTGCTGCATACCACATAGAGTAGGAAGGAGAGCCTTCAATCCAAAAACAAGGGCGAATAACCGTAATTTCATTACCAAATTTTGCATTTGAATAATTTGCGTACCTCGTACTCTCTTGACTATAAGAAGCAAGACGATGACGAACTATCTCGTGAGTGACGCCCCGATCACAAATTATGTGAACAGTGGCAGAAGCATGCTCAATAATACTGTGGTGTCCAGATTCCAAAATTCTAAGAACAAATGGGGCAGCAGAGTCATCTGTAATTTTTTCTTCGGATTTATAACAAGTACGCCCTGCTGATTCAAGCCACTTTAGCATATTGAGACCGCCATCCATTGCCATTATTTTTGATGAGGAAGTGGTTATTTTCATGGTATACCTTTTGGTTACAATATTTTGGCACTGTGTGCAAGATGTTTCAAAGTTATTTTTCAATAAGTTTGGTAGGATATCCTAAGTTTGAAAAAAGCACAAATCCCAATCCAATCCCATGATGCCAAATTACGGGATAGGTTAATATCCTGATTTTTTTATTTTATATTCTGACAAAAATTAATGCAGAAAATGCTGTAGCTATGAACTGGACGTCCGGCAGCGGGAAGTGCAGTCAACCGTGATCCGTATCTGAACAGCCATGATCAGCAAGCGCGTCGGCATATCTCCCAGGAATGACAATTATGCCCGGCTGGCAAACTATATTGCCAATGCCGGACACAAGAGGGGGAAATCTCTTTTGCACTGATGCGCGGACTGTTTCGGCGGAGATGATTACGCCGAAGGCATAGCGGAAATCCAGGATACCCAGGCCATAAACACTCAGACGATCAAGGCTAAGTATCACCTGATTGTCAGCTTCCGCCAAAAAGATGAAGAAAATTCACGCCGGAGATTTTGCTGGACATTGAACAACAATTCGCCGGGGTGTTGGATCTTGCTGGGCATCAGCTTCGACAGGGATACAAGTCGCACTTCTTACAGATGACGACAGTGACATTCCTGCCCTTCGGACCGCATTCAAACAGGTCCGGGTCAGCCGCCGGAGCAGTCAATTCTTCCGGGGTGGGTAGGGGAGCAGTCTTTTCGCTGCTTCCGGGTTATTCCCGGCAGTGGCTGTCCTGCTCATGCCGCCCCCTAGTTGCTCTTTCTTTGATAGGTGAATTGGCCGGAGATTCCTGCTTAGACGGCTTTTTTATTTCGTCAGGCATCACGCTGTAGCTGCCATCGCCGGTGGACTTAAAATAGTAGGTGTCTCTGATTTCGTCCACGAATCCCATAGACAGCTCTGGGGCTGCCGAACTAAAGTTCTAATCAAAAACTCTGTAATGTAGCATAAGATGGGTAAGATTTTGCCATTTAGGATTTATCCATAAATAATTTTTGTTCTAACTTTCCGTAAAGCTATGATTGCCGCAGCCAGGTGGTTCAGCGCCAGATGAGTTGCATCAAGCTTTTCATAACGAATTGTCAGCTTGCGAAACCGGTTAAACCAGGTGTGTGTTATACTACGCGAAGAGCCAACTGTCACAAAATCAAATGAAATTAAAACAGAGCGGGTAATCAAACAAAGTATTAATACATAAACGCCTTAAACAACTTAAAATGACAGAATAGTTTCAGTTTGCAGTGCTTCCGGGCGTGACAAAAAGAGGATTTATGAAAGATTATGATTTCACAGCCTATTAACGGGCTGGCACGCGATGAGATTGATACGAATCAGGCGGAAATTTAACGTGTCTCAAAGCGGACGGCCCCGATTTGCCCGGGGCAAATGTGGAAAAGCTGAATGCAGGGCCATAGAACATCTTCAACAATACTAAGCCCCGCAAGGCGTTATGGACTTTTGCGGGGCTTCCTGAGATTTGAATTTGGTGGGACGTGCGGGGATCGAACCTGCGACTCTCTGCTTAAAAGGCAGATACTCTACCGACTGAGTTAACGTCCCTGACGAATTTGATTTATAGGCTAAAGCTCGAAATATGTCAAGATATTGGGGCAGAGGGGAGAGTTTCACCTTTGTAATGATTTTTGCGGCAACTATTTGTATTTGATCGCAATCTCTAAAAAAATGAATCTCTCGGACAGACCCCCCCCCGGCCTTCCTGTATCCTGTAAGATTTTTTGTCGTGAAAGCCTAAAATCTTAGGACTTATCCATAAATAATTTTTGTTCTAACTTTCCGTAAAGCTATGATTGCCGCAGTCAGATGGTTCAGCGCCAGATGAGTTGCATCAAGCTTTTCATAACGAATTGTCAGCTTGCGAAACCGGTTAAACCAGGAATGACAGGCTTCAACAACCCAAACGCCGCGCTTTGAAGTCAGAGTTCTTCGCCTTCTCCCGTTTTTCCTCGCCACGAGGGCACACATGCGGTTCATCCCCCACCGCCGTCATTGTTTCCCGCGGCGCTTCACCGGCGTATCCGGCATCGACGCAAAGCCTTTCGGGCTGGGCAGCCATTAACTGGCATCATGTCTATTGGCTCCGGTCACGACGATGGACAACGGGACGCCACGCTCGTCCACAAGGATTTGGCGTTTTGTGCCTTTTTTCCCCAATCAGTGAGGTTTGCCCCGGAACTTTCTTGAGCCAGTGGAGCCTTGTTCATGCTGCCATCTATAGATGGGCACTCCCAAGCTATGCCTTCCAAATCGTCATATTCAGAGAGACCGCGCTGCCATAATTCAAAGAAAAAACCTCGCTGTTCCCATTCTCTGAAATATCAATGAATCGCGCTCGGACTTCCGAAAATTTCCTTGGGTACTGCTTTCCATTGTATGATTGACCAAAACCTATCTGACACTTCCCATGATTTTATGCCCATCAGCTTGTCTCCATTGGAGAAAAGCATAGTAAATCTTGCAAAATATGCAAACTTATTTATGGATAAGTCCTTAATGCGGACTGTTGTTGCGCTGTTTTTTCTGTGGATAGAGCATAAAATTCCAGAACAACACATACATGGGCAGAACTATGAACATCGTGACGTACGCCCAGTTTTTGGTAAACAGAAAGTAGTCATAAAATGTATGGAATTCCATTGTGCTCCCCTTTGCCTTAGTGGGCGTCTTGAAAATTGGGATGCTCATAAAGCACAGGCATGTGATACACAATAAAACGGTAGACCGTCACGATCAGCGTTACCACAAAACAGGAAATCCAAATTTCCCAGATGCTCGGGAAGTAGCGCTCGGCTGACGGTAAGTCATAGTTGTAAGCGATCATAGAAATATTGAAGCGGTTGAATACAATGCCTGCCACCGTATTGGCTGCGGCAAAACGGCAGAGTCTCAAATTGCGATCGCGAGAGCCTTTGGCGTAGAGGAAGGCCGGCAACAACACGAAGCCAAATATTTCCAGAAACCACAATGCGCCGTACCCCGAGCAAAGATAGGAGATATTGTCCTGCACCAACATGTCAATGAGTTTGATCATGAAATAAGCAAACAGGATAAACGACACGGCCTTCGAGAAGCTGAACACCAATTCATCGGCTTCCTTCAAGTGTGTGGCATCCATATAGTGATGTACACTCTTGTGCGCTAACATGCCTTCAAAAATAACCATGGAACCGCCTGCGGCCATGGAACTGACAAAAAAGAACATGGGAAGAAAGGGAGAATACCACAACGGATACAGCTTTCTAGGCGCGATGAGATACAAGGAACCCAGCGAGGACTGGTGCAGTGTGGAAAGCGTCACGCCGAAGATGGTCAGAATAATGGTGGAACGGTTGACAAGGGTGCGCCATTTGAGCAAGATTGGAAATTTTGCCGCCAGCCATTCACACGGCGCCACGGAAAATTCCACAAAAAGCACCGTAAGATAGGTCGCCACGCACAGGCCGACTTCAAAAAGCACGGACGTAGTGCCAGGGAAAAAAAACATATAAGGAAGGCGCCACCAGTGACCAAGGTCATACAACAACGCCACTACCACAAAGGCGTAACCCAGAAAGGCGGTTGTGACTGCCGGACGCACGGCTGAGTGAAAGTGTTTCATACCCATGACATAACAGGCGACAGTGGTAAAGTAGCCGCCGGCCGCCAGACTCACACCGCACAGAAGGTCAAAGCCGATCCACATGCCCCAAGGTTGCACATCGGAAAGATTGGTGACCGAACCGATACCTTGGGTAAAACGAATGAATGTGATAATCAGGCCACCCCCAAGTATAAAGGCGGTCAAGATATTGCCCTTGGTAAAGCTGAAAAATTCACTAAGATTGAACAGCTTGTCCTTGGTGGGAATGACGATGTTATGTGCCATCTACTTATCCTCCCCGTGATGCCCGCAGTGAGCGCAGGCTTCTTCCCTTGTTTTCATGGCGTCGGCCATGGCTTGGCACGCCGCGTCAGCCGCACCGGGGCCTTGGGTTTCCGCAATTTTGCGAACAGCGGCATCCATGGCGTTGACCACATCTTCCTTGGTCTCCCGGACAATAGCCTCGGTTTCAGCCATATGAATGGCCTCACGACGTTTTGAGATGGCGTAGGCCCCGCCGAAGAGCACCGGCCAGAAGGCCACAATCATCGGCACAGCGCCCAGTGCGCCGTATGTCAGTTCACCCATGGGGCGGTTACCCAAATGCGTATCCAGCCCCAATTCCTTGAATTCATGCCCGGTTTCAATTCGTGAATGTTTCTTGTCCGCAACATCTGGCGCTATCGGAGCCAACACCATCCAGGCGGTGCCACCCGCATCCCATTCTCCATAGATATAGTCGGTGTATTTGTCGGGATTGTCCTTAATGCGCGCACGCGCCACCTTGATGAGGTCGGCGCGACGCCCAAAAGTCAGAGCGTCCATCGGGCAGGACTCCACACATCCGGGAAGTTTACCTTCCTTGAGTCGTAGCTCGCAGAAAGTGCATTTCACCACCCGCGGATCCCACGCATCGTCGTATTCGAAACTCGGGACATAAAAGGGACAGGCAATCATACAGTAACGACAGCCCACGCACTGTGAATCGTCGTAAGTAACACTGCCGTTGGGCTGCTTCTGAAAGCATTTAGCAAAACACGCCGAAGCGCATGCCGGGTCATTACAATGGAAGCACTGTGATTTGCGGAATACAGGCTTGCCGTCCAGTTCATACTTGTTGACGACTGTCCACGCCGTAGGCGTCATACGCCGACTCTTGTTCATCACGGAGAGATCATTGAATGGATTGTCGGGCTTGGGTAGATTGTTGACCTTGTTACACCCTTCCTCACAATTGCGGCAGCCGATGCAGCGGGTTGTGTCGTGCAGGATGCCGTAGCTGTTTTCATAGTAAGGCCAAGTATGAGTGCCACCGCCAGCTTTGGCCACCTTGGACGTACCCAAGGCCGAAGCCACACCGGCGCTACCCAGAATAGCCAGAAACTTTCTGCGATTCACTACTTTTCTCCTAACTTTTCAGCGGCGCGGGCAACGGACTGCCCCTCACTTTCCTTGTGACAAGTAACGCACGAGATATTGAGAGGCCTAGCGACGTTCATACCCTTGTGGCAGCCCATACACTGCAAATGATAGGCGGCTTTGAGCTGCGGACGCGCCGGAGTGGCGGGATCGGGATTAGCGCGCTGGGAATGACAGCTCCCGCATTTGGGCGACGCACTCGCCAAGAGTCTATTGTGATGGCATGTTGAACACAAGGTAGTCGGCTGATTGTGAAAAGCCGAGGCTAGAGCATTGTCCTTGATACGCCCCATAAGCGAGTTAACATGGCGGCGGTGTGCGAACATGTTGGCTTTGTACTTGTCGGCAATGTCGTCGATCATAACTTTGTAAGGGCCATCCGTCGGCTGGAGCTGCACCGGATTTTTGCGGGCCTTCAACGTGTTAGCCGCAAGTTCTGCTTTCCTCTCGTCAGACAGCTTGCCGGCGATTCCGTCGACAATGTCGGCTTTTGTCAGACCTGTCACGCTGTGGCAGACATTGCAGTAGATCTCCGAGCGGGTTGGCTTTACAATACTGTGACAACCGGCGCATTTCGGCTTCTGAAGCTGTTTTGTGTGGCAGCTCACGCAGCTTTGCGGCGTGTTTCTATCCGCCTGCGGAAGAATCCGCAGTGTGTGCATTGCCTGATTCAGGGTAACGAATTTACCCTTGACGTTGCCTTCCACAGTGTGGCAGGTTGTACAGGCTACTGTTTCGCCGGTGTGATGACAGGATTCGCAGTTTTCAACACGGTTTTTGTGGACGAGATGGTTGAAAACAACTGGTTTCATGCCGACGCCTTCGTAATTGGGTTTTTCGCCAACAGGAAAGATGACCATGGCTGACGGCGCATCGCTGACACTTGTCAACGCTGGGGCCGCAGGCGCGAGGCTAGGTTCCCAGAGTGTCAGATACGCCACGCCGGCTACGGCAATCGCCGCCAGCAGGAGCAGTGTTGTGCCATTCCTCATGTAATTTTCCTTTTGCATACAGGCAGTCCCAAAATATTACGTCCTAAGCACCATGCTTTGGGACGCAACCGCTCGTTTTCCGGACGATGTACGAAATCAAGATATAAATTTTTAGCCCGTTTGAAAAAATGCGTCAAGGCGTTTTACAAAACTTGCCGATTAACGGCCAATTCTTTTCTCAAGCTCAATCAATATGATGTCCATAATTCTTCATTAACGCAAGACTGATGATTGCCTAAGTTAGAGTGTTCACCAGCCGATAAATTTTATCGGCCTTTCTGAATTTTAAATCATGTGTCATGACTCAAAGCTATCTTCTATTCAACTTGGGTAATACCTAAAAAATTTCTAGATTTTCCTGCCCGCCTTCTTCAATAAGAAAAAAGGACATTACAAGTGTTATGGATTCTTCGAACCGGTCGCCATGGAAGGACTTGCCGGACCGATCTCCGCCATGCCAGACCTGCCACAGGTGTCCAGCGTCTGTGAAAAAACGGTCTATTGATACCCTATTGCTTACACTGGGCAAAGATTTGCGAGAACGTGGTAAGCTTGATTTACGCGAAGATTTTATCGACTGGGCATTTGCTCCCGCAAAAAAGGGGAACGTGCCGTTCACCAAGATCATGGCAGTAGCAAATACTGCCGAGTTCCCTATCGCCATTCACGTGGCAAACGCGTCGCTTCATGAAGTAACTCTGGTTGAAAAGACCCTGGACTGAACCTTAGAATGTGCCGTTTTTATAAAGTTCAGAAAAAGCTTGCAAATCAGTGAATATGAAACAGGCTGATCTTCGATTTTACCTGCCTACAGTCCTGACTTAAACCCCAATTTAGAAGATGTGGAGTAAGGTGAAACAATTGGTTAGAGGGATAAAGG
>JAITNF010000006.1 GCA_031290615.1 Desulfovibrio sp. | reverse complement strand
GACCTTAACACTGGAGCCAAAATTTGAGCGATATATTCAGTAAACATAGCCCGATCCACAGGGACATCAACAACAATGCGCTCTGTTGCTCTATCAAGTTGGACAGATGACAGCATGGTTATAGTTTTCCAATGACTGTTTGGAACTGCTCAAACCACGTCACGGAATCGCAACTGCGTCATATTGGTTTTTGCTGAAGATTCGTCCAGAAAAATAATCGGTCGGCTTGCACTGTCTTTTGAAAATCAATCCGGTTTTTTCGACTTTCAACTATGTCCTCCCGCTCCTGTTCGCCGGCCTGTAGAATTTTTATAGCGAAATCCGAGGCGCTTCAAAGTTCTGTGTACTGACATCAGAGAACAAGACTTTGAAAAAGCATCTTTGATTTCTTCCAATGTCATACCTGGATTTTCCTTTACCAGCGCAACAAGACGTTCCCGTTCTTGAAGAGAAAAAGCGGGCGCCATATGGCCTTTGGGTTTCGGAGCCAATCTGTCCTCAACAGTGAAGTCACGGATCCACTTGTTAATTGCCGACAAATGAAAACCAAAAATATCAGCAAGTTGCCGCTTGCTTGATTTACCAGAACGGTAAGCCTCAACCACTATAGTCTGGATCTCCTGGCTTGCAATTTTCATATGCCAAGAATACATATTTTTTAGACTATATCAAAGGTTATATGATCTAGTACATTTAATGCTTGAGATGCTTGCTTTACGGCAGGCAAAACCAACCTGTAAATCATTGTGGAGCAACTTTTTCAAAGTTGATCTGCTCTAAAACGGCACTTCATCCATACTTGCCGCTTCAGAAGGAAAGGCTGGCCCTAAATTTTCATGTGGCGGGCCGTTGTCCTGTATCTGCTGAATTCCTCCAGCGTGAGCGCTTTGGCCGCCGCTTCCGGAGCGGGCCGGGCTTTCGTAGTATTCATCCGGGCCGCGATGCACCCCGTCACCTTTACGATCCAGAAAAAGAACGCGCTGGGCTTTGATCTCTGTGGTATATCTGTCCTGTCCGTTCTGATCCTGCCATTTGCGCGTGGTGAGACTTCCCTCCACATAGACAAGGCTGCCCTTGCCCAGATAATTGGCGCAATTTTCGGCTTGGCGTTGAAAAACAGAGATGCGATGCCATTCTGTGCGATCAACTTTGTTGCCGTCGCGGTCGGTATAGGACTCGTCCGTCGCCACGCTCAGACTGGTGACCGGAGAACCGCTCTGGGTGTAGCGTAGCTCCGGGTCGCGACCGAGGCGACCGATTATGGTGACTTTATTCAGCATGATAATCTCCTTGAAAAACTGTTTGGAACCGGAATAACATTTCAAGCTACAACGGTGTGTTCCATACGGTTAAGCATATCTTCAAGTTCATCGCTCCAAGCGTTGGCACGCCCGGGCTGCCAGTCGGCCAAAGAGTTTTTCAATCGCGGTTTTCAGGGATGCGGCTTTGTGAATATTGTCACCGATGTCCGACTTGTGGGCCTCGTACCATTCCATGAACCTCACTCCTTCATCAAGCACACACACCATTTTCAGAACACCGCATTTTCATGTTTTACGGGGACACTGAAAACAATCTCCGCGAGTTTCGGTCAGAATTTTTTCAAAAACTCTTCGTTCCAAGTTACGGCGCTTACGCTAATCTGCAACACTTTGCCCATCAAGACATCCTGACGTGCCTCGCGCGGTTGACCCAACGTGTGGGAGAGGGAATTACGCCTCGATCCATTCAGTCTGCACGCGCATAATCATATCCTGAATAACGTGCAGATGATCCTGCGGGCAAATGCCCACGAGAGGTGTCCCTGTTTCCAGATTCTCATTGTATTTGAAATACACTTCGTAGATAACGCCGTCAGGGCCGGTATAGTTCAGGGTCACTTCACGCTTCATGCGTGACATGATGAAAAGTTCCATGCCGTTGCGCACGGTAACGGAATGCGTGTCAGAAGCGCGGATTTTTTTGTCCGCCTCGGGCGTGAAGTAGTATTTTGCGCGTTCCGGAGCGAGAAAAAGGTACAGGGCCTTTTGCAGAATGATCCGCTGTACCTCGTCGCTGGTGAGCATATGGCGCAATATCACAAGCGGAGTGCCGGCATCGACAAAATGTCCGTCCAGCTCCTTGCACACCCGGCCTATTTCCCCTTTTTCCGGAGCGCAGATGGGTTTTGGGTTGCGTTCGCGCTCAAGCATGCCTAGTTTTGTCCCCGGCATTTCCTTCCACCGGCCCAAGGGGCCGTGCACATGATCGCCGATTTCGATTTCGGCAAATGCGATTTTGCCGCTATGCGGCGCGACGACAGTAATTTCCCGATACGGGAAAGCCTTTATTTCGTCAAGCAGTTTTGAAATATTGAGCATGTTCCGGTTACCTGTAGTACAGGTTGCGGCCGCCGATGGTCAGCAACGCCTGTTTGAGGTTTGCCCGTATCTGTCGCCTGTCCCAGATACCTTGGATATGGCCGCGCGAAAGGGCGCGGTAGGAACGATGGTACTTAGGTGGAATGTCCATCCCGGTGGTTTCCCTGATGACTCCGGGACCGGCAAAACCGATATTGGAGGAACGCACGGCAAACTGATACGGCGAGCATCCGAGAAAACTCGCCACAGGACCCGCGAAGGAATTTGTGTCGTACAAAACCATGTAGAGGCCGCCCGCTTCAATGTATCGACGCACGGCCACAGTGCAGCGTGGCATCTGGATGACGCCGTGGGTACCTTCCTGTATGCGTATGCCGGCCGTCCCGTGGACATAGGCCAGAAACGGATAGCGTTTTTTTGCCGCTTTTGCCGCAGCTTCCACAAATTTGAAGCCCTCGGCCGCGCCGACGGATCCCGCGCGAAATGTGCCCATAAGCATGGCTACAATAATTTTTGTGTTGTCAATGCGAGCCTTAAAGGTCATGCAACCGCTTTTCGCGCCGGTTTTTTCCCTGGCTTGGGCAACCCGTTCGGAAAAATCCGGAAAATCAAGGGGGTTTCCGGCTTCAATTTCACTGTTGAATTCAAACACCGAACCCGCATCAAAAATATTTTTGACGTACCATTCCGGCTCCATGGGAAAATGGTAGCCGCAGTGGCTGCAAACTCCAGCGAATTCGGCAAAAAGATCCGGCCCCCAGAGGTCGAGACAGCCGTACGATTTGCTGTTAGGGCACGTTATGGCGCGGTCGATCTTGTAGCGCGGTGAGATATAATTCCAGTTATGGCTGCGGGTATCACCCTTCCATGAGGAGAGGGCCGTCAGTTCCTTAGCCTTGTTGTCCGCGCGGTTCGGCAGACGGCGGGTAAGTTTGTGCCAAGGGGCGAAGATACGATTTTTGAGTATGTCAAGTTCATTGTTGATTTCTTCCATGAGCGTGCTGATCTGGCGTTGGTGCTTGTGGTAGAAATCGTATTTGAAAGTGACCCACGGCGTGGAAATCCAGTCCAGAAATGCGACTGCCGTTTTTGTCAAAAAAGGACGTTTGTCGTGGGCGGCCTGACGTGAAAGCCGCAGAAATTTTTGCTGACGGCGGTGAACCAAGCGTGTCTTCGCCGCGACGGAAAGCCCCCATCGTATGTGGAGGTTGTCGAGATTGTTTTCCGGGTTACGGTGACGGGCAAGGGCAAGGCCGCGCAGGATCGGCATTTTTCTGGTGGAGATGACAACCTCGTCGGTGGCACGGATAACCTCCTGACGCAGGTAGCGGAAAAAGTTAAAATGCCACGGCCGCGCGCCAAGGGCTGGTTCCTGGACAATCCTGTCAATATAGCCGAATTGCAAATTGTCTTCAGCCTGGATTTTGAGATTTGCCGCGCAGTATTCAATAAGTTCCGGCGTGGCGCGTTCCCCGCTTTTGGATCTGCCTTCAATGGCGGCGGCTCCTTCGGGTGAAATGACGGAATAATAACCGTGGGAGAGCATCAGGCGTCTGTCTGCAAGGCCTATGGCCTCGGCTCCGCCCGATCCGCCCTCGGATATTACGGCCACAACAGGCACGCTCAACCCGGCCATGTGGTAAAGATTTCTGGCTATCTGCTGGGCGGCTCCAGGGTAGTCCTCAATGGGATAAGAGCCTGGAGTAAATATGTAGGCATGGATGGGAATACCTTCCGTTTCGGCCACGTTCATGTACTGGAGAGCCTTGGCGTTTCCCCAAGGCTTGGCGGAACCGCCATTGCGGTATTCCACGCCGTGCCCCTTTTCTTGCCCGATGACCATGACGGACTGCGTGTAGGTTTTTTTGCCGCTATGGCGGATGATTACCGCACGGGCGATGAGCATGCTCGGATCAAGGCTGTGTTCATCCTGTCCGCCCACTTCTGTAAAATTGTCGTAGACATTTTCTAGAATATCGCGCAGGCAGACGCGTTGCGGATGGCGCACGATACGCACGCGATCCATGGGCTCCAGTGTTTTTTCAAGGCGGTGTTCCACATAGGCGAAAAGGTCTTCCACTGTGGCGAGTTCGGCATACTGGTCTTCACAACTTCCGACCAGGGTTGAAAAAGCGGTGAGTTTTTTCCCTAGCATGTCCACGCCGTTCTGATGCTTGCCGGCAAAAATGTCGGTCAGATAGGTGTGCCTTTCACGCAGGCTTTGCAGACGTTTTGCAATATTGTTGTCCATGGCTGGCTTTGATTGCTCAAAATTGGTTGTGGTAAAAATGTGATAGCCTACTAAAAATGCAGAACACGCCCGGTATTATCCTTCAAAAAGTTCACATTGGATTTCAGTCTTTCTCCGGCGCCGTTTTTGCCGGTCAGACGCAGAGAATTGAGGAATATCGCACCCCGCTCTTCGGCTTCCCGCAGGTTCTTGCCGTAGACAATGGCTAAAGCCAGATTGGGGTCAAATTCCGTAGGGATTTCATAGGGCAAACTGTCGGGAACATGGGTCAGCACTGTCAGCCAAGGAGCTTCTTTCCACTCAAAGCGTTCTATCTGGCCGACCCAAGGGGTAAAATTGTCCTCGGGATCCTCGGCGATCAGACGATATTCAATGCTGACCCCTTCAAAGGTGATATCTTCCTGCGTGTAGCCAAGCGGCTCTCCAAGGCCGGTGCGTATCTGTTCGGCGACAAGATCAACGTCCTTATGACTGTGTATTTCAGCAATACGCGCCGAAACTCCGTTTTCCACCTGGATACGCGTGTTGACCTCCATGAGAAAGGGTTCCCCTTTGCGCGTGGTAATCCACTCCCACGTGCCCACATTGTCATAGCCCACGCTCCGCGCCATTTTCAGGGAATAACTCACAATGTCGTCCAGCACTTTTTGGGCGTCGAAAGAGTATTCCAAAGCCTGCGGAGCAAAACCCGGCGCAACTTCAATGCGTTTTTGCAGGCCAGTTGACTGAATGGAGCAGTTGCGCGTGCCGAAATGCACGGGATTTGCTCCGCTGCGGTCTGACACAATCTGAACTTCCAAGTGATTGAAATCCATGATTCTTTGCTCTATGAGAACGCCTTCATCCTTGAACTGTCGCAGGGCATAGTTGCGTATACGGCGGTAGACGGAGCGGAATTGATCCGGGTCATAAACCTCTTCAATGCCCATGCCGCCGCCGCCCGCGGACGCCTTGACAAGCACAAGAGGGCGATTGATGCTCTGTTGTTCCTGAAATTCAAAAACGGTTTTGGCAATGCGCTCGGCCTCCATTTCGTCGTAAATAGGCCTGTCCGAACCGGGCACAGTGGGGACGCCAAGGCTGCGAGCTAGTCGCTTCGTATTGATTTTGTCTCCCAGTTCACGGATTATTTTCCAGGACGGGCCTATAAAAATCATTTGGCGGTCGCGTTTTGTGACGCGACGGGCAAAGCGAAAGTCTTCCGCGAAAAAACCGTAACCGGGATGCACCGCAGTACAGGCCGCTTCGTCCGCCACTGACATCAGTTCGTTGGCGTCGTGATAGGACGAAACGCGAAATATGCTTTTCCCCCCGCCTTCCCTGCGGGCTAGCGCCACATGGCCGGAAGCCGCGTCCTCGGCTGTGTATATCGCGGCAAAAGGGACATCAAGTTTTTTGCAGGCGCGCATGACGCGCATGGCGATTTCGCCGCGGTTGGCCACTAGAATTTTATGGTCGCGCAAGGATGTGTCGCTTTGTGCTTTACGCAAAAATTTTTCCTGCTCAGGGCTTTCGCGTCGATATTCCGCAGTAGCGCTGTTGCGGGTGGTTTGCGATAGGGCCGTAGGGCATGGCGTATTTTATGTTCATGTGATTTGTTAGCATATCTTCCAATATTATGCAAACCCCGTAAGTTTTCGGTAGTGTGTTAGTTTGCAATTAACGTTAGTTGGTTCGTTGTTTGTAGGCCCCCGCCTCCCGGCTAATAACAGAGGCATGAGAGGACAATATCCCCGAATGACTATAAGGGGTTGAGACACCCTTCCA
>JAITNF010000005.1 GCA_031290615.1 Desulfovibrio sp. | reverse complement strand
GGTTATACGCCGGCAAATAGAGAAGTTCTGCGTTTCTGGCTCTGGTATGCCTGCCGACGTCCAGATTTTTATGGACCGACAAATTATCAATGATAACAATATCACCGGACCTTAACACTGGAGCCAAAATTTGAGCGATATATTCAGTAAACATAGCCCGATCCACAGGGACATCAACAACAATGCACTCTGTTGCTCCATCAAGTCGGACAGATGACAGCATAGTTATAGTTTTTCCAATGACCGTTCGGAACTGCTCGAACCGCGTCACGGAATCGCAACCCTCCAGTATCTAACGCAACAAGACGCTCCCGCTCTTGGAGAGAAAATGGGTTTCGGAGCCAATCTGTCTTCAATAGTGAAGTCACTGATTCACCTATTAATTACCGACAAATGAAAACCAAAAATATCAGCAAGTTGCCGCTTGCTTGATTTACTAGAACGGTAACCCTCAACCACTATGGTCCGGATCTCTTAGCTTGCAATTTTCATGTGCCAAGAATACATATTTTCTAGACTATATCACAAGGTTATATACTCTGGATATAATTGATATATTTTTCAAAAAAATATTTTTAAAGGAACACTCTCCAATTTTCCATATACGTCGCACTCTGCGCGGATTTTTCCGACACGGTCACGCTGGCAAGGCGCACATCCGCCGCACGTGAATCGGGATGACTTTTAAGGCGCGTTGCCGCAGCTTGCCAGATATGACGGGCCAGATTTTCCGAGGAAGGATTGATAGCGTCAAAAGGCGGCGTTTCATTGAGCACACCGTGGTCAAGCCCGGCCAGAATGTCTTTCAATATGGTTTTAAGGATGCTGAAATCCAGCAACAGTGCCGTGTCATCGGTGAGTTTTTGCCCCTCTACTGTCATTTCCACGGCAAAATTGTGCCCGTGCAACCGTTCACATTTACCTTCATAGCCGCGCAGGGCGTGCGCGGCGGAAAAATCGTCCCGCACGGCAAGACGCCAGAGAGATGTCATGACACTATCCAGTACGTAATAATGGCCGAAAACGCCACAATAACAATGGTAAGCACGGTGCTGGCACTTTGATTCCAGGAAAAAACGTGCTCCTCTCCATCAAAGTCCTCGTTCGAAACTGTTGGCATGGTGGAGATATCTTTTATTTTTTTCAAAAAAACTCAGCATAACAACAACTCTTCTTTACAGCAAACCAAACTTGAAACACGCCATTCGCCAAACGTAAGTGAATTGCGCCTACGCTTCGTGGACTGGCGGCGAGCCCGGCATCTTGCCGCCGAATAAAAATGCGTCCCGTATTTTTATTCTTCGGAAACGGAATTAATGATCCAAACGTACATCCAACGTATCTTTCTCGCCGGACAGGATCAGACGGGCAGTACCCGGCTTGGCGGTCAGATCAATAACAATCCGCGTTTTACCGTCAATCTTGCCGAGGCGCACATTGCTTACCAGGGAATTCTTCGGCACGCCTGGCGCTTTGAGCCCTTCAATCGCCTCCACATCCACGACTAACCTGTCCGGGTTGGTGAGGGTCATGGTCTGGTAGCGTATTGGTTTGTCACTTATCAGACGTACAGTGGCTCCCTTGTCCCGCGCAAAAACCACAAGTTTTACAGATTGTTGAGGCTCAATAGCTTTCTGACTCACGGAATTTTGGGTTTTTCCCCGTAATGGAGTCCAGTTGGCCTTCACATCTGGAAAAGCTGCGGACGAAGTTGGCGGCTTCGGTGGGGACGGCAGGGTAAGACGCGCGCTAGACGTGGGAGCCGGCAGGATTGCTGCAGTGGGCTCAGGCGCGGTGCTTTCTGTCAGAGCCGGTTTTTCCCCTGCCATTTTCTCCCTACCGGCATTCTCATGGGCGGTCTTTACTGTGGTGATCTTTGCCGCGCTGGACGTTTTTTTCGGCGATGTATCAGAAAAAATCGGATTTTTGGCGGCGAGAAGAGTTTCTGTCTGCCCGGCCGCGTCCAGGGAACAGTTTTGTTCGGGTAATGCTGGCCGGCCGAAGGACGGACGGCCCGGCACGGCGATCAGTTCCTGCGCCATAGGCAGCAACGGCTGGGCCCCTCGGGTTGCGGCATCGATCTGTCCCGGCTGTCCTCTCTGATTTTCCTGATACATGAGAAGACACATACCCACAATACATACGCCTAAAAGAAGGGCCAGAATACTTTTATTCATGGAGCAGATCTCCTGATTCACAGTATAGCACATCCGAGTCAAATGGCAAGTTTCACCCTTTTATGACCTATGGCAGACGCATGAATGCTGTTGCCCTGGTTGATCATGTCGGAGACGCCAGACATTTAGACAATGGCCGTCAGATGTCGGCATATCCTGGTTTTACCCTCGGGAGTATTCTTCCGGCGGTAAACAGTGCCTGCCCGGCATCAGCAAACAGCAAACGTGGGAACGTGTACCTTTGCGAACGTTTGCTTCTCCTTGGCGTGCGAGCGGCCATTCCGGGTATGAACGGAGCAAGCGGGATGTTGACAACTGCTCGCAGCTTTTGAATTAGCTATGTGTACTTCCCCTTTCATTTCAATGAATACAAAATGTCCCTTGGCAAGAACGTCCGTAACCGTTAACGAGGTCTTAGACAAGCTCCAGAAACTATGTTTAATAAGCTGTGATACGATGTCAACCACACAGCAAACAATTTCTTTGAGCACTGACGTCCTCAGTCGCACCCCGCATAAAGCGATGTATTTGATTATGCGCCCGCTTGAGCAAATTCATGAGTAAACAGCTACGAGGGCACACAGGCGAGACTGTTCACTGTGCGCCAGTGAATCATGCCGACGAGACCACATGGAAGCGCAAAATTGGCCTTGAGTGGCTTTGATTGCTCTGCAATAATGTGGCGGCGTTTTTCATGATTCATTCACACTGATCCAAAGAGGCTTTTGAAGAACTTTGCAAAGATTGGCAGGTGATTCTGGTTGGTGACGGCTACGGCGTTTACAAAAAATGGGCGTATGGGCCCCAATGGGCCCCAGGCCTTTCGGAACACTTCAACTTCACATTCAACCCCGCCCTGTCAAAACCGGGAATTCGGATATTCATGGAGTTGCGGCTTTTATGCCGCAAGTCAAAAACGCCGCCCGGCAACTGGTGGACAATGTTTCACGCTCGCCTTATTCGCTTTATCAAGCTGTATCAGGGCGGAACGCATCCAGCGCTTTGCGATGCTGTGGCGTGGACGCGGCCTTGGGTCTCGGAAAAAGACGATTGTTTTATTGAACGCATCCCCGCATCAGGCGGACTTGCCGTATGCAAGACAAAAGAGTCCATCATGTCTTTAATTTGTGGACGCTATGAACGCTCACTCAGATCAACACACACTCCTTGAACTGGTGCGTTTTCAAAATTGGAATTACGGAGCGCCTCAAGGCTTTTCACGCCGTACTCGGCACATACGGCCGGCAGGTTCGCCGCCAGCGTGAAGGCGCAGTTTGGACGCATGAAATTGCCCGTGCCAACTTGGACGGCGTGAGCACCCGCAAGAATGAACTCCAGCGCGTCAACCGAGTTTACAATACCGCCCACGCCAACCACGGGAATGCGCACGGCCAGTGCCGTCTGCCAGACGCAACGCAGGGCCACGGGCTTGATGGCTGGACCGGAAAGACCACCCACCACATTGACTAGAATGGGACGGCGCGACCGAAGGTCCAGCCCCATACCGAGCAGGGTGTTTATGCAGGAGATACTATCAGCCCCCGCGCCTTCCACACTTTTGGCAATGCCCGCGATATCCGTGACATTGGGCGAAAGCTTGACCATGACGTGCTTCGACGGAGCGGCCTTGCGCACGGCGGCGGTTACGGCAGCGGCAAGGGCCGGGTCCTGTCCGAAAAGCACTCCGCCGCAGGAAACATTGGGGCAGGAAACATTGACCTCCAGCGCGGCCACACCTTCCTCGCCGTTCAAACGCGCGGCGAGCGCGGCGAATTCCTCCACGGACGAGGCGTAGATATTGACGATGACGGCAGTTTCCCGCCACGGCAACAGAGGTAGCTTTGCTATGCAGAAATCTTCCACACCATCGTTTTGCAGACCCACGGCATTGAGCATCCCGCCCGTTGTTTCCACAATGCGCGGACAGGCGTTCCCGTCTCGGGGCTTGAGGGAAATCCCTTTCACCACGATACCACCAAGGCTTTTCAGATCGCCGTAGGGGGCAAACTCCAGGCCGCAACCAAAGGTGCCGGAGGCCGTCAGCACCGGATTTTTCAGGACAAGATCGTGTGTCTGCCCGTGTAGTGTAACCGAAAGATCCATTGTTTTTTCGCCAAAGCGTTTTTGAACGAAAATTTATTTCCCGCTCATATTACTACCTGGTCAGCCCAGAATACCGGTCCATCGCGGCAAATCTGCACAGGACGACCCCGTTTTTCCGGTACGGGCCAAGTCTGATCCGTCTTCGTCACACAGCCAAGGCAAGCGCCTACGCCGCAGGCCATGACGCTCTCCAGAGAAAGCTGTGTACGCACTTTCAAGGCGCGCGCAAAATCGCGCACAGTGCGCAAAAAAGGCAGCGGGCCGCAGGCCAGCACAAGGCCTTTTTGTTCCGCGCACAAGCGCATGCGCTCATGCACGGTGTCAACAAACAGTTGCAAATCTTCCGGACCGTGTTCCAAAAAACCGTCCAACGGTATAAATTCATTTATGTTGTTGACGGGGTAATATTCCTGGATCTCACGGTGCCCAAAAAGCATGGTGACGTTCCAAATCTTGGGATGAACATTGACATACCCAACAAATGGCGCAATTCCCATGCCTCCGGCCAGCAACAGCGTGGGTGTGTCCGCTTCCATGGCAAAGCCGTTGCCCAACGGCCCCCAAAGGCTAACCATGTCGCCGGGCTTGATGGCCGCTATGCGGCGAGTGCCACGCCCGAGCACCTGGAAAAAACAGATCAGACAGCCGTCCGTAACATGGCAGATGCAGAATGGGCGGCCCCAAGGCAGTTCAAGACCGAATGAGTCCGGCCTGAGCATGACAAATTGGCCGGGACGCCAGCGCCACCAGGCTGGTTCAGAAGGCCGGGGCAAACGCAGAACAAAAAACCGTGTGTCCCCGTTTACCGGATTGAACGGCGTTATGCCCAGCACGGGCAGCCGACAGCATGCAACGTCCGACATTTACAGAATATAGCCGGGATTGCCCTTCGGGTCAACTGCCTGTTTCAGCGTGTGTCGCTAGTACATGATATGACCTATTCAGGCAACGGATGAATTGACTGATTGGGAATTTCAAAAAGGATGTTCATGTGCGTCCCGGCATTGTGGGCACAGTGATGAA
The DNA here is from genome assembly GCA_031290615.1 of Desulfovibrio sp. GTDB lineage: Bacteria > Desulfobacterota > Desulfovibrionia > Desulfovibrionales > Desulfovibrionaceae > Desulfovibrio. The sequence goes on along the minus strand of JAITNF010000005.1, from coordinate 6,748 downwards.
TTTATTAAGGAGAGCTTTGCTTTAAGAATGATTTTTAAAAATATACCGATAGATATATCTAGCTGAAATTACAAAGATCAGCAGTGACATCATCAGGTGAAAACATTCTTTATGCAAAACTCTCGTAATTTTTAGCGCGGCTTATATGTCTACAAAGGTGGAGAGGTGAGCATCGTAGTCAAGCTCGGTATTCATTTTGACCCCGGTCCTGCTTTTGCGGAACATTTCGGCAAAAAGGTCTTTGAAAAAGCTCACTGGCCGGGAATTATTGGCATCAGCAAAGTGTAGAATAGGCGACGCTTTTCAGGTCGAAGTGATACAAGCGATTGTCCAGACTTGACAGATAGCACAGACTGTGCAATATTTGACACATTTTCCGTCACGGTCTAATGCCGGTCAGCAGGGGAAAGGGAGACGCCGCAACCAAACAGCCCCGGAGGGTCAGACATCATGGCAGTGAGAGAATCCGGCGACTACATTGAGAGTGACGTAAAAAATGTATGGCACCACCTAATGCTGCACCAGGGCAAGGCCCCAATGATCGTGGTGGAAGCCATGGGGCTGCGTATCAGGGACATCCACGGTAAGGAATACCTTGACGCCACCTCCGGCGGCGTCTGGTGTGTGAACGTGGGCTACGGTCGTGACCGGATCGCGAACGCCGTGTGCGAGCAGATGAAAAAAATGGCCTATTACGCGGCCAGCGGCGGTAATCTTCCGTCAATCGACTTTTCCGAAAAGCTCTTGGAATACATGCCCGGTCTTTCCCGCGTGTACATCTCCAACAGCGGTTCTGAGGCCAACGAAAAGGCCTACAAGATGATTCGGTTGCGCGCGTATAACCGTGGCATGAAGGACAAAAAAAAATTCTGTTCCGCAACCGCGACTATCACGGTACTACCATCGCGGCACTGAGCTCCACGGGCCAATCCGAACGCAGGGAGTGCTTCGGTCCTTTTGCACCAGGCTTTGCCGAAGTGCCCCACGCCTGCTGCTACCGTTGCGTTTTCGACAAAAGTTATCCCGGCTGCAACCTTGAGTGCGCCAAGGCCGTTGAAGACGTCATCATGAAGGAAGGTTCGGACACTGTGGGCGGCGCCATTTTCGAGCCCATCACCGCTGGAGGCGGCATTATTCCGCCCGTCGGGGAATATTACAGAGAAGTGGCCGCCATCTGCAAACGCCACGGCGTTACCCTGATCATGGATGAAGTTGTCTGTGGCATAGGCCGCACCGGCACCATGTTCGGCTATCAGCACTATGGTCTTGCGCCGGATATCGTGACCATGGCCAAAGGCGTCGCCAGCGCCTACATGCCCATTTCCTGCACCGTGACCACCGGGGAAGTGTTCGCCTCCCTCCAGGACCCCGGGGACAAGCTCTCCTATTTCCGCGACATCAGCACTTTCGCCGGCTGTGCTGCGGCCGCAGCGGCCGCATTGGAAAACGTGCGCATCATTGAGGAAGAAAAGCTTCTAGAAAACGTGACAAAAATGGGCGAATACCTGCTTGAAGGACTGAAGGAAAACCTCGACCACGTCAACGTGGGTGACGTTCGCGGTAAGGGCCTGCTGATGGGTGTGGAATTTGTGGAAGACAAGATGTCCAAAACCCCTCTGCCGGAAGACAGGATCGTGGACATCTGCGCCGAAACAGCGGCGCGTGGTGTGCTAGTGGGCCGTACAAACCGCAGCTTTCCGAACCAGAATAACATCATCAACCTTGCCCCTGCCTACATCGTGACCAGGGAGGACTGCGACATCATCCTTAAAACATTGCGCGAGGCCATCAAGACCGTGCTCGGATAAACAGTCGGCGTCATCCCGTCGTTTTTCCGCGCGCAACACGAAGGAACGCACATGAGCGCAAACGCATCCGCAGTCAAGATCAGTGTGACCGATCTGACAAAACGCTTCGGTGATTTGACGGTTCTTGATAATATCGCTTTCAAAATAAAGACGGGAGAGCTTGTGGCCATCGTCGGTCCCACCGGCTGCGGAAAGACGACCTTTCTCAATACATTGTCGAAATTGATGCCGCCCACCAGCGGGCATGTCCTCATTGACGGAGAAGAGGCTGACCCGCGGAAGCACAATATTTCTTATGTATTCCAGGAACCCACCTGCCTACCTTGGCGTACCGTGCGTGAAAACGTCGCCTACGGCATGGAAATAAAAGGTGTACCACGCGGAGAACGCATGGAGCGCACCGACAGGATCATGGACATTGCCGGGCTTTCCAGTTGCGCCGACCTCTATCCCAATCAGGTGTCCGCCAGCATGGTCCAACGCATAGCAGTGTCCCGCGCCTTCGCCGTTGAACCGGACTTGCTGCTCATGGACGAGCCGTACGGCCAGTTGGACGTCAAGCTCAGATATTATTTGGAAGACGAACTCGTCAACCTGTGGCAGAAGCTGAAAAGCACTGTGCTTTTTGTCACCCACAATATTGAAGAAGCCGTGTACATAGCAGAGCGTATTCTTGTGCTCAGCGACAAGCCTACCAAGGTCAAGGCGGAAATAACGGTGGACATTCCCAGGCCGAGGAACTTTCTTGATCCGAAATTTATGGAAATCCGTCATCATGTCACGGAGCTCATCCGTTGGTGGTGGTAAGACGGCTGTTTTGACGGAGGAGGAGTTACATGGGGTATACGGAAGTCGTCGTCAAAAAACCGCTGCTCTTGAAAGTTTTGCCCTTCGTCAGCATAGGAGCGTTTCTGCTGCTCTGGGAATGGGTCGTGGTTTCGGGCGCAGTGCCGTCAGTGCTGCTGGCGCCGCCGAGTCAGGTGTTCACACTCTTTGTCGACAAACTTGCGGAGCCGAATCCAGACGGTGCCGTGCTAGCCGTCCATGCCTGGATCAGCCTGCAAGAAGCTCTCATCGGTTACGGCCTGTCACTGCTGGTGGGCATTCCCCTCGGGCTGGCCATGGGCTGGTTCAAAGTGGTGGATGATCTGGCACGCCCCATTTTTGAACTTGTCCGTCCCATTCCGCCCATCGCGTGGATTCCCCTTACGGTGTTCTGGTTTGGCATCGGTCTTGCCGGCAAGGTGTTCATCATCTGGATCGCCGGAATTGTGCCCTGCGTCATCAACTCTTATGTGGGGGTGCGCATGACGCAGCCGGCGCTTATCCAGATGGCGCGCACTTACGGCGCGACAGACTGGCAGATATTCCGCCAGTTGTGTATTCCTTCCGCCCTGCCCATGGTTTTCGGCGCTCTGCAGATATCCCTAGCCTACTGCTGGACCAACCTCGTCGACGCTGAACTTCTTGCCGCCGATACGGGTCTTGGCTATCTTGTCACCATGGGGGGGCGCCTCGGCAGACCGGACATCGTAGTGTTGGGCATGGTCTGCGTTGGCATTTCCGGGGCTGCTCTGGGATTCGTTATTGACTGTATCGAAAAAAACTGCTGGCCGGCATCAGAAGGTAGACAATGAGCAACTCAATTGCCAATGAAACTGTGGGAACCTCCAGCGGGCACGAAGGATTCTCTTTTACCACTTCATCACCAACATCTGTTTTTTGTACGCCGTTTCTCTTTGCGGCTTTTTTCTGTTTTGGGACAGGGTGGCGGCTTGGCAGGTATTCGGAGATTCCTTGGCCAGACCCCTAGCCGTGGCGGAAAAATTGTACGATCTCAGCCAGATGAAATTTGCCGGCACAAATCTTGCCGGACATATATGGGCCAGCACGCGGCGAGTATTCGTCGGTTTCACCTTGGCCTGCCTCATCGCCGTACCGCTGGGGCTTTTCATGGCTCTGAACAATATACGCCAATGCCATTGTCAAGCCCGTATTCGACCTGTTCAAGCCCATGCCGCCCATCGCTTGGGTGTCCATTTCCATCCTCTGGTTCGGCGTGGGCGAATTTTCCAAGATATTCATCATCGCCATCGGCACTTTTGTGCCCTGTCTTCTGAACTCCTATAACGGCATCCGGCTTATTGAGGAGGAACTGTACGACGTCATCCGTGTGCTCGGCGGCAATCGCAAGGATGAAATTATCCAGGTCAGCTTTCCAGCTTCCTTCCCCGCCATCTTTGCGGGCTTGCAGATATCGCTCAGCGTCGCATGGACCTGCCTGCTGGCCGCCGAGCTGATGAACGCCCGTGACGGCATGGGCTTTCTTATCAAGCGCGGCATGGATACGCACCAGCCAGCGCTGGTGCTCGGCGGCATGGTGCTCATTGCCACCATGGCCTGGCTGAATTCACTGCTCATTTCTTTTATCGAATGCAGGCTCTGCCCCTGGAAACACGGCATCAACAATCTGTAAACCGAAAGGAATCTCATGAATCCGTCAACAATCTACCCACAGTTGAAAATACACTGCGAAGATATCAACAAGACCTTCATCCAAAAAGGGCACATTGAGGTTCCGGTTATCAGAAATGTCAATCTGGATGTGGAAGAAAATGAATTCCTGGTAGTGCTTGGGCCCGGCCAGTGCGGCAAATCCACCCTGTTGCGCATCATCGCCGGCCTGGAAACTCCGGATACGGGCTACGTTTCGATGGATGGCCTTCTCGTTACCGGTCCCGGACCGGACAGGGGGCTGGTATTTCAGGGTTATACGCTCTTTGCCTGGAAGACCCTGATTGCCAATGTGGAGCTGGGACTCAAACTACGCGGCGTACCCAAGCAGGAACGCCATTCCGTGGCTAGCTACTACATCAGGCTGGTGGGCCTGGAAGGATTTGAAAACCATTATCCGCACCAGCTTTCAGGCGGCATGAAACAGCGAGTTGGAATTGCCAGGGCCTACGCCAACAGTCCCGGAATTATGCTTCTGGACGAGCCATTCGGCCAGTTGGACGCCCAAACTCGCATGTTCATGCAGCACAAAACCGTTAGAATATGGGAGCATGAAAAACGCACAATTATTTTTGTGACCAACAATATTGATGAGGCACTGTTTCTCGCCGACCGCATTATCCTGATGGAAGGCAAACTCCCCGGCCGGATCAAAAATGAATATATCGTGGCTCTGCTCCGTCCGAGGGAGCACGAGAGCCCGGACCTGCTAAAACTCAGAGCCGCAATCACGGATGCAACGGAGCTGGTATTGTAAAAAAGCGGAGCGCAATTTTTGTATGGATACGGCATTGTTGACGGCATGCATTCCGGGTGCCCTGCTCATAGCCGGAATTCTGTATTTTTTTGGCGGACAGCTCATCCCGGACAGTATCACGCCTTTTGCCGAACTGCCGGACGCAGTCAAGTAAAAGGTACTACTCCGGAAGCTCCTGTTCAAGGTTTTGCCTTGGCTTTTTTCGTCCTTGCCGCGCTGCTGGCGCTCTTCAACGCCTTTCCTAGGTGCGTCACGATGATGACTACGGCGGGATTTGCCAATACAAGGCGTTCTGTCTGAGGTGCCGCTACCCCATATGCGCGTCCCATAAACAAAATAACCCGGTGGAGGAAAGATGATGAAAGATTGCAGACGATTCTTTTTGTGGCTGGTCACGGCCTTGTTGCCGATTTACTTTGCCGGTTCGGCCTTCGCGGCGGATACGGTCAAAATGAAAACTGCCTGGATGGACGAACATGAAACTTTCCTTATGTGGTATGCCAAGGAAAAAGGCTGGGACAGGGAAGAAGGCCTGGACATTGACCTTGGCTATTTTGATTCCGGCATGGCTATTCTGACGGCCTTGCCCGCCGGCGAGTGGAGCATCGCCGGAGTGGGCGCCGTACCAGCCATGATGGGTAATCTGCGTTACGACACATATACCATTCTCATAGGGAACGACGAGTCCTTGACCAACGCTGTCATGATCCGGCCGGACAGCCCCATTCTCAAAACAAAAGGCTACAACAGGGACTTTCCGGAAGTCTACGGCGATCCCAAGGACATCAAGGGCAAAGAATTTCTCTGTACTACGGTTTCCTCCGCCCACTTTACTCTCAGCCACTGGCTGAGAGTGCTGGGTCTGAATGATTCCGACGTGATCATCAAGAACATGGATCAGGCCCAGGCGCTGGCGGCCTTTACCACCGGGATCGGCGACGGCGTAGGTCTGTGGGCCCCTTACATGTACAGGGGCGAAGAACAGGGCTGGAAAGTCGCGGCCACGCCGAAAACCTGCAAACAGGGTCTGCCCATTGATATTATCGCCGACAAAAAATTTGCCGACAAAAACCCCGAGCATGTGGCCAAATTTATCCGCATCTACCTGCGCACCGTCAACATGCTGAAGAGCGAACCCCTGGAGTCCATAGTGCCCGAATACCGCCGTTTCTTCCTGGAATGGGCTGGCAAGGAATATTCCGCTGAAATGGCTCTGCTTGATCTGCAAACTCATCCCGTGTTCAACTACAAAGAGCAGACAGCCCTGCTTGACGCCTCAAAGGGTCCCAGCGCCGCTCAACGGTGGCATACTGAAATCGCCCGCTTTTTCACCGAAACAGGCCGCATCACAAAAGACGACCTGAAAAAGGTCGAAAACGCCGCCTATTGCACCGACAAATTCCTGAAAATGGTGAAAACGCCGATTCGGTAACGCAGATTACGATCGGACGGCGGCACTTCGCGCTGCCCGATCAATAGGCCACAGAGAGCTTCCGAATAGCGTCAGCTGGTCTTCAGTTGCCCGATCTCGCAGGCATATTCTTCCACCCTGTTCCTGCCGCCCTTTTTGGCAAGATAAAGAGCCTTGTCGGCCTGTTCGAGGAAGTCAGCCAGCGTTTCCTCATGTCCCGGAACTCCACCCATGACGCCAATGCTCACGGTAAAGGAA
>JAITNF010000002.1 GCA_031290615.1 Desulfovibrio sp. | reverse complement strand
GGTTATACGCCGGCAAATAGAGAAGTTCTGCGTTTCTGGCTCTGGTATGCCTGCCGACGTCCAGATTTTTATGGACCGACAAATTATCAATGATAACAATATCACCGGACCTTAACACTTTTCGTCAACGGAGCGCGTTCATTCCCCCTGCCCAGCTGATTACAGATTGTCAGGCTTGCATGGCAGAGAGTTCTGCTTTATAATCAGCGTTACACGGCTAACCCAACCCTAATCACGCCCGACACGGCGCTCAACTGGTTTTCGAGCAGACAACTTTAAAGGCGAATTCACACTCCGCCGTCGCGCGGCGGCGTAAACCGTTCCGGGCCGGATTTTAGTCTATGTCCCAATCTAGGCCGAAGGTGTCGTGCAGTATGCGCACTGCCAACTCCACATATTTTTCCTTAATTAGGATGGTGATCTTTATTTCCGAAGTGCTGATCATCAAAATATTGATGCCTTCCTGTGTCAGGGCGGCAAAGGCTCTGGCGGCGACGCCGGAATGGTTGCGCATGCCCACGCCGATGGCCGAAACTTTGGCTACATTGACGTCATGCACCACTTCGGCCGCGCCGATGCTGTGTGAAATTTTCGCCATAATCTCCAGAGTATGCTTCAAATCCTTGCGGGAAACGGTGAAGGTGATGTCCGTCAGATCGTCAAGGCTTGTGTTTTGCACAATCATGTCAACAAGAACGTCCTTTTCGGAAAGGGGGCCGAAGACGGCTGCGGCAACGCCCGGCACGTCGGGCACGGCGTGCAGGGTAACACGGGCCTGGTCTCTGTCATACGCGATGCCGGAAACGAGCAGAGCTTCCATGCTGAAATCCTCCTGGGTGACAAGTGTGCCGGGGTCGTCATTGAAAGTGGAGCGCACCCGGACAGCCACTTTATATTTCTGGGCAAATTCCACAGATCGGATATGGAGCACTTTTGCGCCCATGCTGGCCAGTTCCAGCATTTCACTGTAGGCGATGCGGTCCATTTTGCGGGCTGTGGAGCAAATGTTGGGGTCAGTGGTGTAAACGCCGGTCACATCCGTGTAGATTTCACATTCAACGGACTCTAGAGCGGCAGCCAGCGCTACAGCTGACGTGTCCGAACCGCCTCGCCCCAGCGTAGTGATGCGTTTGTCTTCCGTACAGCCCTGAAAACCTGCCACGACAAGAACATCATACTGCTCGAAAAAAGCGCGCAGGGCATCGCTGTCTATGGAGCGGATACGTGCGCGGCCGAAGCTGTCGTCCGTGATGACGGGTATCTGGTATGCCAGCAGGGAGCGGGCTTTTATGCCGTTGTCTTTGAGCAGCGTGGTGAAAAGACTGACGGAAACCTGTTCGCCGGTGGAAACCAGCGCGTCGCACTCCGCCGCATCCGGATTTTTTGACCATTGTTCGGCCAGCGCCAGCAGGTTGTTGGTGTCCCCGGCGCGAGCAGATAGCACGACAACGATTTTGTCGGCGCGTTTGAGGCTGTCAGTCACTTTTTCACGCACTCTTTGCATGCATTCCAGATTGGCTACAGAAGTGCCGCCGAATTTTTGCACAAGAATTTTCATAATTCAATTACCTGTTGGCATGTTGTGAGTGAAATGAGTAACCGACTCCGTAGGCGACAATACGGAGCGCTGTCGCGCTGTTTTGGCTGTGTTTCGCTACGTCCCTTTTCGGTCCACAGATAGAGGGCATGCGTCATTTTTTGGGCGTCGGGGCCGACGGCGTTCATGGTCAATAAATATACATTATCGTCAGACGTGAAGAGGATGTCCAGAAAATCTTCAGGAAAATCCTCCCAGGGCAAATATTCCGCCCATTCCAGAATGGTGAGCGTCCCGGCGTGTTGCAGCGCTTCGGCAATCTCGTCCGGTACAGCGGACGCGCAACGGTACAGGTCGCCGTGTAAAACAGGCGGGGTAGTGGGGTAGTGGTTACACAAGGTAAAAGACGGACTGGCCACTTCCGCCAGATCGCCGCCAGGCAGGGCACGCACCAGAGCCGCCGTAAAGGTGGTCTTGCCGCTGCCGGGTTTTCCGCGTAGCAGCAGCGCCCTGACGCCGGGACAGCCTGAAATATTTCGCGCCATCCAGCGCGCAAGGCGATTTGTGTCTTCAAGATTTTCTAGGGTGATTTCTAGGGTTGTCATATCCGTCAATTGTAAAAATGTTGTTCAATTCAGATCAGAACGCGGGGGATGGCATCGGCGATTTCCCCCGCCGTATTTCCCCGCGCTGGAAATGCCGCCGCGAGAGTCTTTCCCGCGAGCGCATGGAGCACGATTCCCATTCCCGCCACAACCAGACTGTCCGGGTAATGTCGGGCGGCCAACAGAGCGCCCAGACAGCCGGCCAGAACATCGCCGCTGCCGCCGACTGCCAGTTGCGGCACATCGTAAGGGCTCACAAGAACGGGCTTTGGAGCCTGCCCCGCCAATGTGCCCGCCCCTTTGAGGATGACGGCGCACGGTGCCAGACGGCACAGCCAGTCAAGGGCTGTAAAGCGGTCGGATTGTATGGATACGGCGTTTGTGCGGAGTAGGGCGGCGGCTTCGCCGGGATGTGGGGTCAGGATATCGCGGGGCAGAAGCTTTTGCCGCAACTCCGGCTGATTTGCGATAATCACGAGCGCGTCCGCGTCAATGACCGCTGGCGGGCGTTTGGGCAGGCAGAGCAGAGCCGCCAGAAAGGCGGCGGAATCAGGCCCGCGCCCCATGCCGGGGCCTGTAACCAGTGCCGTGCAGCGTTCAAGCGCGGCAGATAGGGCCTCGGGAATTTTTTTCGGCCATGTGGAGTTTGCTGGTTTGCCCAGCGGCAGGGTCATGATTTCCGGCAGGCCGTTTTTGATGTCCCTCACCGCCCCGGCCGGTGCCGCCACGCTGACAAGGCCGGCCCCGGCGCGCAGAGCCGCCCGCGCCGCCAGATTGGCTGCGCCGCTGTATTGCGGTGTGCCGCCGATCACAAGGACATGCCCGAAGATATTTTTGTACGCGTTGGCCGGAATTTTTGGCAAAAAAGCAAGGCAGGTTTCGTCAAGAAGCCGCGCGTCCGGCGGGCGGGCTGCCATGATCGGACTGTTGGGGAAAAATTCCGGAGGAAGTGGGAGCAGGGCTGCCGTAAACTCTTGTTCCGACGGCATCAGGCCTCCAGTATAACAACAGCGACAGCCACAGTGCGCTCATGGCTGATGGAAAGCAGGCTGCGTCTGATGCCGATGGCTAGCTCCAGCTCTTTTGCCTTACCGAGAAAGGTCATTTTGGGCGCGCCGCGACTGCTGCGGGTGATTTCAATATGCAGCGGGGTTATCCCCCGGCTGAATCCAGTGCCGAGGGCTTTCACCGCTGCCTCCTTGGCGGCGAAGCGTCCGGCGACAGTGGTAGCGGGTGTTGCCGGCAGTGTATCCAGCTCTCGCGGTGTGAGAATTTTTTCCAGAAAACGTCGTCCAAAGCGGGTGTATACCCTTTCGAGGCGGAGTATTTCCACAATGTCCGTGCCGAGCCCGACAATCATGCGCTTGCCTGTGATGGTATTTTTAGTTATAAACAGTTCGTTTACGTGCCGCCGAAAAAATACATAATATTCTGACTGTTTCACCGCCGTGCGTCAAGCTGGGAATGCGTGCCGCCTGTGGGAATTCGGGAGCCTGGAAATGAAATTGTGCATTATCGGAACAGGGTATGTGGGCTTGGTGAGCGCTGCCTGTTTTGCGGAAATGGGCAATACGGTGACTTGTATTGACGTCAATTCTGCTGTTGTGGAAAAACTCAATGCCGGTTCCGTGCATATTTTCGAGCCGGGTCTGGAAGATATGGTCCGGCGCAGCCGCGCGGACGGCAGACTGCGCTTTACCTCAAGTCTCGCCAAGGGCCTTGATGGTGCCGCTTGCGCTTTTATTTGTGTCGGCACCCCTTCCCTGCCCGATGGTTCATGCAATTTGAGCTATGTGGAGCAGGTCGCGCGGGAAATCGGACGAGATATGCGGACCAATCTGATTGTGGTAGACAAGTCCACAGTGCCAGTGGGCACGGCGGATATGGTGCGCGGCATCATTGAGCGAAAACTGGTGGCCAGAAAGTCGGCTCTGGCTGTCACCGTGGTTTCCAATCCGGAATTTCTCAAGGAAGGCGCGGCGATAGTGGATTTTATGAAGCCGGATCGCGTGATAGTGGGCACGGATTCTGAAAAGGCTGCGGCCGTTATGCGGGAGCTTTACGAGCCCTTTGCCCGCACGCGCGACAAAATCCTTGTCATGAGCCAGCGTAGTGCGGAAATGACAAAATATGCCGCTAACTGCATGCTGGCGACAAAAATTTCTTTTATCAATGAAATTGCGACAATCTGCGAGCGCGTGGGATCGGACGTGCGCGATGTGCGCGCCGGCATAGGCTCGGACTCACGCATCGGCTACCAGTTTATCTATCCGGGACTCGGTTACGGCGGTTCGTGTTTTCCCAAGGACGTCAAGGCGCTTGTCCATACAGCCTCCGAAGCCGGTGTGGAACCGCTGGTGCTCAACGCCGTGGAAGCGGTCAACGCGTTTCATAAACAGCGTATGGCCCTGCGCATTCAGGAATATTTCGTTCCGCAGGGGGGAATCAGGGGAAAAACGCTGGCGCTCTGGGGTTTGGCGTTCAAGGCCAATACAGACGATATGCGCGAGGCGGCTTCCATAAACATAGTGACGCATCTGACGGCGCAGGGCATGAAGATATGTGCCTTTGACCCAGTTGCCGGGGAAAACGCCCGGCGCATTTTCAAGGACAATCCCTTGGTGGAAATTGCGGACAGCCAGTACGCCGTGTGTGACGGCGCCCAAGCCCTGCTGGTGGCTACGGAGTGGAATCAGTTCAGCAATCCAGACTTTGAGCGTCTTAAATCTCTGCTCACAAGTCCGCTGCTTTTTGACGGACGTAATCTGTATTCGCCATCGGCTATGGCGGAACGGGGCTTCGTCTATTTCTGCATCGGGTGCAAAACAGCATAACGCGGCGGTATAAAAAAGCGCAGTAAAGGTGCGGGACTTTTATTCTCCTCCGCCGGTTTTTATGCCTCGCCGGGCCAGTTCCGTCACAACCTTGCGGCAGAATTTTGGCAGGCAGGTTCTGGCTTGGGGCGTCAGTTCCATACTTATGGTTTTGTAATCAAAGGGCTCCAGACCGAAAACGACGGCTTGCGGCCTGTGTCCGACAAGCTCACAGGTGAGGAGCGTGTCCAGCAGGTCCGTTTGATGCATTGAATCGCGAAAGATGAAACTTTTACGCAGGTCTTCGCCTTCAATCAGATAGATTGTCCCTGGAGCCTTGCCGCCAAGCACCACATCCAGCACCACGAGCAGATCGCATTCCTGAATGTCCAGCATTAGCATAATCCCTTGCGTGCCGCCGTCCAGAAAACGCACATGTTCCGGCCAAACATGGTGTTCTTGCAGATATTCCACAGCGCGTACGCCGAAACCCTCGTCCGTCAGCAAAATGTTACCCACGCCCAGAATCAGGATTTTTTCTTGCATACATTTTGTCTTTTCGTCGTATATAAAGCGGCGAAGTTGAGCTTGTGAATCACGTAGATGACGACGCCCTAGACCGCAACGTCTTCCCGGCCGGTAACGTCAAATTCGGAATATTCCACATCGGGACAAGCAGCACGCGACCGCCGCAAGGCCCCTGTTGTACAACTGTACAACATCACACAGGATAGGCGGCAAATCGTATGTCCTTGGATTTGTCCGTCAGAATTCAAAATCGGCGTGATGTCAAGTTCGTTAAAAGAGAGTGTCCCTTAAGAATGTTTTTTGAAAAATATATCGATATATTTAGCTGAAAATACAAATGAGGTGTCCAGACAAGCTCTAGAAATTATGTTTAAGGTGTGATACGATGTCAACTACACAGCAAGCAATTTCTTTGAGTGCTGACGTCCTCAACGGAACTTTTTCCTGAACAATGTTCGTGTGGTTGTACGGCCTTCACGGAGCCGGATCCCTGTTATATTCATTAGGTTGTTGAGTTGTCGGAAATCCAGCTTGACGTCCGGCATATCGGCCTGCACAGGGGCGGTTGCCCTGCCTGTGGTAAAATCGAGGACTATACCGTTGACTCGCGTACCGGTTTGGGCCTCGTCTGACGGCCATGATTGCCGAACTGCGCGCAATTCATGGCGACAGCCGCCGGGCTTGTGCGGGACTGTCCGTAATCCGTATTTGCTGTGCCGGTCAGTCAGGGCGCTATTCAAACTATTAAAAATATTCCAGACAGGGCCGCAGGGTCGGTCAGGCTATCTTCCCCCATTATGAGGCCACACGAGGCTGTTCACTATGCGCCAGTGAATCATGTCGACGAGACCACAGAGACCACATGGAAACGCAAATTTGGCCTTGAGTGGCTTTGGTTACTCTGCAATAACGTGGCGGCGTTTTTTATGATTCATCCACACCGGTCCAAAGAGGCTTTTGAGAATGATGAGAGGTGGATCAACTGGCGCGTCCTCTCCAACGTGAGATGGACATTTTTGGCTTTTCCCTGAGGCCGGGGGCGTATCGTCGATCAACAATCATGCGGAACGCATCCCGTGCTTTACGGTGCTTGCGGTGTGGACGCTGCTTTGGCACCAGGGAAAAGGTGACCGTTTTGTTGAACGCACCCCCGCCTCAGGCTGACTTGCCGTACACCCCGAACAGTTGCGGACCAGCAGGTGACAACAGTGACTTTCTCTGCCGCCCCAGCGGTCAACATAGTCTGCATGCAAAACTTTTCCATCAACGAAGATTGAAATACTCCACGCAGAAGTCGGCGTGCTCGACGACATAAAGCGTTTGTTATAACGCTGGAAGGAGAGAAGTATTAATGTTATCGAAAATTATGGGCATTACCTGTTCCAGGATATTTGTAAAAGATGTACGCCAGGTTACCAGTTCAGCGTCTGTTTGAACGCCCGGACCAGTTCCTCCACGTCCTCCTGCAGGACAACGCTTCCGCCGCTGGTGAGGGTCAGGCGGTTGTCGCCGGTAACCGTGCCGATGCGCTGGCACAACTGCCCCTGCCCCAGCACGTCCAGAATTGGAGCAAGGTCGTCCCGTACGCTGACAATCAGGCGGCTTGCGCTTTCGCTGTAGAGCAGTTCCGTGCGCGTCATGGCCTCCAGAGCGGGCAGGGCGTCGATATCCACCCGCGCGCCTAAACGGCCGCCGATGCACATTTCCGCCAGAGCCACGGCAAAACCGCCGTCGGAGCAGTCGTGACATGAGGCCAAGGCGCGTTGCAGCATGAGCGCATGCAATGTGCGATAGCGCAACAGAGCCCGCGCTGCGTCCACATGTGGCAGCCTGCCGCCAGCGAGGCCTAGCTCCGAAGCCGCCTCGCTGCCAGCCATATCCCTCCAGACGCCGCCGAGGATGTAGATGTGTTCGCCTTCCAGCTTGAAGTCGGAACTTTGGGCGCGTGTCACGTTGTCCATGACGCCCAGCACGGAAAAAAGCGCCGTGGGGGGGATGGAGATACGCTCTCCGCCGCCGGTGTAATCGTTTTTCATGGAGTCCTTGCCGGAAATACAGGGCAGACCGTATGCAAGCGAGAAGTGCCTGAGCGCTTTGCAGGCGCGTACGAGCTGGGCCAGCCTGTAGCGGCCGTCGGGATTTTTTTCGCTCGCGACGGGGTCGCACCAGCAGAAATTGTCCACGCCGGCCAAGGCGTCGGGGTTGGCCCCCACGGCCACGGCGTTACGCACAGCTTCGTCCATGGCGTTGGCCATCATCCAGTACGTGTCGTAATCACTGAATTTGGGGCAGATGCCGTGGGAAATAACAAGACCGGCATCGGATTCCAGTAGGGGCCTGAGCACCCCTGCATCCGAGGGGCCGTCGCGTAGCGCCCCCATGAGAGGTTTGATCACGCTACCGCCGCGCACTTCATGGTCGTACTGACGGACAATATATTCCTTGGAGCATATATTGAGACGCCTCAGCATGCGCTTGAGAAATTCGCCTTCGGCGATGCCGGTGGCCTCCACGCGGACGTCCTCGCATTGCGGCGTCTGCCACACGGCTTCCAGTTCCATTTGGGGCACGCCGTCGTGCATGAAGTTCATGGGCAGTGAGGCGATGATCCTTTCATTGCAGCGCACTTCAAAAAATCCGGAATCCGTAAAATGGCCCAGCGGTGTGGCTTCCACATCTAGGTGCGCGGACAGAGCGAGGAATTCGTCCAGTTTTTCCGGCGGCACGGCGAGGGTCATGCGCTCCTGTGCCTCGGAAAGCAGGATCTCCCAAGGCTTGAGGCCGTCGTACTTGAGGGGGGCGCGGCTTATGTCCAGCACACATCCGTCCGTGTCCTCCGCCATTTCTCCCACGGATGAGGAAAGACCGCCAGCGCCGTTGTCAGTAATGGAGTTGTACAGGCTGCGATCACGCGCCGCCAGGATAAAATCGTACATTTTGCGTTGGGTGATGGGGTCGCCTATCTGCACGGCTGTAGCTGGCGATCCCCCGTGCAGTTCCTCGGAGGAGAAAGTGGCGCCGTGAATGCCGTCCTTGCCGATGCGTCCGCCGGTCATCACGATGACATCGCCCGGAAGTGCCTGCTTTTCCCAACCGTTACGGCCGTTGATTTCCGTGGGGATGATGCCCACAGTACCGCAATAAACCAAGGGTTTGCCGAGGTAGCGCTCGTCAAAAACCAGAGAGCCGTTCACCGTGGGAATGCCGGATTTGTTGCCCCCGTGCTCCACGCCTTCGCGCACGCCTTCCAGCACGCGGCGGGGGTGGAGCAGGCGCGGCGGTAGGGGCTTGTCATGAAAGGGCGAGGCAAAACAGAACACGTCGGTATTACACACCAGTTCCGCCCCGAGGCCGGTGCCCATGGGGTCGCGGTTCACGCCCACTATGCCCGTAAGAGCGCCGCCGTACGGGTCCAGGGCCGAAGGGCTGTTGTGGGTTTCCACCTTGATGCATGCGTCATACCCGTTGATAAAAGCGATCACGCCCGCATTGTCCCTGAAGACGGATTTGCAGTAGTCCTTATCGTCCATGCGTTGGCGCAGCAGCGCCGTGGTGTCCCGTATGCAGGATTTGTAGAGGTTGTCCGCATTTTCCCGGAGGCCAGTTTCCCGATTTTCGTAGGCTATGCGCGCGGCGAAGATTTTGTGCTTGCAGTGCTCCGACCATGTCTGCGCCAGCACTTCCATCTCCACATCCGTGGGATCGGCGGGAAGACCCGAAGCCGCGCGGCGGGTCAGTTCCGCTGGCGCGGCAAAGGCATCCCGGATGCAGTGCATCTCGTTCAGGTTCAGCGCCCAAGTATTCTCGCGGCTTGCGGCGAGCAGATCCGCATCGTTCATGGTGGAAAGAGGAATTGTTCCCACTGTGCCGTCTGACTTGCTCGTGACCTTGGCGGCTTGCGGCGCAAAGCCCGGTTCCGCCTGCCATTCCTCGCGGTTTTTTATGCGCAGACACTGAATAAGGGTGTTGCAGAGCAAATCTTTGCCCGCTCTCTCCACCTGTCCACGGGTGAGAGGTTTGTCCGAAGTGTTGCAGATGCGGTATTGTAGGGCGGTGTATACGGCAAGATCCTCCTTGGGGAGGCCGAGAACCATGGCGGCCGTGTCCCTAGCGGTCCGGGCTTCGTTGTCCGTTACGCCGGGGCGAAAGGAGACTTCCACAAACCAGTCGGGAAAGGGAGGAAGGAGCGTGAGAACACCCACAGCCGCACGCTGTAGAATGGGGTCGTGAAGTACGCCCTCGTCCACCAGACGCTGCACCTGGGCCGCATCAAGGCCGTTCACAGTGAAAATCTTGACGTGGCGTACAGATGCCACGAGCAGATTGAGAGATGTTTCTAGATTCAGAGTTGTTCTGTTGCCCTGCGTGTCGTCCACGCCCTCACGCGGCCCCGCTTCTATACGGTAGAGCATACTTCCCCCAAGGGTATCGGCAACATTGTTACAAGCGTCAGTGAACGGTCGCTTGGGCAGGTATTGCTGGAGTTCTGTCAGATTTAATTTGTTCAAGACGGAGTAATGGCAAGACCGACTCACTCTTTGACATAGAGTACTAGCACAGGCATGCAGGTGATGCAAGAGAGGGGAGTCGGATATCAGGGTAGACGCGACTGATCCAGCCTCCAGTTCGTGCAGTTTCCGATGGATAGAGCTTCGTTTGACGTGTTACGCCAACGTGGCGTTCAACCCCACCTGGTTTTTCAGGGGCTGAAGGAGGGGATGCAACGCATGGCGTTGAGGGATGTGGCATCAGGCGCCCTTGTCCTGCTTCACCATGACTCTATCGACAAACCCATGCTGGGAACCTCTTCTGGAAACAGCAGATGCACCGGATACCACAAGGTGAAAACAGCCATGGCAGACAGTAACATGTATTTAGCTAGATATGACGGCGCTATCCGTCCGCAACTGCCTTGATTTCCTCAAGTTTGAGTCGTAACTTCCTCCCGACGAAGAGATTTTTACTTCCCGAGTGTTGATCCTCCCCAAACTGAGACGCCCGAAAACAGACAATTCACAGGAGCTGTCCAGCTCATCAGTCATGGCTCACCGGCTATAAGCTGCGCCGAATAGTCAGGTGTCCCCATACTTGGTATTGCAAAATCCAGCTGGTTCCAGGTATTGCGGAACCAGTAGTACCTATTGCTATATATGGGTTTTGGTAACACTGAAGACGTTAAAATTCCCGATAGGTACGTTTTTCACAAACTGCCAGTCCGGATACCCCTGCGCGCTCAGAGTTTTAGCCACACATGGCTGCTGGGACTCGTCAAATCCACCTGGGGATGGCTGTATAGCTGGGCCGGTCCCGCGTCCTTGGTGGCCAGCATGATGTCGGGCAGTATCGGGAGCGCGAACTGGATGTTCTGGCTCAATACCCATGGTCCGCTGGTGCGCTTGTAGGTTCTTATATATCCATAGTTCCCGCTGCTCGTGCCCGGGGAGTGACGGCAGTGTCCCCCTTCCACGCGTCTGATGAAACAGCGTTCAGCTCCGCCAGTGTCTAGGCCGCATAGGCCAGTGGGGCAACCGTATAGCCGCTGGATGTAATAACCCCCAGATAAACGCCCTGACTGGAGTTTTGTATCTGCGTTTGCATGAAGAGGCCGCTATACACGGTTGGGGCAGGTGTCGGTTCGGGTAGTCCGGTACCCCCTTGTACAGCTTCGCCCCTTCCGGCACAGTCGGAACATACTTGCTGCAGCGGGGAGACAAGGCTGCTCAGGGCAGCTATCTGCTCCGCTGTGGCACTCGTCCGAGAGACCGTAAATCTTCATCAGCCTCGTGCTGCCATATCATGCATCGGGATAGGGGACTCTAAAGAAGGTTGTCGTACCATTGCCCTGACTGTAGTTCGTGTTGAACCTGGCAGCCTGTTTTCTGCGCCAGCTAGTCTATGTCTGTCTGGATAACCACTCTGCTGGATTTTCGTATTTGCCTCATATGTCTGCGGGCGCGTGGGCATCCAGGAGTCTACTAAGGATATTAACTAAAAAGAAGTCACAGTGGACGAGCGGGAATAAGCTATTTTGGGCAGACCACCGAGGTACAAAAACTGTGGGAGGTCATGTTGACAAATATGACGTCAAAAAAATTAAATGAAAAAATAGATTGTTATCTGTAATGAACATGAAAGCTAATCACAGTTTGGGATACCTATATAATTCCATCGGTCCCCCGGGGAGATCTGCCCAGGAACTCACAAAGGCTGGTTTTATCAAAGGGAAGAGTACCGTTTTTATCGCCCGCAATTTTGCTGGATGAAGATGTGACAAGGGACTGCATCAGGCATCAGGAGAAAGAAGACCAACGGCTTGAGCAGTTCAAGTTGTTAGCAGAGTCCGCCGAAGGCTGGCGCATATATTCAAACCGTTTTGA
>JAITNF010000052.1 GCA_031290615.1 Desulfovibrio sp. | reverse complement strand
CCTTCGCCTTGAAATCAATGGCGCTCGCGCCGGTGGCAGCACCGAGCACCAGCCCCATCCCCACAGCCAGTAACGTTGTGAGTTTTTTCATAATAAATCTTCCTTTCTTTTGCGTTCTTGACGCGTGTGTAAAAAATTGCCTCTATAAGTATTGCCCATTTGAGAAGATACATTAAACAATGCTTTTTCGCATTGCAAGCTTTTTCCGTACAAAAATTTTTATTCTTTAGGGGGGGGGGGGGGGTGAGAAAATTTTATTAAAAATAACACTAAGTTAAAAAATTAACGCGAAAAAAATTTTGGTCGCGGACAGTCCCCTTCGCTCTGCGCGCAGACATCCTGCGAATACCGGGAACGACGCAATCGCGGGCATTGGGCCGGAATAAGACAAAATTCCAGGTCCTATCGACATTCATAATTAAATGATAATGATTAATGATATGGGATCGGGAGATCTGCTGCGCAACATCGACATGCTTTGAAAGATGACCATGGAATTAGGATAAAGGAGGCATTGCCGGGAAAAGCTAAAGATCCTGGCGGAACGCGCCGATAATCGTTTATTTGTAGAAGCGGTGCGGTAATGTGGACAGCAAAGACTGGAGCGCCTTGACGAGATTTGCCATTGAGCAGTCTTTTTTATCTTTCCGTCGAACAACCTGAACGTATTCGTCCGCGTTTTCCGCTTTCACATGATATATCACGAGTAGACGACATGAAGGTGACAAGTGGAATAATTTACGTCATCAAGCATGGTCTTCAATGGAAAGAGGCGCCGCATGAATACGGCCCATATAAAATATTGCATACTCGTTTTATCCACTGGAGCCCGTATGGGAGTTTTCAACAAAATTTTTAAGGAGACGACAAAAACGGCTCCTAGAGAAAGAGTAACGATTGACGCCACTCATCTCAAAGCCAATCGCACAGCGGCAAGTCCGCTGAAAAAGGCATATTCCTCGCCGCATCTAGAGTACAAAAGGTGGTTTGAATTCCAAACTTCACGCGTTTTGCGCGAGCAACGGGAAGCCTGTTTCTATGGTGCTTATAGTTTTGGTGAATGATTATTAAAGAAGCATACTTCTTACTCTTGGAGTCTCTGTTCTGCCTGGAGCCGGAGAATTATTGGCAGATCGGTGGTGGTACGATGCGCATGGTTTCGCAATGCTCTGCCCAATAAGGGCATAACAGCTTGTATTCCATCCGAAAAAAAAATTGAAAAAGCCCGTTGTTGTGGATAAATTTTTGAGAGTATTGCATAAAAAATGCTCATATTGTATAGTGATTCCCCAAGATGGAAGTCACAATGCAGGAATGTCCGAAATGCGAAGACGCTGAGATAGTAAAAATGGCATTATCTAGACAGCGATATCGCTGTAAATCATGTTGCAATTTACAAGGATTACTCCGGGGGAGATCCCCGCACAAAAACGGTACACCAAGCACAAACTACCTAATATCCTTTTCTTTACTGTTTGCTGACGTGTATAAAAAAGCTGGTTTTTATCCTGCTTTGGCACATGCTTCCAGAGCGGAATAGCCACAATTTTTTGATTGCCAATGAGCTTGATATGAAGGTGTTTTATGGATGAAATGGACAGCGCATTCTTCATCACCTCCTCTACGGCCGCGATGTGGGACGTCGTCGAAGAAAAATGATTCTGGGCCATTAGGGGATCTGTCGACTCAAAAAGATTTTATCCGCTTTTTCCCGTCAGCTCAAAAGCTGTTCAACTCTCTAACCGCCCTAATGGACACTGGCACAGCGCATTAAGCTGTAATTCTTATTTGTTCAGTTAACAGGCTTCTCGAAAGAGGGACTTTTTATCCAATACGCCGTAAAACTCAGCCCTTCTGGGCGGGGATATAAATGGAAACAGGCAGTTTCAATTGCGGGCAAGAACGCGGGGAACGTGATCGTGCGGAGAGAACTTTGCAGTGACGCTCCCGGACGGCGACCTGCTCCAAAGCTTATTGCGTATCCCCCCGGAATTGTAGGAAAGTTTCTTAAAACCCTGTACATGGTTTTTCTTTCCCCTTTTCAAAATAGCTGTTACTGCCGACGTAAGGCAAGTATTTCAGAAGACGACGAAACGCCATGCTAAACATACGGCGAAACATCCTCCCAGTCCTGCTCATTGTTTGTTTTTTGACCTGCCTGGCAGCCTGCGATCAATCTCCCCTCTCGAGGGATGACATTACGCAGGCTAAAAATGCCGTCGCCGCGCATGACTGGCCCTTGGCGGAGCGTCTTTCGCGCAGGGCTCTCAGGACGGAACACGACCTCGAGAGTCGCTGGGAGGCATGGAATATGCTTTTAGCCTCGGTCAACGCCGAAGTTGAAGAGCCGCAGACCAGTCTGGAATACCTTGAAGTCATGCTTGAGGAATTCTCTGAAAGCGAAGGGCGTTCCAAGACCATCCTAGAACGCATGGGGCGTTACGCGGAAATATTACGCCGCTTCTCCCGCGCGGCTGACATATGGAATTCCTATGTAGAACTGGAGGATATAGAGCCGGCGGAATTGGTGGATGGTTACCGCCGACTTGCCCAGACCCACTTCAATCGGCGTCACTTTGAGGCCGGCGATGAGACGCTCCATCAATGTCTCGCCCTTTCCCTGCCGGAGCGCGATAAAAATTTGTGCCTGTACGACCTTGCGGACCAGAATATGACCCGCCAGCGTTGGCAGGAAGTGACGGACCTTTGTCTGCAAATGCTGGACAACAATAATTTCAATAAGGAATTGCGTGGCCTCGCGACCTATCTGTTGGCCGACGCGCTGGAACAATTGGGACGCGGCAAAGACGCTCTAGCGCGCTTTGAGCAGGCCCGCGCCGATTACCCCAACTCTGCGGTTATTGACAACCGCATTATGTATTTGCGTAAAAAGCTAAAGTAGCTTTGTAGCGAGATGCTTGAAGGCAGGCTTTTCCTGCCGTAAAGCGGACATCTCAAGCGTGACATGCTGGTTGTTTCTGTTTTTCCAATCTTGACGACCGAGCTCGCCATTGGTATGTTTACTCTTTATGCTCCAAGCAATATATGGAGACAGGCTGTTATGATTCGGCATGAGTGCGGCCTTACCGGCATTTACGACCATAAGGAAGCGGCGCGCTTGGCGTATTTTGGGCTCTACGCCCAGCAGCACCGCGGCCAAGAAAGCGCGGGCATCGTCACCACCGACGGGAAGAGGGTCTGTGAACGCCGTGGCATGGGTCTTGTGCCAGACGTTTTCGGCGAGGCGGATCTGCTGAACCTGCATGGCCGCATTGCTGTTGGTCATGTGCGCTATTCCACGACAGGGGAATCGGCCCTGCGCAACGCCCAACCCTTTCTTGTCTGCTACCGCGGACAATACATTGTCGTGGCTCACAACGGCAATCTTGTCAATACGTTGGCTCTACGCCGGGATTTGGAAAACTCCGGCAGTATTTTTTCCACCAGCAATGATACGGAAGTGCTGGTGCATTTGCTGGCGCGCGCCCTGAGGGACAACGATCTGCCGGAGGCGGTCCGCCGGGCCTGTGAGCAGGCGCGTGGAGCCTATTGCCTCCTGGTTCTCTCGGGCGAAACGCTCATAGCCGTCCGCGATCCCCTAGGCTTTCACCCCCTAGCTTTGGGGCGCCTTGGCAAATGCCCTGTTTTGGCGTCGGAAACCTGCGCCTTCGACCTTTTGGAAGCCGACTATGAACGCCCTATTGCGCCGGGGGAAATGTATATAATTGATCCCTCCGGCGAGCGTAGCGAGCCTTTGTGCAGTTCCATGCCCGAGCAACCACGTCAGTGCATTTTCGAACTCATTTATTTTGCCAGGCCAGATTCTTGGGTCTTTAGCGAGCAGGTCTACCTTTGTCGCAAGCGCATGGGTTGGCTGCTCGCCTGCGAATCTACGCCGGATGTGGACTTTGTACTTCCTTTTCCCGATTCCGGCGTCTATCCCGCGGTGGGTTTTGCCCAGTGCGCCGAGTTGCCTTACGAGCACGGAATGATACGCAATCACTATGTAGGACGTACCTTTATTCAACCGGGCCAGTCCATGCGCAATTTCGGAGTGAGGGTCAAAATAAATCCCGTTCGTTCCCTCATTAAGGGCAAACGTATCTGTATTATTGACGATTCCATTGTTCGCGGCACCACCATGATGACGCGCGTCAAAAAACTGCGCGAAATCGGCGCGAAGGAAGTGCATATCCGCATTTCTTCTCCACCGGTGAAATTTCCCTGTTATTACGGCATTGATTTTGCTTCTCGCGGAGAACTCATCGCCGCGCGCCATTCCCACAAGGAAATCGTCGAGAAGCTGGATGTGGATTCCCTGCACTATTTGAGCATAAATGGATTGCTCAATTCTGTCATACGCCCGGACCATTACTGTCTGGCCTGTTTTACCGGAGATTATCCCCTGTCCTGCGCGGAAACGGGTAAATTGCGTCTGGAAGCGCCGTGCTCCGCCAAGGCCGATTAAAGGAGAAGTATGCCACATGTGACGCGAGTCAAGGGGTTTGCCGATCTCTTTCCGCCCGACAGCGCGGTCTTTGCTGCTATGGAAGACGCCGCGCGCGCTGTATTTTCCCGTTTCGGCTTTGAGGAAGTGCGAACTCCCCTGCTGGAATTTACCGAGCTGTTCACCCGCTCTATTGGGGTTGAGACCGATGTCGTCCGGAAGGAAATGTACTCCTTCGCCGACAGCAGAGGCCGTTCCCTTTCCCTAAGGCCCGAGGCCACGTCCGGGGTCGTGCGGGCCTATATTGACGCGGGCCTCAATGACGGCGTAGGGCGTCTCTTTACCCTAGGCCCCATGTTTCGTCACGAGCGCCCGCAGCTTGGCCGCATGCGACAATTCCACCAGATCAATTGCGAATGCTTGGGCACGGATAGTCCGATGGCCGATGTGGAGATGATTCTCATGCTGCTCGCGTTTTTGCGGGAAATCGGCTTGAGCGGCCTCAAGCTCAAAATCAATTCCATGGGTTGCGCCGAATGCCGCCCACAATTCCGCAATGCGCTTTCGGAATTTCTCACGAAAGTTGACGCAGGAGATATCTGCCCTGATTGCGCCCGCCGCGCCGAAACCAACCCTCTTCGCGTTCTGGACTGTAAAGTTCCCGGCTGTCGTGTTCTCACCGCCGAGGCGCCTGTCATTACGGACATGCAGTGTCCTGCCTGCAAGGATCATTTCGCCGAGGCGCGCGCCATTCTTGAAGCTCGGAGCGTTGACTTCGAGTTGGACCACCGCTTGGTGCGCGGGCTAGACTACTATTGCCGCACCACCTTTGAGGTGGAGAGCGTAACCATCGGCGCGCAGTCCGCCGTGGCTGGCGGCGGCCGTTATGACGGCCTTGTCAAAAGCCTCGGGGGGCCTGATGTTCCGGGTGTGGGTTTTGCCTGCGGCATGGAGCGACTTGCCCTGCTCGTGCAAAAACCCTCCCCTTCTGTTCCGGATTTCTTCATTGTGGGCACAGACGTGGAAGCGCAGAAAGCGGCTTTTAATCTGGCCCAGTATCTGCGCACCGCTACCCTGCGGGGCGTGGTCAGCTTCAGTACGGGTGGCATGAAGAGCCTTATGCGCCAGGCGGACAAGTCCGGCGCGAAATGGTGCCTGATTATCGGCCCGGAAGAGCTTGCAGCCTCAGCGGTCACGGTCAAGGACATGCTTGTCGGCAGGCAGATCACTGTTCCGCAGAACGATATTTTTTCCATACTCTTGCAACCGGGAATCCGACAATGACACAAGTATCCGAAGAGCAGCAGTCCGCTGATCTGCAGCGCGAACACCAAAAATTCATTCAGGACTTGGGTGGGTGGAAGCGCAGCCACAGTTGCGGTACCCTAGACAGCCGTAATGACGGGGAAACTGTCTGCCTCATGGGCTGGGTGCAGTATCGTCGGGATCACGGCGGCCTCATTTTTGTCGATCTCCGCGACCGCGACGGCTTGACGCAAGTTGTTTTCAGCCCCGAAATTGCGCCGAAAGCCCACAAGGACGCCCACATTTTACGTTCGGAATATGTGTTTGCCGTTCACGGCAGAGTGCGTCCGCGCCCTGAGGGCATGGTCAACCCCAACCTGCCCACCGGCGAAATCGAAGTTGTGGCCCTGGACTGGAAATTGCTCAATACCTCCAAAACTCCGCCTTTCCCGGTGGAAGACAGATCTGACGCTGGCGAGAACCTTCGCCTGGCCTGGCGCTATATTGACCTGCGCCGCCCGCGCATGCGGGCGAATCTCATGCTCAGGCACCGTGCCTCTCAGTCTGTTCGCCGCTATCTTGATGAATCCGGCTTTGTGGAAGTGGAAACCCCGGTCCTTACCAAATCCACACCAGAGGGCGCGCGGGATTTTCTGGTGCCGAGCCGCCTCAATGAGGGACAGTTCTACGCTCTTCCCCAGTCGCCGCAGTTGTTCAAGCAGCTCCTCATGATAAGCGGGATCGACAAATATTTTCAGATTGTGCGTTGCTTCCGCGATGAAGATTTACGAGTCGACCGGCAGCCAGAGTTCACGCAGATTGACATTGAAATGAGCTTTGTGAACGAGGCCGCCGTCATGAACATGGCTGAGGGTCTGGTGCTCAGACTTTTCGCCGACGTGGCGAATTGCGCGCTCCCGGCTCCTTTTCCCCGCCTCACATGGGATGATGCCATGAATCGTTTCGGCGTGGACAAGCCGGACACGCGCTTCGGCCTTGAGCTTGTGGACGTCACGGATATTGTCCGCAGCTCGACCTTTAAGCTTTTTGCGTCCGCCAAACTTGTCAAGGCCATGAAGGTTCCCGGCGGCGAAGGCTTTACCCGCAAAGAAATTGACGACTTTACCGAATTTGTCAAAGTCTACGGCGCGCAGGGCTTGGCCTGGATCAAGATCAGGGAAAGGGAATGGCAGTCTCCCATCGCAAAATTTCTTTCCGAAAATGAGCGCAACGGCATTGTTCAAGCCCTCGACTTGCGCGCAGGCGACATTGTCTTTTTCCAAGCGGCGGAGCCGGTGGTGGTCAACGCGGCCCTAGGCAATCTGCGTGTGCGTCTTGGGGCGCACCTCAATCTTGTTCCCGAAAACAGCTACAATTTCCTCTGGGTAACGGATTTTCCGCTTTTTGAATATAACGACGCCGAAAAGCGCTATGTCGCCTGCCATCATCCCTTCACCTCCCCTGCCGAAGGCCATTTTGACCTCATGCTCAGCGATCCGCCCTCGGCCCGAGCCCGAGCCTACGATCTGGTTCTCAACGGCACCGAGGTGGGCAGCGGCTCCATACGTATACATTCCGAACAAGCTCAACGCGCCATTTTTAAGGCTCTGGACATTGCGCCCGATATTGCGGAAAGCCGTTTCGGTTTTCTGCTGCAGGCGCTGGAGCTTGGCGCGCCGCCCCACGGAGGCATTGCCTTCGGTTTTGACCGCCTTGTCATGCTGCTTGCGGGCGTGACAAGCATACGCGACGTCATTGCGTTTCCCAAAACGCAAAAAGGCGTTTGCCTGCTTACGGACGCTCCTTCGTCCGTTACCGCGACACAGTTGCGAGAACTAGGTCTTCGTCTGCGGGAGACGGCGAAAGAATAATGCTTCTTGACATTGTCACTTATCCGGCCCCTCTTCTTGCCATCTCCAGTGAGCCTGTATGCGAGATTACCGGGGAAATCCGCGCCTTGGCCGCCGATATGTTTGAAACCATGTATGCCTCGCGCGGGGTTGGGCTTGCAGCCCCACAGGTGGGCCGCCCTCTCCGCATACTCGTCATGGACGCGGGGCAAAAGGACAAACAGCCTGCTCCGCGTGTTTTTGTCAATCCGGTACTGGTGTTGCTTGGGGACGAGATTGTCAGCGAGCAGGAGGGCTGCCTTTCAGTGCCCCTCAACTACAGAGCCGATGTTCTCCGCAGCAGCAGCGTTTTTTTAAGGGCCAGAGATCTCGACGGCAACGACATTGCGCAGGAATTGAGCGGATTTTCCGCCATAGTTTTGCAGCACGAGGCGGATCACCTTGATGGATTGCTCTTTATTGATCACATCAGTCGCCTGCGCCGCACCCTTTATGATTCAAAGGTCAAAAAATGGCTGACCAGCAAAAACGACGCCTGATTTTCATGGGTACGCCTGATTTCGCGGCCCGTGTTCTACAACGGATCGCGGAATGGTCTTTTGGCGAAATTGTGGCGATCTACACCCAGCCGGACAGCCCTTCCGGCAGGGGCCAAAAACTCCTTCCTCCACCTGTTGCGGTTCTGGCCCGCGAATTGGGTCTTCCGATCTTTCAGCCCGCAAGCCTCAACCCCCTTCAAGTACAACAAGAATTTGCGGCCTTGCGCCCCGATTTTCTGCTGACGGCAGCCTATGGTCTTATCTTGCCGGACGCAGTACTTACCGCTCCGCGTTTTCCTCCTCTCAATGTGCATCCTTCCCTGCTTCCGCGCTACCGCGGCGCTGCGCCCGTGCAGCGCTCCATAATGGAAAACTGGCAGACGGATGCCAGAATTGGCGTTTCCGTCATACGCATTATTTCCAGGCTGGACGCAGGGCCGGTATATACGACTTCCCATGTCGCGGTGGCGGATCGCACGGCAGGAAATCTTCTTGCCCTTCTGGCCGAGGATGGCGCAACCTTGTTGTTGCGTGTTGTGAAAGAGATTCTTGCCGGAACCGCAAACTCCTTGCCCCAAGACGAAGCTCTGGCCACCTATGCCCCCAAGATATCCAAGGATGACGGTCTCGTTGACTGGCACCGTCCGGCTTTGGCCGTCCACGCACATATCCGGGCCATGACGCCCTGTCCCGGCGGTCGCGCTGTTTTCCGCATTGTTGCACAACCTTCTTCTGCGCCGCTTTCTGCATCGCAAGGGGGGAAATTTGAGACAGCGCTGTCCACTTCGCAGACGCGGGAGTGGCCACTTCTTCTTCTGCCGGGCAGACCTGGCACTTCCTGTGAGGGACATGCCGCCGGAACCATGATTCGCACGCGGGACAGCCTCAGCGTGGCCTGCGAGGACTGTTGGTACGAGTTGCTTGAGGTACGCCCGCAGGGCGCTTTCACCATGCCGGTGCGGGATTTTATCAACGGCCGTTTGCGCGGACTGCCCTTGGGCCTTTGCGGCAGCGCTTGCTGCAACACGGCGTAGGCATGCCAAGGCGCTTCTCCGCCTCTTTGACGCGTGACGCGCGCTACCGCATACGCATGCCGCCGCTATCTTCCAGCCGTGACGCCGGCTCGTCTGCTTTTTTCTCCATCCCTTGCGCAACGCAAACATAGCCTTGCGTTTTGATGGTCATCAAGAATCGGCGCGGGCCTTGCGGGTGAGACTCCATGCCGTTTATGGATGCTGTGATTATCAACAATAATGACATGATATTTACTGTCCGAAAAAAGCCTGACAACAAATCATCCATAAAATGGAGAAATCCTTTGCTTGAAGGCGGAACAGCTAATGCTGTTCCGGCGGATAAGGGTGCGATGCCGATTATATTGTGGACGAGATTGGGATAGGCGCGGAGGCGGATCGCACTTCTCGTTGCCAAACGGACACAGAAATGCTATCCTTGCGAAGGAAAAGGAAGGAGTTACGAATTAATGATGAAACTGAAATGTGTGAACGATTGCAAAAACGACATATAAAAGAATGGACGGATTTTTCTGGTGTTAGCCCAAAAGAAAAAGGGCTTACGACTTTCACCGTAACCCAAACCCATTGCCTTTTCTGGTGGGCCATCAGGGACTCGAACCCCGAACCAACTGATTAAGAGTCAGCTGCTCTACCAATTGAGCTAATGACCCAATAGAACATCGGGGAAATATTATACCCATATTTTCTTTCTGTCAACATTTTTACAGTTTTTATCACTTTGTTCACTCCATGTAATCCGCTATATTTAACTAAAATTACAAAGATTAGTAGTGCTCTCATTAGGTGAAAAACATTTTTTATGCAACATTCTCAAAAATGTATATATTATTTTTCAATGTTCAAGTTGCCCCATTTTCTTGCGGGCATGTTGGTTTTTTTTACTCTGCTTGCCGTTTCTGTCCGGGCATCCCCGCTTCTTCCTGTAAAGGTTGAATTCGCGCGTAACGGCGAACAGGCAATTGCCGCTGTAATTGTAGATATCCCCCCGGAATATCACGCTTATGCTCACGAATCAGGGGATTCAGGCCGCCCTACCCTGCTGGCTTTTTCTTTTCCAGATCATCGTTTTTTGCCTGTTTTTTATCCTGTGGGTGCCTTACAGCGTGACTATTATAACCCAAACTCCACTGTTTTTGTCTATGAAGGAAGAACAACATTCTTTATTTCCATGTCATCTAACAAGACAGGCCTGCCGTTTACGCTGGATGTAAACCTACTGCTTTGTTCCGCCAAAAATTGTCTGCCCGTCAACCAGCATTCCGGCGGTGTTGTGCCCAGCGCGCTGCCGGATATGGAGAATATGTCCTGGCGCGGACAATGGCGCGAAATTGAATCCGCCAACCGTCTTGTTACCAATTTTGCCCCCAGTAATGAAGAACACAATACAACCGTGGAAGCACAGAAATCTCTCCCCGGACAGAACAAAAACTCCGCCGAAAAAAACCGAACAAGACAACTCACTCCAAAGTATGCCGACACGTCCCTAGAAATATACGGTTTGGGAAAAGCGCTTCTGATGGGGATTCTTGCAGGTCTTTTGCTGAACGTCATGCCCTGTGTTCTTCCGGTATTGGTTTTGAAAGTGAACGGATTTTTGATGACCGGCACGAACGGCAAGGAAGGCTTACGGCGTCTGCGTGAACACAATCTTTGCTTTGCAGCGGGCGTCATGACTCTTTTTACCGCCCTTGCGTTGATTCTCTGGCTAGCCGATCTGATGTGGGGACAATTGTACCAGAATCAGGCGGTGCTGCTCGTCTTGCTGCTCGTTGTATTTTTGATGGGACTTTCCATGCTGGACGTATTTACCCTTCCGGTCATTGATTTCAAGTTTTCCTCAAAATTGCGAAAGCCGCGCTTGCAGTTCTATTTAACAGGTCTTCTCTCCACCTTTCTCGCCACTCCCTGCAGCGGCCCCTTGCTCGGCGGCGTTTTGGGATGGGCTTTTACACAGAGCCTGCCTGTATTGATTGTTGTTTTCTGGTCTGTGGGGCTTGGCATGTCGTTGCCGTATATTCTTTTGTGCATCTGGCCGAAGATACTACAAATCTTGCCGCAGCCCGGACATTGGATGCTCCTGTTTGAACGTGTTGTCGGTTTCTTTCTCCTGGGCACAACGCTGTATCTTCTTTCAATTTTACCGGCGAGCAAATACTTGCAAGTGTTGAGCGCACTTTTGCTGCTGGCTTTCTGCGCCTGGCTCTGGGGACGATATTGCGGAGTCGCCACCTCCGTGCGATGCCGTGTGGCCGGCATCATCTGTTTTGTCATTTTGACGGTATCGACATTTATCATATTGCAGCCCGTACCACCCTTACCGCGATGGAGTGAATTTACCCCCGAATATTTTTCTGCCCAGGTCGGCAAAAAAAACATATTGCTGGAATTTACCGCAGACTGGTGCCCGAACTGTAAACTTCTTGAGGCCACAATTCTGACGGATGAAAGATTGCGAAAATGGCAACGCAGTTATAATATGGAATTTATTCGTGTGGATATAACTAAGGATGATTCATGTGCAACCAGACTTCTGGCAGAACTGGGCGGCAAAAGCATCCCTTTGACAGCCCTTTTCCCTGTAGGCGAAGATGCGACTTCTCCCTTGGTGATGCGTGATGTGTATAGTATGCAACATATTGAAAAAAATATGGATGAATTTTTTCAAAAGCGCACTGACCCAAATCGGTAACAATTTTTGGCGCAATATCTATGGTATTTTACGAAATGGCCAGATAAAACATATCTGGTTTGTTTGTTGTCTCACGGTTTTTATTAATCTGAAACCGCAACGAATTGGAACGTTTTTTTCATTTGAATCTTTTGGAAAAAAATTTGAGAGTGTTCCTTTTAAGACTGTTACAAATTAAAATCTGTAATACATTGATTTTTCAAAAAATACACGTGAAATGCCTATAAAAATAACCTCAATTTTATCGAATAAGTCAAATACCCCCGGCAAAGCTGGGTGCCTGAAAACACTGAACTGCTCGAAGCGGTTTGAATATGTGAGCAGCCTAAAGGCGGCAACCTGTAACAACTTGAGTTGCTCAAGCCGTTGGTCTTCTTTTTCCTGATGCTTATCGTTCAAAGGCGCTATACGCCTGACTTCGTCGAGCTAATGGTATTCCTTGCAATTCAGGCTGGCCTCAGCCAACAACAACGACGGGCAGCCCAGACCGGAACGCTTCCAAATTTCGCTCACCTCGGTGAGCAGATACCGCATCAAATGCCGCACAGCACTGGTTTCACACAGCTTCCGCTTTATCTCCTCGAGGAATTCAAGTCGCGGTTTGCTGCGCACAAACTGATGATGCTCTTCCACCCGAGCCGCCGTCTTGCGCTGCACATCCTCCACCAGCGAGAGCGTTTCCCTGGGAACATCAAAAACCACCGATCAGAAAGAGCCGGCGCCGGAGTGTGAGAGGCACGTATCCGTCGTCCGATCAAGCGCCGGGTTATATTCCGTCTGACTCATGCCCGGTCCCTAGATTATATAACCTTTGATATAGTCTAGAAAAAAGGCTATCGCTCAGGCTCTTGATTTGGTCTCCGCGTGACTTGCCACCGGATTGTGGAGACGGAAAACACCCACCGCCATTTTTGTCGCTGGCGGGACTAAAGACGTTTGGGAGAAATTCCCGACAACCACGGTTGATGATCCGGATTTTGAACGGCTGATTATTGATGCCATTCATATCGGGGTTAATTACATGCGGCTGGAGCGAGAGACGGAAACCGGAATTATGATGCTTTTTTGTATAAAAAAACGTAATATAATTGAGCTGATGTTTGGTAAAATGAAGCATTTTCGGGGTATTGTTACAAGATACAATAAAACGGCCATTCGTTTTTGGGTTTTGTGCAGCTCGTGACAATTATTCTGTGGATAAAATGAATGGCGACAGAACTTAGCAATACTCTCAAAAATTCTTTACGCACTTTTGTGACGTAAGGCAAAAGGCATACCTTACAGTATGTTGCGCTTTCTCAATTTTTCAATCAGCGTCGTACGCTTGACTCCCAAAAATTCCGCAGCCAGATTTTTCACGTTGTCCGCCCTAGCAAGGGCCTCACCTATCAGGCGGGTTTCCGCCGTTTCCAGAAATGTCTTGAGGTCCAGACCTATATCTTCCAAGTCAGCCAATACAGGCCAGGCAAAGCCAGCGGCGGAAACTTGCGTCCCTTGCGCTGGGCACTGTTCCGGCGCGACGGCGTCATGAACGTAATTTTGCGGACTTTCCTCCGCCTCAACGTCCTGCAAGGCGCTTGCGTCCCCCAATCTGTCCAAAATTTTTTGCGGTAAATCAGCGGGCTGCACAACATCGCCGTCTGTGAGAATACTCAGACGCTCAATGACGTTTTCCAGCTCACGCACGTTACCCGGCCAGTCGTAGGCCACAAGAATTTTTTCAACAAGGGGTGAAAATTTCAGGGACAGGCGAGATTTTTTCCTGCAAAAGCGTTCCAGAAAATTCCGCGCCAGCAGGAGCACGTCCCCTCCACGTTCTCGCAGGGCAGGCAGGTGAAGCGGAATAACATTCAAACGGTAAAAGAGATCCCCCCGAAAATGCCCTACCGCCACTTCATTTTCCAGATCGCGATTTGTCGCCGCGACAATACGCACGTCTACCTTTTTTACGCCATTGCCGCCAACTCGCTCAATTTCTTTTTCCTGCAGAACCCGGAGAATCTTTACCTGAAGGCTCAATTCCATCTCGCCGATTTCATCCAGGAAAACGGTACCTCCATCCGCCAGTTCAAAACGTCCGGGACGGGAACGGATGGCGTGAGTAAAAGCGCCTTTTTCGTGTCCGAAAAGCTCGCTCTCAAGTAGTTCCCTGGGAATAGCGCCGCAGTTGATGGGCACAAAGGGTTTTGCAGCTCGATTGCTGTTGGCGTGCAGGGCTCGCACCAGAAGTTCCTTGCCCGTACCGGATTCTCCGGTAACAAGCACGTTGCTGTCGGTAGGGGCTACTTTGCCGAGCATTTTGAACACGGAAGCCAATGACGAACTTTGACCTATTATACCGCTGATATTCAACTCCATGAGACGTCCTCACGTGCATGTCGCTCCCCGCGTCAACACACTAGCACGCGAAGAATTGCCAAACCTAAACTGGGCAAAAAAACGTCGGATCTTCCCAGTCCTTGACAACAGTCTGATAGCCAACACCGGCAAGATCTGCCGTCATTTCCTCCACGCTACGGCGGTCCGAGATTTCAAACTGGCCGTGACTGCCGTTATTCAGAGTTGCGCGCCCGCCCACGGCGGTGGAGACCCCGGCCGAAACGCGGGTAACGCCGATCGGCACAATATGGTCACGTATGAAGGCGTTTTCACGCGTGGAGCAGGTAATGCCGATCCTTGGCAAAAAACAGCGTAACGCTGTGATATATTGTACAAAATTTTTGTCGTCCACGGCATGCGGCACGTCGAAATCTCCCTCATGCGGACAAATACGCGGCACCGATACGCTGACTTCAACGCCGGGAAAGGTTCGTTGCAGCCACCACGCGTGCAGGCCAGTTGCGAAGGTGTCCTGCTCAAACGATTCCAAACCGAGCAACGCACCTATGCCCAATGAACGCATCCCGGCCCTTGCCGCGCGCTCCGGCGCGGCAAGGCGGAAGGCATAATCACGTTTGGGACCGGCTGGATGCAGCCATGCATAAATTTTCGGATTGTAGGTTTCCTGAAACATGGTCATGCCGTCAACGCCGGCGGAAATCAACAGAATGTATTCCTCTTCCGTCAGAGCATATACTTCAACACCGACGGAAGCGAAGCGCGGCTTGATGGCCTGCACGATACCGGCAATATATTTCGGGGATGACACCTTGCGCGCGTCGCCAGTGAGCAACAGAATATGCCCGAGACCCGTATCCGCTATAATCCGTGCTTCCGCGCAGGCTTCCTCAACCGACAGATGACGGCGGGGCTGCTTATTTTTTGCGTTGAAACCGCAGTACCGGCACTGATTTGTACAGATGTCCGACAGATACAGCGGGGTAAAAAGCTGCACAGCACGCCCGAAGTAACGCAATGTCAAATCATGAGCCTTGCGGGCCATATTTTCCAGGTACTCCGCCGCCGGCGGCGAAAGCAACGTCAGAAAATCACCGGGCCGCAGAAGTTCTTTGTCCAAGACGGCCAGAACATCTTCCGTTCCGGCTTCAGTTGCGCCGGCAATACGTCGTTCCGCCGGCCAAGTCAGCAAAACTTCCTGAAATGATGTCACAATCTTTTCTCCACATATTTCGGTTTCAAATCAAAATCGCGTCCCGCAATCCTGCCCACAATTTTAAAAATTTTTGGAACAGCACAACAATTAATTTTATCAGAAATACATGCCGGCCACAAGTCCAATCTGATGCTCTGTTGAAATATAAACTTGCACAACAGTATGTATTCGGATATAATTTTTAATCTTTTTAATAAAAGAATGTTTTCACCTGATGATGGCACTGCTAATCTTTGTATTTTCAGCTAGATAATGTCGTCAAAAGGACCATGGGGATAATCCAGACTTTGAATGGCTGATGATTGATGCAAGCCATATAAAAGTTCACCCGTATGCTGCTGAAGCGAGAGGAGAAAATTAAGGCATGGGGCCGCACAAAATGGGACTAAACTCTAATACACCTGGACGTGGGGATGCGCTGGTATACCGGTCGGAATGCTTGTTAAAGAGGGAGCTGTTGCGGATTGTACACAGGCTTGCAAGCTCATTGAAGGAATAGATGCCATATAATCTGAACGCGGATATAAGAGTACGATACCGATATTCTTATCACACAAGCCCTATCTGTGTAGCCACAAAAACGGTAATTCCTCCGAAAAATCAGCGTGAGTTTGACAGATATCTCTACAGATTACGGCCGTAGTTGAAAACGCTTTTTTACATTAAAAGCGCTGGCATTGCATTATCACAAGATATGCCAAAATACCGCATCGTTGCTGACGGCAGTACACATAAGCGTTGCCGTTTGGACAAACATCTATTGACGAACCTATCTAGATATATCGGTATATTTTTCAAATTTATAGGGAATACTCTCTAATCTTTGTATTTGTTTTGTTTTGTTAAAGTTATTCGGAGAGGATTATAATGCAACTTGTGCTGCTTTTCCCCGGACAGGGGTCTCAACAGGCCGGAATGGGGCGGGATATCGCTGAAGTTTCGACGGAAGCCATGAATTTCTGGAAACTGGCGGAACGTGTGAGCCGTTTGCCGCTACGTGAAATATACTGGGAGGGTGACGAGGACGCCATGATCAACACACGCGCCCTCCAGCCAGCGTTGACGGCAGTGAATCTCAATCTCTGGCGGGAAACGTCGAAAAAAGTCTCCCCCTCGGGGGTCGCCGGGCATAGCCTTGGGGAATTCAGCTCCCTGGCCGCCGCTGGCGTGCTTGATCCAGCGACTGTGCTGGAACTCACGGCCTTGCGCGGGCGACTCATGGCTGAAGCCGACCCGGAGGGCAAGGGTGGAATGGCGGTTCTGCTGAAACTGGACGAAAGCCGGGCGGGGGAAATTGTGGCCGAGGTGAATGCGAAAATTTCGGAGCCACTCCTGATTGCCAATTACAATACGCCGGATCAGCTCGTAGTCAGCGGCGGCAAGGATGCCGTGGCTCTTGCCTGCAAAAAGGCCAGGGAACGTGGGGGGCGTAGTATTGAGCTCAAGGTGGGTGGCGCCTTTCATAGTCCAATGATGCGCCTGGCCGCCGATGAATTTGCCGCAGCCCTACGCAAGGCGTGCTGGATGAAGCCCCGCTTCCCGGTGTACTGCAATGTAAATGGATGCGCGGCGCGTGACAGCGAAAGCGTGAAAGAAAGCCTGATTGCGCAGATGGCTTCGCCCGTGCGCTGGATAGAAACCATCCGCAATCAGTACGCCGACGGTGCGCGAAGCTGGCTTGAACTGGGGCCCAAGGCACTGCTCGGCAAGATGGTGGAGCCCTGTCTCGGCGCGCTTGCAACGTCGGACGAACTCCTGCGGCGTGATTTTTTGGGCGATCTTGAAAGCGTAAATCAGTATATTTCGTAAAATTTTCGGTCAGGAACAAGGAAAATTATGCGCGCGACAGAAACCCTGCGCAGGGCTCTTGAAGGCATATTTGCCGAGGAAAATTTTGCCTGGCCTGCAAAAACTGTTATTAAGCCGTCAAAAGACGTGAAATTCGGCGATCTTTCCGTCAACGCGGCCATACTTCTTGCAAGAGAGGCCAAGGTTCCACCGCGCGAACTGGCGCAAAGATTCGCGGCCAAACTGCTTGAGCGCTGTCCGGACGTAGAAAAAGCCGAAGCCGCCGGCCCTGGTTTTTGCAATGTGACCTTTTCCAGTGCCTTCTGGCGAAATGTCGTGTCGGACATTGAAGCCGCCGGACCAAACTACGGTGCCAGCAACACGGGGCAAGGGCGCAGGGCGCTTCTGGAATACGTTTCCGCCAACCCTACGGGGCCGCTGCACATAGGACACGGAAGGGGGGCCGCCGTGGGAGACAGTCTTGCCCGCCTTCTGCGCAAAACAGGGTATGAGGTAAATACAGAATACTACATCAACGACGCCGGGCGGCAGATGCGACTTCTCGGACTGTCTGTCCGGCTTGCCGGGCAGGAGCTTGCCGGGCGCCATGTCGTACGACCGGAAGAATACTATTGCGGCTCTTATATCGCTGATATTGCGCGGGAAATCCTAGCCGCTGAGCCGGGTCTTGCCGACCTACCGGAAGCAGAAGGGGTGGAGCGTTGCGGCGCTTGGGCCGGGAAGAAAATTCTTGACGGCATCAAGGCGGATTTGCGACAATTTCGCGTGGAGCACGAACAGTGGTTTTCGGAAAGTTCCCTGCTTGACAGCGGGGCGGTGGACACGGCCTTTGCCGACCTGACCGGAGCAGGCCACACCTTCGCCCGCGAGAACGCCTTCTGGTTCGCCACGGAGCGACTGGGGGACGACAAAGACCGTGTGCTCAGAAAATCCGATGGCTGCCTGACCTATTTCGCCACGGACATCGCCTACCATCACGACAAATACGAGCGTGGCTATACACGTCTCATAGACGTATGGGGGGCCGACCACCATGGTTACATACCGCGCATGCGTGCCGCCGTAGCCGCCATGCGCCGGCCGGCAGAGAGCCTTGACGTTGTGCTGATTCAGCTTGTCACCCTGTTGCGTGACGGCAAGCCCGTCGGCATGTCCACCCGCGCTGGAACTTTTGTGACTCTTGCCGAGGTCATGGAAGAGGTGGGCGTTGACGCCGCGCGCTTTATGTTTCTTTCGCGCAAGAGCGACAGTCCCATAAATTTTGACCTGGAACTGGTCAAACAGCGCAGCATGGACAACCCCGTCTATTACGTGCAGTATGCCCATGCCCGGATATGCGCGGTGCTGCGCCGCGCTGCGAACCGGACTGACCAGTGCCTCACTCTTCCCGAAAAAGTGACGCGGGACATGCTCGACGGACTGGACACGTCGGAAGACATGGGCCTTCTGCGCAAGGCCGCCGCCTTTGGGGACGTGCTCTCCGCCGCCGCGTGCAATCTTGCGCCGCACTATGTGAGCGTATATCTGACGGAACTGGCGGGACTCCTACACAGTTACTACGTCAAACACCAGGTGATTCTTGCCGACGACATGACACGGACCCTAGCGCGACTGGCGCTGATGCGCGCGGTGGGCCAGGTGATGCGCAACGGCCTGGATATTTTGGGCGTAAGTGCCCCGGAAACCATGTGAGGAAAGCTTGAAGACTCCGCAACCGTCGCGCAAAGTCCGCGTCAGAAGCAGGGCTTCGGAAAAAGCGCCGGACCGTTTTACCGTCAGCTTTTCCAGGACGGCCATGGCTATTTTTAGCCTTGTGCTGGTCGTTACGGTGGGATGGACTTTTTTTATGGGTTTTATGGTCGGGCGCGAACAGAATCCGGCCCAGCGCGTGGAACAGATGGCGGCCATCCTTCAGGATCCGTCATCGATAAACGAAAAAACGCCTGCGGCGACGCCCGCCGAATCCCCGAACGCGCCGGACGCGAAGGCCGAAGGAGGACAAAAAACCGCGCTTCCCGAAACACCCACCCCGTCCGGCATCGCGGCCGATGAAACCAAAAATTCCGCGCCGGACGCCGCATCCACAAAGAAAAAACCCGACGGCCCTATTGTCTTTGACCCTCTGAGCCATCCGGAAAATTCTGCGCTTGACGCCTGGGGCATCCGGGAAGCTCCAGCCGGGAGCGATTCCGCGCAAAGCGGGACGAAAACGGCGGAAAAAGAGCCGCAGTTTGACTGGATTTTTCAGATGGCAACCTTCCTGGACAAGGCTGACGTGAGCAGAGTGCAGGCCCAATTGGAACGCGCTGGATATCGTGTGAGTTCCACCAGAAGCGGCAAGATGACGCAGGTGTTGGTGCAGTTGCGCGGCGGCGAGGCCGAGGCGGTCCGTATGCTGGAGCAGGCGCGTAAATCCAGGCTGGGCGCGCCCGTACTGCGGTCCAAAAAGCCGCTTGCGGCAAAAAAAAGAAAACATTGAGGAAAACGTGACGAAACTTCTCACACTGCCCTCCGCCATGTGCGGATTCATGGGAAGATGGAGTATGACCGCCATTGACTCCGTGGGAGAGATGACGCTCTTCATGTTAGTCGGTCTGTCCCACATTTTTTGCGGTGCCAGAATTTTTCCCCGCACGTTGCAGCAACTTTATGCCATTGGCTTCAAATCCCTGTTCGTCATTCTCCTGATAGGCATTTTTTGCGGCATGGTCCTAGGCCTGCAGGGTTATTACACCCTAGTGCAATTCGGTTCCGTGGGTTTGCTGGGTTCGGCGGTTTCCCTCTCGCTGATACGCGAGCTCGGGCCGGTACTCACGGCCATCATGCTGACCGGCAGAGCAGGCTCATCCATGGCGGCGGAGATCGGCGTCATGCGCATTACGGACCAGATTGACGCCTTGTACGTTATGGACATAAATCCAATGGCTTACTTGGTCAGCCCACGTCTTCTGGCCGCCATGATTTCCTTTCCCCTCCTCACGGCGATCTTTGACGTCATCGGCATCGTCGGCGGCTACCTGACTGGCGTGCTCATGCTCAATATCAACGAGGGCGCCTACTTTTATCGCATCGCCAGTTCCGTCACCATGTCCGACCTGACTGGCGGTTTCATAAAGTCTTTTGCCTTCGGCCTCCTAGTAACCACAGTCTGCTGCCATCAGGGCTACAACACCCATCAGCGCAGGGACAGCGTGGGGCCGGAAGCCGTAGGCAACGCCACAACTTCGGCGGTGGTGATTTCCTGCGTGCTTATTCTGGCGTCGGACTATGTGCTGACCTCGTTCTTGCTGTAATTTTTATCTGATTTTCCGACCGGACAAAACCGGGAGCCGTCTACGGATTTGAATATATATGAAGACTTGGGACATAGAATTTGCGCATCTCGACGCGGGCTACGGCGCGCACTGTGTGCTGCGCGATATAAGCGCCGCGTTGCCCGCAGGAAAGATATCCGTTATTCTGGGTGAGTCCGGTAGCGGCAAATCGACCCTGCTCAGGCACATCATTGGACTTTCCAGGCCGTTGAAGGGCGCGGTGAGCATCAGCGGGCAGGATATTTTTGCTCTGAACCCCGATGGATTTCGCCGTCTGCGTCGACAGATGGGCGTCCTGTTTCAGGACGGCGCACTGCTCGGCGCATTGAATCTGACCGAAAATGTAGCCCTACCCCTGGGCGAACATTTGTCCCTGCCCCTGCCCCTGCTGAGGGAAGCCGCCCTGCGTGTGCTTGCCATGGTAGGTCTTGAGGAATTCGCGGACTATTATCCCAACCAGCTTTCCGGAGGCATGCGCAAACGCGCGGGCTTGGCGCGGGCCATTATTGCGGAGCCACGTATCCTGCTTTGCGATGAACCCACTTCGGGTCTTGACCCGGTCACCGCCGCCCGTATGGACGAACTTTTGCTGTCCATGCATGAGCGTTATCCCAAAATGACCCTTGTGGTAGTCAGTCACGACCTCGCCGGTTTCAAGGCCATTGCGGAGCATGTGCTGGTCATCAGAGACAGCGGGATAATCTTCGCAGGGACTCCTGCGGAACTCCTGCGCAGTCAGCATCCATATTTGCGGCAATTCCTGGAACGCCGCTCTGGGGATGCCGGACTGTCCCTGCAAAGGCCCATGAATCCCCGAGTACATTCCTCCCTGACAAAGTGGCTTGAGTCATAAGGAGTTTTTTATATTTGCAACGCAATCCTGCAAGCTATTCCGTAAATTATTCCGCCTTGCGCCGATAAGCTTTTTGAAAATCAAAATACGCAACATGCGTGGAAATTGCAGCGTGAAAATTGTTGACAATTTTCCTCCCGCTGCATAACATTAATATACGCATATTTTTGCGATATTTTGGAGTTTTTGATGAATCTAGCCCGAGAAACAGCAGTCGGCATTTTTATACTCATCGGTCTTATCTGCGTCACTTGGCTAACAGTGAAGCTTGGCAAAATGGAATTTGTCCCGGGGCAGGGTTTTGAGCTTTCAGCACGTTTTGATTCCGCATCCGGTCTGCGTGTCGGGGCTGATGTGGAAATTGCCGGCGTGCCGGTGGGCTGTGTGATCAATATTTTTCTTGACGCCGACCCCATGCGCACGCAGGCGGTGGTGCGCCTGCGTCTGGAAAAAGATTTGCAGCTTTCGGACGACAGCATCGCCTCCATAAAGACAAGCGGCCTTATCGGCGATAAGTATATCAGTCTTTCCCGCGGCGGATCGGAGAAAATACTCGGCGTCG
The DNA here is from genome assembly GCA_031290615.1 of Desulfovibrio sp. Classification (GTDB taxonomy): domain Bacteria; phylum Desulfobacterota; class Desulfovibrionia; order Desulfovibrionales; family Desulfovibrionaceae; genus Desulfovibrio. Next base: position 34,685 of record JAITNF010000052.1, on the reverse strand, counting down.
GAGATACGATACATGAAACAGAATCCGCTGTTGATCTGGAATCCCTGATCGGGAAATACGCTTTTGGAGGTGTGTAACCATGCGTGTCGCAGTGTGCTGGCATTTATCCGTCTTTTCAGCCATCCTGCTGTGGGCCTCCTGTCTTGTCCTGTCTCCGGCTTTCGCTACGGAAAACGACGGCGCGCAGCCGCGGCAAGCGCTGACTATTTCCATAAACCGCATTTTGAACTGCATCAAACATCCCGATTACGTCAATCCGGCCACGCGCGCTCCCCTGCGCTGGCAGATTGAGGATGAAGTGCTACATATTTTTGACTTCATGGAATTTTCCTCCCGCACGGTGGGACAGCGCTGGCGTTCTTTTACGCCGGATCAACAAAAACGCTTCGGCGACGCGTTTGCCGAGTTGCTCATCTCCACATATGTGAACAAAATTGAAGGCTATAACGGCGAACAAGTGGCTTATATCGGAGAAATGACCTCCGGCGACAGAGTTGAGGTGCGCACTTTCATTACCATGAAGGACGGTAAAAAGGTGCCAGTATCCTACCGCATGCTGCCCAAGGACGGCATTTGGCGCGTCTACGACGTGCTGATTGAAAACATCAGCCTAGTCAAGAACTACCGCGTGCAATTTCAGGATATTCTCAACAAGACCGCGCCGGACAATCTCATAGAGCGCATACGCAACAAAGCTCATGAAGTGCAGCAGCAGCATGAGAGCAAGTAATTTTTTTTTCCCCTGTCTGCTCGGCATATTTTATCTTGCATTATGGCCGGGCGAGTCCGCAGGCATCTCTTCAGGAGCGAAAAATCCGTCTGAATCCGCACTGTCCACAATATATGCCGGAGGGACGCAAATGCCTGCCGGGGCCATTACAGTGCATCCCCACGGAACCCGAAAAGAGGCATTCTTTCTGGATGATTATGATGACACGGTCGATATGGAAAGTATCACCGATCCGCTGGAGCCCTGGAACCGTTTCTGGTTCAAATTCAACAACATTTTTTATCTGTATGTCGCCAAGCCGACCTACCAGGGCTACAGCGCCGTTACGCCCCATCAGATCCGCGACGGCATGAAGAATTTTTTTTCCAACCTGCTTTTTCCTGTACGTTTTGTAAACAATATTCTCCAATTCCGCTTTATGGAAGCCGGAGTGGAATTCGGACGCTTTTTAATCAATACGACTACCAGTTTCGGCTTCGCCAATGTGGCCCGGGACAAAAAAACCATTGTCCAGGTAGATCCGAGCGGGGAAGATTTCGGGCAGACTCTCGGACGTTGGGGAATGGGGCACGGCTTTTACATTGTGTGGCCTTTCATAGGCCCCTCCTCGCCGCGTGACACCCTAGGCCGTATCGGAGATTTATTTCCAGATCCGTTTTTCCATGTTTCTCCTTGGGAGTTTGCCGCCATCTCGGCAGGTTACCTGCGCTTTAATGACGTGAGAGACGTGCTGTCCATCTATGAAGACATGAACAACGCCGCCGTAGATCCCTACATCGCCATGCGTCAGGCATATATCAATTTCCGGCGTGTTCAGGTAAACCGCTAGCGCTGTTTTCATGCCGAATGACCTGCTTGTCCTTGAGCATCTCTCTGTGCATTTTGACGCTGAAGGCACGCGGATTGTGGCTATCAGCGACATAAATCTTGCCTTGCCCGCAGGTTCTGTGACCTGCCTTGTTGGTGAGTCCGGTTGCGGCAAAAGCCTTACCGCCCGAGCCGTTCTGCGTCTTCTTCCTGAAAATTTCCAAGCGGACGGACGTATTCTCTTTGACGGGGAAGATATCCTTGCCCTACGGGAAAAAGATTTGCGCCGTTTTCGAGGGCGTAGGGCTGCGATGATTTTTCAGGAGCCAATGACCTCCCTCAACCCGGTGCTCACGGTGGGCGCGCAGGCCGCCGAGCCGATGCGTCTGCACCTCGCCATGTCGGCGCGGGAGGCGCGCAAGCGCGCCGAGAAACTTTTTACCGATGTCGGCATACCTTCACCTCAAAGCTGCTACGACTATTACCCGCACCAGCTTTCCGGCGGAATGCGCCAGCGGGTGATGATAGCCATGGCTCTGTCCTGCCTGCCGGACCTGCTTCTAGCGGACGAACCCACAACAGCGCTAGACTCGACCATTCAGGGGCAAATTTTACGACTCATCGTGTCACAGACCAAGGAACGCGGCATGACGGTGCTTTTCATCACCCACGATCTTGGTGTGGTGGCGCAGATTGCCGATTTTGTGGGTATCATGTACGCCGGGCGTCTGGTGGAACACGCGCCTGCCCCGGCTTTTTTCTCCGCGCCGCGACACCCGTACAGCAGGGGGCTCATGCGCTCCGTTCCCGGACGGCAGTGCCTGCATCTGAAACGTATGCCCACTATTGAAGGGGTGGTTCCAGCCTTGCGGGATATGCCGAAAGGATGCCCTTTTCATCCGCGTTGCCCGGAGGCGACAGCCCGTTGCCGCGAAGCCGCTCCGCCCGCCGGAATGATCGTGGAAAATCACAGGACAGCTTGCTGGACGGAGCGCGGGGTGTAGGCGATGTCCCGTTACGCCGTTCCGGTCGCGACGTCTGAAGAACCGCACACCAGTGAAATTCTTGTCAGGCGCAGCCGCTTTCTGGCTTCTTGTGCCCGCGCGTCCGATGTGGCTTCGGCACGGGCTTTTGTGAAAAGTCTGCGCCGTTGCTATCCCGACGCCACCCACAATTGCTGGGCCTATGTGGCGGGGCCGCCAGGCGATACATCACGCATAGGCGCTTCCGACGACGGCGAGCCGCACGGCACGGCGGGCAGGCCCATGCTTAACGTGCTACTGTGCTGCGGCACAGGGGAAATCTGCATGGTGGTGAGCCGCTGGTTTGGCGGAGTCAAACTGGGAACTAGCGGCCTTGTGCGGGCCTACAGGTATGCCGCGCGGGAGAATCTGGCAGGTATTGCTCTGACAGAGCGCTTACCATCTGTGCGCTGCGTTGCGAGCCTTGCCTACGCGTATCTGGACGGCCTTTACCACATCCTGCCGCGCTTTGAAGCAAAAATCATCACACAGGAGCATCAGACAACAGCAAAATTTCAGCTTGAACTGCCGAAGTCGCAATGCAACGCCTTTAAAAAAGCCTTAGCAGGGCTGACAAACGGCGCGGCGGTTTTTACGATTTCAGAGAAAAATTTCTGATTCCCATTTCGGGAATATTCACCGACTCAAACGTTCCAGAGGATTATTTGTTCTGATATGCCACCCCCAATGGCGAGAGGGAAAACCGTAACAGAAAAATGTCTCCTCAAAGCCGTTGGCAACTATGCCAGCAGCTTTTCAAGACGCATCTAACCTGCAAAGTCCCCGTAAAATAGGGCCATTGAAAAGTGGAAACTTTCGGTACAAACTGAATCTGGAGTTAACCATGCGCAAAAACAAATTCAGCGAGTTTCAGCTCGTCAGGATTCTCAAAGCGGTAGAAGGCGGCATTGCCGTCAAGGATATCTGCCTGGAGCATGAGAGCTGCTGCGCCATATTGCAATGGAAATCCGGGTACGGCGGGATTGAAACCCCGGACGTGCGACGGATGCGCGAACTTGAGGACGAAAACAACAATCCTGAACAGATGGGTGCCAATTTGAGCCCGGAAGCGGTAGCGGCGCATGGCTTGAGTCTGCGCGGATGCTGCAAGGCTTATAAATCAGCTCACCGCGATGACAGAAAAGTTATCCGGGCTATGTATGAACTGGCCGCGGCCGTTTTTTTTCTCTCCAAGAACGGAAGCGTCTTGTTGCGTTAGATACTGGAGGGTTGCGATTCCGTGACGCGGTTCGAGCAGTTCCGAACGGTCATTGGAAAAACTATAACCATGCTGTCATCTGTCCGACTTGATGGAGCAACAGAGCGCATTGTTGTTGATGTCCCTGTGGATCGGGCTATGTTTACTGAATATATCGCTCAAATTTTGGCTCCAGTGTTAAGGTCCGGTGATATTGTTATCTTTATCGGTCCATAAAAATCCGGACGTCGGCAGGCATATCAGAGCCAGAAACGCGGAACTTCTCTATTTGCCGGCGTATAACCCGGAGTTTAATTCTATATAAAATTGGTCTCCGCCGATGGCGCAAAAGGCTGATTCATATCTGGCGGATATGAACTATTTTAAAGGTGAATGGCTCTAAATAGTTGTCAAAAAATATTAAACACAAGAAAAAGAGACACCCCCCGAAGCGGGCAGCTCCAGAGGGCCTCTCTTGTCTCATTCCTCCTCTTTCGGCAGCGACGCATGGCGTGGCGCTTGCGGGCCATGGTCACCGTGCCAGGGATAGCCACCGCGTGAAGTATATGCCAGACTGACCGGCACAACGACAGTCACGCCGTGTTCATCCTTCAACTCCAGCATCATCACAATAATAGCCGCCGGGTTCAAGTCTGGCCGCTTGCAGCAAAGTCAGCCATTCCGGCCCGTCGAGTCGGCAAAGCACTCCCGACGAATATATGCGAGGGAATGGGCCGCTATTACTCCGCATTTCTCAACGATTTGACAACGCGGTCCACACCATCTTTAATCGTTTCGCCTTTGGCTATGGCCTCGAACACAGTATGGGCCGGTTCCTCGAGCCATTCCGTCATGCCTTCGACAAACATGCCTTTAGCGATGCTCCCGAAAAATCTCCGCAGCGGGGACTTGCTGAAGACACCCATGAACCCCATGGCGTTCATGGCGGCCGAGACAAGGTCATATTCGACGGCGGACTCACGTGAAACTCCGTCCTTTATCAGGACCTCGTAAAACGGCGCGGCTTCCATCCGGGATCCGGTGCAAACGATACTCAAAGGCGGACCTGTCGCATTTTTTCGTCAAATAGAACAAGCTTAAGCTGCTGTAATTTACGGCTACAGAAATTGATCAAAAAATCTTGACTGAACTCTTTGTCTTGTTTATATGAATCTTATTGCGCGCGCCCGTAGCCCAGCTGGATAGAGCAACAGGCTACGAACCTGTAGGTCGGGCGTTCGAATCGCTCCGGGCGCGCCAAAAATTTCAAAGGGTTAAAGAAAATGACACTGAAAACCTTTTTTTCTTCCCAGCACCATTCCCTGAAAGAAAGTTTAAAATCGAAAAATTTAATTTTGAACGAAACAAGATTTACCCCCCCCCCCCCCCGTTTTCCGGCCGCCAGAGATTAGACATCCCCCTAGTAATGCCTCCACGATCGGTTTGCTGGTGCTGTAGGCAGCCACGCGGATGCTTTTTGAGCATTTCTGGGTCTATGCCAAAACCAGCACACGTTGAACCAAATGACCAAGGATGAACTTGTCGCGCTTCTTGCGAAAAAAGTTCGCGGGCCAGGTCAGGTATGGTTGATCAAATGGTCAACCATATAACCGAAAACGAAATCGTCAGACGCGACGATCTCCAGGAATTCTACTGGACGCAAGTCAAGCAGAATGGCCATCGGGGGTCGAAAGAAAGTTTCGCATTGTAGCGCGCTTAAGAAATCGGGGCGCTCTATAAGACCGATATTTCAAAAGAAAAGCTTATAGCAGAAGGAAATATGACGCATAACGATGCCGGTTCATCGGTACATAATTTCAGCGATTCAGGTTGGGCAACGGTTCCCAAATCAATCATTGCCATTCTGTCCAAAGACTATGCCGCTGGTTTCCGCTTTGACACTACTGCGCTCCGCTTACTGTCAAACAAAGCTGGTGTAGAGATTGACGAGAATATGCAGTCCGTACTGAAACGGCAGATGTTTCGACGCAACGATGATGTTTATTTTTTGCTTGATGTCGTTGCGGACGCGAAAATGCGCAAGAATATTGCCGATTTTGCCGGCACTCTGCTTGACGAATACGGCTGTTTCGAGATGCCGGAACTCTACACGCTGTATGCGGACAGGATCAACCCAAAATGTATTGGCGGTGCGGACGATTTTGAAAAGTTTTACGAGTGCATAGGCAATCGTGACGTGTGTTGTGTCGCAGCGCCGCAAATTGGGAATAGAATTGTGCGCTACAGCAATGGGAATGTGGGAGGGGGCATTCGACACAATTGCCCAAAGAATTATCGCCGTCACAAACGACGAGTTCGGCGGCGTGGTCAGCGAAGATGACTTGCATAAAAAGTTTTGTGCCTTTTCAGTGAACTTGCTCGCCAAGATTATAAGAAAATGCGTCGGGAACGAACTTCTCCGGGTCAAAATTAACGGAATAGTTTGCTACCAAACACTCGATGCGCTCGAATTGCCGGACGATTTTTCGGACAAGCTTTCCGACACGTTGTACCGCCTTGACAATGTAGGGCTGACTCCGAACGAGGAAGTCCTGCACACGGCGTTATCGCTTACGTTGTGCGTAAATTTCAAAGCGGAATATAACATTCCTGACCCAGCGACCTATCGGCGGATCGTTGACATTTACTATAAAGCCAACCCTCCCCGTGAATGGAAATATGGCGTTTTCGAGAAAGTGAAGAGCTGAAAAATGTACTCTTATATTTGGGATAAAAAAACGCGCGGCTACTTGCTGACAACGCAGACCGGCAAGTTTGTCGCGAACGAAATACGCCCTGTATTCACCCAAGAACTGTCGTTGACGGGCTTGGGGAGACACTTTGAATATGACAAGCGTGAGACCCGTCCGATCTTGTGGGCGCAGAAAAACGTCTACCTCTTAAATGGCGAGAATGTCGCGCAGTTGAACAACACACAATACGGCAAGCCGCTAAGCATTCAGATATTTTTCGAGGACAAGCTGCAACTCGAACCCGTGGGCATTGCGTCAATGGTCGCGGCAAACGCTGAGATTATGGACATTGTCGTCGCTGACACAAAACGTCGCATCAAGGAACTCTACGACGGCAGTATCAAACGGTGCAACATCGCCTACATCGCGTTTTCGGGCGGTAAGGACTCCGTTACCTTGCTTGACATCTGCCACCGCGTCTTGCCACTGTCCGTGCCTGTGATTTTCAGCGACACGGATATGGAACTGCCCGATACTTACAATGTGTGGGAGGAGATTAAAACCCGCTACCCTGAACGCGAATTTATCTGTGCCAAAGCGAAATCCTCCGCGCTTGAAAACTGGCGCGTATTTGCCCCTCCATCGCGCACGATTCGATGGTGCTGTTCCGTTCACAAAAGCACACCCGCACTGATGTGCCTGAAACGCAAACTACGCAAGTCGGCGGTCAAGGTCATGGCGTTTATCGGCATTCGTGGAGACGAAAGCTATAACCGCTCGTTTTACGAGGACGCGACCGACGGCGCGAAAAACGCCTCACAACTCAACTGTATGCCGATTTTGGACTGGGGAGCGCACGAGTTATGGCTGTATATCTTTGCCAACGACCTGCTCGTGAACTGTGCTTATAAAAAAGGGCTGGCCCGCGTTGGATGCCTGATGTGTCCAGAATCGTCGGCAAAACACTTATGGTACATAGACAAAGCCTATCCGTTGTCGGTCAAGCCTTACAGCGATATTATCACGGCGACAAGCACGAAAAATTTCAAAAACGCGACTGAAAGAATTGACTTCGTTGGTAGCTTTGGATGGCAAGCGCGGCGTAGCGGCGCAGTTTTGAGAGAAACATTGTCGTTGCCTCGTGAAGAAAGCAATGGACTGACAACTACTTTTCAAAGTCCGCATTTATCGAGGGGCTTGTTCTTTGAATGGATAAAGACGCTTGGAACGGTCGTGAAAGAACGCGAAACTGAACGACAACGGTTAATATTGCCGAACGCACTCAATGATGGGATTCCGCTTACCTACCACACGCCCTACACGGGCGGCGGCACTGTGACATTCGAGTTTCGTTCTAAAGATGAGCAAATGGCGATGTTTCCTCTTCTGCGGGCATTTATGCGAAAAGTATCGGGGTGTATTGCTTGCAGGAATTGCGAAGCTGATTGTGCCGTCGGCGCGATAACCGTTAAAGACGGAAAACTAAAGATTGACAGTGCAAAATGCACTAACTGCCGCAAATGCTACGCTGTTTCAGTATCAAATTGCTGGAGGTATAATTCTATGCGTTATGAAGTCAATAACAGCAACAAAAAAATAGGGTTTAGTACCTATTTTACCTTTGGGTTGCGTGAAGAATGGATTTCTGCACTTGTCGAACTTGGCGAAAACTTCTTTCCTTGGCACGATAACCACCCACTCGAAAAAAAGATGATTCCTTCCGCGAGTGCTTGGTTTTCGCAATCATTGCTTGTTGAGGGTAAAACGCACAAACTTTTACCTCCTGTTGAAATTTTCAAAAAGCACGGCACGTTTTCTCAATTAGGTTGGGAATTTGTTTGGATTGCACTTGCTAATAACGCTGTACTGATAAAATGGTTTGTTTCTGAAACGGAAGTTGACCACTCTTACACTTTGGAAAACATAGCCGAATTGTTGCTACAAAGCTATCCGTCACTGAGTAAAACGTCAAAAAAGGACGGATGTGACGCGTTGAGGGATATGCTCACAAAATCTCCGCTCGGTGGCGAGGGCGCGATTACGCTCCCTGTAATGAAAGGACGCACCGTTCAAAGCATAACTCGCCGTGCAAAAGACGTCCACCCTCTCACTATCCTCTACGGCCTGTACCTCATAGCCGCCAAAGCCGAACGCGGAAGTTTCACCGTGCGCGAACTGCTCACAGCGTACACGGAGTCCATGTTCGTATCACCGCTTGTGGCGTTCGGTATCACGTCCAATACGTTCAAAAAGCAATGCGAGGGCTTGCGGACAAAATACCCCGACTATATCTCGACCACCTTCACGCACGGCAACGACGGGCTTGAGGTATTCCCGCAGAAATACACGACCGATGATATTATCACGCTTGCATTGGGGGAATAAAAATGAGTAACTATTCTGATTATTTCACCGTCACGCAGGACTACAAAGCGAATATGACTCGCGAGGCGATTAACGAAACGCCGGAGACTTGGCTTGACTTCTACCCGCATAAGAAATTTGCGGAGTTCCTTGCCACGCTCCTTGACGTAATTACAAGTGGTTCAAAATCCGTCTGGTTGACGGGTAACTATGGCACTGGAAAATCCAGCGCCGCGCTTGTAGCCCAAAAGCTGTTTATGGACGACAAAACGCGCGTGAGAAAATGGTTCGAGCTTTACCAAACCGCGCTTTATGACCGTGAAAGTTTGGAGAAAGGCTTATTCGATAGACGCGATGATGGCACGTTAGTCGTATACGATTACAATGCATCGGGCGTGGGTCCGACCGAAGAGTTACTTGTGCGGCTCGAAAAGGGTATCATCACCGCGCTGAACGAGCGAGGGTTGCCCATCCCCGCCAATTCCAACCTCGACAGCGTGGTTGAACGCTTGGAACGCGAAGGGACGCACTTTTTCGCCTCCCGTGATGCAATTCAGGGTCAGCTTGCCTATCTCCATTCGGACATTAAGACCGTGGAACAACTTGTGAACGCTCTGAACAAAGAACACAAGACGACAGACGCGCCCACGCGCCTGCTTGCCGACGTTCAGCGGGTATTCCACAGGGACAAGATATATCTGGATGTGGACGTGACCACGTTCCGGCAGTGGATCGCGATTCTCACCGCCAACAACTTCAAACGGATTGTCTACGTTTTCGATGAGTTTTCGGATTTCATTAATGCGAACAAGGAACAGCTGAAAACCTTTGAGGACGTTACAGAAAACCCAGGAATCAACCATTTTTTCCTCGTACCAGTCACGCATCTTAACATTAACGCGTTCTGCTCGGAGAATTCAGCTAGCGCGGAAAAAGCCAAGGACCGTTTTCATTTTCGCAATCTGCAAATGCCTAACGACACGGCGTTCAAACTTGCCAAACACGCGATGAAAGGCAAAACCGACCCACAGGTCGCCTCTGAATGGAAAACAGAGAAAGACAATCTCTGGGGAAGCGTGTCTGACGTCGCCAATAAATTTAAGCCCGAAGACGTGAGCTCTCAGTCGTTTTATGATATTTTACCGATTCATCCAATGGCTGCGTTTTTATTGAAATCTCTCTCCGAGTCGGCAAGTTCAAATCAGCGGAGTATTTTTGAGTATCTTAAAGGGAGCGCGGACGGGAAAGAATTCCAAGACTTTATCAGCTCGGGCGGACCGGAAGTTGAAAACAAGTAGTTCTTGACCGTTGATTACCTGTGGAAATATTTCATTGAGCGCGAGGATTTAGGACTAATTAGGGAAATCAGCTCTATTCGCGATGAGTATAAGCGTATCCGTAACCGCGAGTTTTTCAATCAAACGGACGATGCGGTAGAATTACGGATTCTTAAAGCCGTACTGTTATTCTGCCTGCTTCAACAGCTATCCTCAGACGGGCACGAACGGTTGAAACCGACCGTAGAGAACATTGAGTTATCGTTCAAAGGCGACGGAACAATCGCCGATGCTGCGGGTATTGTGAATCAAATGGCGAAAAAACATTGTTTCTCAGTCGTGAACGGCAATATCGAACTGTTCGCCACAATCGTAGACAATGCGGCGTTGCAGACAAAAATTGCGGAGCAGGAGACGAAGTTTCACGATTTATTACACAAAAAAACGGAAAAAATACTTGAAGAGCATACAAAAAACAAAATGTCATCTCACTCGACAGGGCGTTTTGAAATTCGCGTGTCGGACGAAAGCCACACAACGCTGACAAATATCACCTCTTCCGTGCGCGACAGATACAGTAAAGGACAAAATAAAGACAACGCTTCAGTTTGCCTTTGGTTCGTCATCGCCAAAAACAAAAAGGAACAACTGCTTATTCCCGATAAAATCAACAGCATTCTCTCGCAACTTAGAGACCATCGTATTCTGATGTTTACATTTCCGCAGCTCTCCTTCTGCCACGACAACACTGCTCTATGGGGCGACTATGTGCGGCAATACGCGCAATATTTGCTTGAAAACGACGGCGTGACGAAAAATCAGATTAAAACTGCGTATGAGCGGTTGGAACGCGAATGGTTCGACAAAATCAAGCAGCCCTCAGCGGTCATCAAGGTCTACTCTGTTCAAAATGGACAAATCGAGACTAAGGACACATCTTGGGATAATTTTAAGGAACTTCTATCGGACTATGTCAGCAGAACGCTTGTCGATTGCGTTGACTCCCTTGCCTCGCAAATCACCGCGTTTAACAACAGCGATTTGAAATCTTGGGCAACGGCGGGCATTCAATTTGATGCCGCATCGGGGCAGTATCGTCAGCTGGTAAACGGATTCAAGAGTCAGGGTATTTCCTCCGACAACGGTTGGTTTGCGCAGAATCCGAAACACCCGCTCGCGGAAATCCACGCCCTGTTTGAAAAGAAAATCGCCAATTCCATCGACAAAGGCGGAACGCTGTCCGTCCGTAAAGTCTACATTGAACTGCAACGCGCTCCGTTCGGGATGCGGTACAACGCGCTTTCGGCATTCGTGTTGGGGATTGTTTTGCGCGATATTCTGAACAAAAACTACCAGTGGACGAACGAGCAACTGACAAAGCCACTCGATGCGGACGCGCTCGCCGAAATTATTGAGGCCGTGATTAAAAACGATGGCAATGAGCATATGCGCGGTGAAAAGACGATTTGCCGCCTTTCCAAAGAGGAAAAAACGTTTGTCGAGAAAGCCCCGCAATGTTTGGCGTTACACCTTTGCAGGACGCGACGGTCGAGAGTGTTTTGGGACAAATTCAAATCCGTATCGAGAAGAATTCCAGCCGCGTCCCACTCTGGATTTTGCCGGAAACCGTCCGTTTCAAGGGTGACGAAAGAGCGGACGCCATCGAAGAAGTTTTGAACAATGTCTGCACAGCCTTTACCACAAGTTCCAAGGGCAAAACTGAGGAGCGGATGAACGCTATAAAAGAAGCGGGCGTAGCGATTCTGAACGACCCCGATCTTGTTGCAGCGATTGCCGGATATATCAAGCTGGAAAATTTTTTGCGGGCGTTTGAACTCTATGTGGATAAAGAAACCCCCGCGCTCGCGAAACTTGCCCAAAGCATCGGCGATGCTTCACACGACTACTGTAACGCCATTTTGGACAAGACGGCGGAGACGGCGGGGGTGGCTTTGGAAACAGGCTGATATCAGCACAGAGATTGAGGATACACTCTGCGAGTACGAGGTCATTTCACTCGCGAAACTTTTGTGCGGCTTTGCGGACTTCGTGCCGTATAAAAGCGTGTTTGACGCGCTGAAAACCGCTGTCACGCAAACAAACCATCTACCGAAATCTATGCTCGAATCGGCGTATCCTGCATTGTCCGCGTTCCTGTCGGCGCTGCAAGCCAGCGGTTCAGCACAGGACATCAAAATCGCACTTTTACAAAGTTCGGATATTATCCAAAAGCTGTTTTTTGACGCGACCAAGGCGGAATCCGTGAAAATCCTCAAAAACCGATTGAATGGCGTGACACTTTCGGATACCGAATTGCTCGACATTTTGAACGTAATCCCCGACTGTTTTGGCTTAGACGAAGGCGCGTTCATGGACAGAGCCCGCGCCAAAATCGAGGAATACGCCAAACAGTCAGTCGTGCAGAATCTGAAAGCGGAATGGAACCGCCTTTCCGGCGTCAATACGCCGTCCGAATGGGCGATGAACAACGTCATCCCCACCAGATTCTTATTCGGAGGCTTACAGCAAGCCGACGATTTGCTCAAGGCCATCGAACAGCCAGAGATGTTCGCGGCAGCGAAACTTGCTGAGTTGCTTGAAATCCTCAAAGATACCTCCACTGTTGGCATTGCGGAGGGTCAGAAAGCATTTCTTGCCGAAACAGTGCCGCAGAGATACGCAAAATTCAACATTAGCCTTTCATCGCTGCTCGAATTTCTGCGCGGGAAATACGGCGCACAACCGAACAACTGGCCGACCCGACCCGACATCACAGAGTTCATTCGCGGGCAATACAGAGGCGCGTTCGCTCCGCAAATAGCCGAAAAAATTCGCAACAAACCGGCGGATGAACTCAAAGCGCGACTTTTGCAACTTGCACAGGAGAACGCAGAACTTGGATTGCTGTTTTGGGAGGGTTGATGATGACACTGAATGATTATCACAAATTGAAGTTCAGCAATCCCAACGCTCCACGTGTCATCGTCTATTCAAATAATGCAGTAGCGGCAAAGTTGCTTAACTCTCATAAATCAAGCGGTGTGGCGGTCGTGTCGGTTGCGGACTGCCTCGCTGCTAGCGCGGTTAGCTTGCCTATGCCCGACGCGCTTTTGCCGAGCCTTGACGAAAAAATTCAAGGTCAGAGCGGGCGTGTTGCCGTTGTGGGTATTGACGCTTATCTGTCGCTTCTTTCCGAGTACAATATAGTGGCGTTTCTTAGGGAGTTGCTCGAGCGAATTAATGACGGCAGACTAAACGCTGCCTATTTTGTGAACGACAGACCACGACTGCTGCACCTGTATTTCGATAATCCCAAATATGAGAAGTCTTTGGACGTTGTCAAAGTCAGCGGTGATTTTGAGGACACCGAACCGCCGAAAGTGGAGATCGTTTCAGATAAGTGGGTGAAATCCGACAACCATCTTGTCAACTATCACACTTTGCTCAAACAACTCGACGACTTTTTGCCGACAGGAAATCACACGCTTGTTTTGAAAGACCTCCGCTCCGAACAGGTCGGACTCGGGAACAATGTATCCTTTGTTCTTGATATTCAGCGGATTGCAGAGCGTTTCTACGACTTTTCGGCGGACTTGAACTCCACTACACTTGAATTATTACTCTCAAAAACGAAAGAAAGAGGCGGAAAGCCAAAAAGCTATCTTGAAACAGAATTCGTCAAGGAAAACATCAACGTTAGGCTCGCACTCAAACGTCTGCTTGAATTACCGACCGATGACCTGTGGGCGGCGTATGTTTGGTTGCTCCAAAAACAACTGCCTGCTGATACCTACCTCGCAAAAGTGCTGTCCTCTGATGTGACCCACGGCAATCTGCTTAGAAAATACGTCGTGGACACAGCCGTAACCGTGCTTAATGACAACTATATTAAAAAATTCGCCGCCGAACGCGCTGAGGCGTTGACTGGGTTGCTGGTTGAATCGCTGGTTGAATCGCTGATTGTCGAGTTTATCGGACAGACGAAAAGCTTCGATTCCGCCTCTGAATTCTTAACTTGCGGCACGAAAGAGGAGCAGATTGAGATTGTCCGTCGCGTTTCCAAACTCGACTTAACGACGGGGTTGCCTGAACCGTTCAAACGTCTGTATCCGGCACTCGCTGATTATCTGTCAAGCGAATTTGACTACGGAACGAATGACTTGAACATTTATTTTAAGGAATACCGCAGACTTAAAATAACAAACACAATTACTGAAGCGTTTGCTAAAAAAGAGTTTGACCTCTTACTTCCGACATCGTGCCCGCCACGTGAATCAGTGTTGTTGAATTTAAGAAAAAAAGATGACACAGCATTGCTTGTCGTGGACGGAATGGGCGCGGAATATTTTCCACTCCTGAGTGCGTTGGCGAAACGGCGCAATATGAACGTGGAGTATTTTGCCGTCGTCTCCGCAAAATTGCCGACATCGACGGAGTTTAATCTCATTGAGTGGAATGCGGAACGAACGCTCAATGCGGTCAAAGACGTGGACAACATCGCCCACAACGGAGCGGCAAAGAACGAGTATTGTCTGCCGGAACGCAACATCGCGACGATGTTGCGCGTGTTTGAAGAGGTATTTAACCGTATTACCGACGGGCTGTCGCAATTCTTTCGTGTTGCTGTGACCGCCGATCATGGCGCGTCAAGACTTGCCGTCCTTGCGCATAACAAGAAATTTGACGAAACTTTACCGTGGGATGGGCAACCACTTGATTGGCGGTACTCACTTACGCCCGAAAATAATGATGTGCGTCCACCAGAGCTTGAACAGCAATACCACCCCGACAGCGGCAAGACTTATTGGGTTACGCGCGGATATAAACGATTACCAAAGTCTGGCGGCAAACCTAATGAACTGCACGGCGGCGCTTCACTGGAAGAACGTCTTGTTCCCATTATTGTGTTTACGGGGTTGAAAAGCACTGTTCAATCCAAGCAGACCGACAAAAAGACAACTGAACAAATCGTCGAGAAAATGGGCTTCGATATTTAAGGACGTGAACCAAATGTATGATGTGAACAAACTAAAGGAGTATTTTCCATCGACCACGGTTTACAAAGACCCCTCAGTGATGTCGATGTTCAAGGCAGCAAAAATCGAGGCGTTCCTTCGTGACTGGATTCTAAAACGCAAAGCGGGTTCTGACGGACGCGTTGAAAACGTAGACGCGCTTAGCGAGTATGTTGCCTCCATTATTCCACCGCACAGCGACAAAGAGAGGCTGGAGGATGATGCGCGTTCAAATGGTGAAACACGTCCGTTCCTTGCCAAGGTTAATATCTCCTTTAACCCTAGCGCAAACTATTACAGCTTCGAGATTCCGAGTTTAGGATTTAACCATTCCCATACAATAATCGAAGATTATGTATGGGACAGAATCAAAGACGAACTCATCGGAGAAGCGGGTGGTTGGGGTTTGGTAAAGCTCGGCTATATGCCGCCGGAGGGTGGCAAGAAAAACGGGCAATTCACATTGCTCGACTATAAGAACTTCTGCCCCTATGAGGTTAGTCTGGACGCTTTCCGCAAAGCAAGAACCCACTTTGAGGCCGGTGAGTGGATGGAGATTATCCTCGGCGCAATCGACTACAATCCAGACGGCTTTGCGCGAAAAGACTGGATTAAACGTGACATATGGAACGCGAAACACACGATGCTCACGCGACTGTTGCCGTTTATACAGCCGCGTGTGAACTTAATCGAACTCGCTCCGCAGCAGACGGGAAAATCTTATATTTTCGGAAAGGTTGGGAAATATGGATGGCTGTTGAGCGGAGGTAGTGTCAGCCGCACAATGTTCTTTTTCGGTCGCCGCGCCGGTGCGAGGTCAAAAGGGCTTGTTACGTTTAATGACTTTGTCGCTGTCGATGAAATCAAGTCAATCAGCTTCACCAACGATAAAGAAATGGGCGGTATCCTCAAAGGCTATATGGAGGACGGTTACGCGACTGTCGGCGGCACAAGAGTAGATGGTGACGCTGGTATTATCTTCTTGGGCAACATAGCGATGGAAGATATGGACGGGGACAGGGATATGTTCCGCGAACTGCCGGATATTTTCCACGACAGCGCGCTCATTCAGCGCGTACACGGGATTGTTCCGGGGAAATTTATCCCGCCGCTCTCGCCGAGAATGTTCATCAGCGGTTGGGCATTGAACACGGAATATTTCACCGAAATTATGCACCTGCTCCGCAGTCCCGCTGAAACTATGCGGTACAGAGGGCTTGTGGAGGAACTTGTCGAGGTTACGGCAAAGTCCGGCGATACTTCGGGGCGTGAGCAAGAGGCGGTTATGCGTTTGTGTACGGCGTATCTGAAACTATTCTTCCCACACGCCGACAATGAGTTAATTTGCACTCCTAAGTTCAAAAATGAGTTTGATGAATACTGTCTGAAACCCGCAAAACGTATGCAAGAAACTGTGTTGCAACAGATGAAAATAATTAACCCCGGAATGTTTGGCAACACGGACTTTGCCACCTACAAGGTAAGGCGTGATTAAATGGCAAAGCAAGTCAAATGCCGCCTTTGCGAGGCTGAACTCGACAACATCGCGGTCGGATTGAACAAAAAACTGCTCGGCATAAAAGTAACGCGGTTTTACTGCCTGTCGTGCTTTGCCAATTATCTTGACGTGACTGTTGAGGAACTGCTTGCAAAGGTTGAGGAATTCAAAGAACAAGGCTGCAAATTATTTTAATGAAATGAAGCCGTGATGATATACGCTGACAATGCCGCTACAACAAAAATATCTGACATCGCATTTTCCAAAATGCTTCCGTTCTTACAAGAACAGTATGGCAATGCTTCAAGCCAGTATTCATTTGGAGTAAAGGCAAGGCGTGCTGTCAAACAGTCCCGTAGACAAGTCGCTGACGCTATCGGCGCAGATATTTCTGAAATCACGTTCACTTCCGGAGGATCAGAGGGTAACAGTTGGGTACTTCAAAGCGTTTCAGTTCTTTTCAGAGAAGAGCCGATTCATATCATAACATCGTCCATCGAACACCACTCCGTATTGAATGCTTGCCATACTCTAAAAGAGCGTGGAATTGCGGTAACCTATTTACCTGTAGATAGTAACGGTTACGTTTCAACAGATGATGTCGAGTCGGCATTGTGCCCTGACACGAAACTCGTTTCGGTAATGCTGGCAAACAACGAAATCGGTACCCTCCAGCCTATCCAGGAAATCGGCAAGCTGCTCCGTGAGAAAAGTATTCTGTTTCATACGGACGCGGTGCAAGCGGTAGGTCATATTCCTGTAAATGTTAAAGACCTACAAGTGGATTTTTTGACAGCATCTGCCCATAAATTCAACGGCGCAAAGGGCACGGGTTTTCTATACATTCGGTCTGGGCTGGATTTGCCGCAGTTGGTGTTTGGCGGTGAGCAGGAACAAGGACAGCGCGCAGGCACAGAGAACGTGGCAGGCATTGTCGCCTTGGGCTATGCGCTTGAAGAAAGCATTACCAATATGGTCAATGAGCGCGCGCGGCTGATATCTTTAATTCGAGCGACTGCCAACGGACTGAGAGCCGCAATATCTGAACTCATCATCAACGCCGAGAACGCAGAACGATTACCAGGTACGCTGAACGTAACTTTTCCCCACGCTTCTGGTGAGACCATGATGCACTTATTGGATTTGAAAGAGATATGTGTTTCCACAAGTTCCGCCTGTAATTCAGGAAAAGACAATCCATCCCATGTATTGCTTGCTTTAGGGTTGACCGAGGATCAGGCAAAATCATCAATACGCATCTCCTATGGTAAATATAATACCGCAAAAGAAGCTGACAAAATCGTGGCAACGATAGATGAATCTTACGCAAAAATCGTGGAAATGCGCAGTACAAAGTGAGGTAGTCTTTTCAACAATTATCAGCGCCGAGTTGTCAAGCCTAATTCACAACTTGACGCTACATTGCGGAAAATATTGAAAAGCATCGTAGATACATTTGACGCTTCTGCTGAGAGCGAATGAAACTGCCGTGAATGAATAAAAATCTGGATGAACTCCATGTCTGAATCCCAAAACCTTGAATGGAAAGCCTTGTGGCGTGACGACCACCTGAAGTGGGGCTGCGGCTTCGCCAATGCCGAGGGCGGTACTCTGGTCATTGGCCGGGATGACACAGGCAAGCCAGTCGGCCTTCCGGAGGTTCGGCTTTTGCTGGAGGAATTGCCCAACAAGCTTCGGGATCTGCTGGGTATCATGGCCTAGGTGAATCTGCGCGAGGAGGACAGCAAGGAATATCTGGAAATTGTCGTTCTCCCGCCTATCCAAACCCCATCAGCTACCGTGGACGCTACTACCAGCGCAGCGGCAGCACTTTGCAGGAACTCAAGGGCGCGGCTTTGGATCGTTTTCTGTTGCGCCGCTATGGGCGCACTTGGGATGGCTCCCCCCGGCCCGGCCTCAAGGCGGAAGATTTATCATCTCAAGCTTTGGCGCAGTTCCGCGTTCTCGCCCGGACCAGTGGGCGGCTGGAGGCTTCGGACCTTGCCGAACCGGATGCCGGACTTCTGGACAAGCTTTAACTCACGGAAGGCCGTTACCTCAAACGTGCGGCGGCCTTGCTCTTTCACCCCGATCCCCTGCTTTTTGTTACCAGCGCTTTTGTCAAAATCGGCTTTTTCCAATCGGAGTCGGAAATTGTCTACCACGACGAGGTGAACGGCGATCTCTTCACCCAGGCGCAAAAAACTCTGGAACTCCTGTTTTTTAAGTACCTCAAGGCATCCATCCGCTATGAGGATATTGTACGCGTGGAGCGTTACCCCGTGCCGCGTCCGGCCTTGCGCGAAGCCTTGCTCAACGCCCTGATCCACCGCGATTACATGACTTCCGCGCCAATCCAGATTCGCATCTATGATCATAAGTTGATGATCTGGCATCCGGCCACTCTGCCGGAGATCTGGACAGAAGGATATCTGCTCGTTCCTCATGCCTCATGGCCATTCAAGCGACATTGCCAACGTCTTTTTTCGCGCCGGAGAAATTGAAGCATGGGGGCGGGGCATTGAGCGCATTTTTGCCGCCTGCCGGGAAGCCGGAACGCCCGCGCCGCGTCTGCGTTTTGACGGGAGTGGATTGTGGACGGAATTTCCTTTTTCTGACGAATACTTACAGCTTATGGCCGATTCAGATCAGGAAGCAAGGGAAAAAACGCCATCAAAAACTAGGGAAAAAACGCCATCAAAAACTAAGGTAGAAACAAGGGTAAAAACATCGGATCGCCTCCTGGAACTTTTGCGCAAGCAACCTACCCTTTCTTTATCCGCAGCCGCCTCGGCGCTGGGGAAAAGTGTCGCCGCTATTGAACTCGTTGCCAAAAATTTACGCACGGAAGCCGCTTGCGGCACATTGGACCGAAAAATGGCGGGCATTGGGAGATTTTGAAATGACCCGTGACAAATTGTCAGGGTTTGCCGCACTCAAAAATCATTGCCCCGCAACTTGCAAAAACGGCGTCACCTTTGCGGGTTGCTTGTCCAATACCCCTTGCAGTTTCAGCGCCGCGTGGCGCATTGAATCCGGCGCAAGGTGGCTGTACCGTTGTGTCATAACAATAGTGGAATGCCCCATGAGCTGCGCCACCGTGTAAAGCGGAACGCCTTTCATCACCAGCCAGATTGCGACGGTAAAATCTGTCCTGACAAATTTTCGACAATGAAAATCCAGTTAATTCCGCAACCGCCTTTTCTGAAATATACCTGTCATTTACTTTTTGTATATTCATATTTATCATCATTAAAAAAATGAAGCCCGACAACAGAATGTACGATTACATTCCACTGCAGGACTGTAAGAGTGTCGTAACGAGTACAGTAGCCAGCTACTACAACTTACCGATGTTCTATTTTTCGGCGTTTTTCATCAATTTCATACACCATTCCTGGCCTGCCTTGACTAAAATTAACCTCAATCTTACTGCCGCCAGTATAACTATGTTCGCAATATTTTTCAGGATATTGCGTATTGGATCAATAACAAAATTTTCGAGTTTCACATTATCAATCTTAGTTTGTATTTTCTGCATGATGAAAAGCCCACCTACATTTTGCACTACAAAAAGTCGCACTTAGCCGTTTCCATAAAAAATATGTTCCGCACCAACGACATTCGCGAATTTTAGAAAGCTCGCTACCAGAGTTGGTAAAGACAGACGGGTAAATCATTGTCCGAATTATCACACGTTTTATATTTTCAAAATACGGCATCATTTTATTTTTTCCTTCTCCAAATTTTAATTGCAGTAAGTTTATAGACTGGTAAGCATTCAAAGTTTCAACATCCAGAACGCTGTTCGAGCACTTATCAATAAATGCGCGGAACCATATCATTACGTCAGTAATGCACTGTACACATGATTCCGCACCGACTATTTCCATGACGGCATCAACATCCTCGGGGAATATTGTCATTTCTTCATCTCTTGACAGGAGTGGTCGAGAATCCGTAGGGGTCTTACGTTTCTCAATAGCGTCCGTCAGCCAAAAAAGCCTAAGTCGCTCTGGATACGCGGTCATTCCGTAAAAGGAGAATAGTAAAACATCGCGCGAATATGATGCTTTAACGTAGCGTATCCTTTAAAAAACGTTGATCCGCTCTGCAAGGATTTGCGAGCAAATTCTTGCTGCGAGATTGTCGCAAGACGAACTTGATTCACCGTCAAGTGGCAAACTCATTCGAATTCCTGATAACATCTCGGAATTCAACAAATTGTTCCGGAATCAGATGACGTGTTTGACGCCTTCGGCGGCTGGATATATAGTCCACTTCCAAGGACAAAACATTATGTGGATAGAGAGATTACAACATTTCACCTATATTTTTGACTGGGCGCACCAGACGTGGGAACGCCCGCGTACGCAACGCTTTGTGGCTTTGCTTATTTTTTGGATTTATGTGATCTCCCTCGTCGGGATTGAGCTAAATCGCCAGATGCTTTTCCCGCCGTGGCTTGCCGCCCTGACACCGCGCAGCCACTTTGCGGCAATTCAACTCGCCTTTACGCTGATTATGGGTTTAGAAGTCATGGGGCTCATTTTCTCCATTTCCAGTTCCATTTCACGCTCTGTGGGTAAACAGTTCGAAATACTTACCCTCATCCTGCTACGCAACGCCTTCAAGGAACTTTCAATGTTGTCGGAGCCGGTGTCAGTGTCCGACAATCTGCAGCCCATCCTGTATATCGGCCTTTCAGGTTTCGGCGCTCTGTGTGTTTTTGCCTGCCTTTGCGTATATATGCGCATGCGCATGCTCCAACCGCAACGTTTTATCCAGAAGCCGGAAATGCGCATGCACTATGTGATAAGCAAAAAATTGCTGTCGCTGACCCTCTTTGTTATTTTTTTTGGCTTTGGCGTACGTGATTCTTGGATGTTTTTTCATGGAGCGGTCACGCACCACTTTTTTGAAACCATTTACACGGTGCTTATTTTCGCCGATATTGCCTTGGTGCTTATCGCCCAACGATTTATGCCCTCTTTTCAGGCCGTATTTCGTAATTCCGGCTTTGTCATAGGCACTCTGCTCATGCGGCTGGCCCTGTCGGCCGAGCCACCCTGGGATACGACGATCAGCGTTTCCGCCGCGCTCTATGTGTTGAGTTTGACTTGGGTGAGCAATTATTTTGCTGGGTTGACTGCACCTGTGAAGTGAACGCATGCAAACAAGAAGACTTCGACACAGTTTAACTTTAAAAAAGTACAACTGCAATCAAGCGTAAAATATTGTGGAATCGAAATTTGATTTCGCACGCGTATTGACCCCGTCACAAATTTGTACGATTCTGCTAGGCGGAAGTAAAAAAATCGGGAATCGGGAATCAGGAATTGGCGGTCTTCATCATGTCTTCAACCATTGACCCGACAGGTTTATTCCACTGTGGACGAAGCTGCCTTCGCCCGGCCACCACCGGAAAGAAGCACTTTTGCCGCAAAGGCTGCTGCGCCGAAGCCATTGTTGATATTGACCACCGCCACGCCGGGCACGCAAGTGCACAGCATAGTGGAGAGTGCGGCAAAACCGCCGGACCCCACGCCGTAGCCGACGGATGTGGGCACGGCCACCACTGGAGCTCTGGTAAGCCCGGCCAGCACACCGGGCAGCGCCCCCTCCATGCCAGCTACGGCGATAACGGCTTTAGCACGGCGCAAGGCGTCAACGTGCGGCGAGAGACGGTGCAAGCCCGCCACTCCCGCATCGCTCACAAGTCCCGCTTCGCAATTCAGAAACACAAGAGAACCGAAGGCCTCCAACGCCACCGGCATATCCGAAGACCCGGCGGAAACCACCAGAATTTCGCCCTCTCGGGACCACTCCGCAGCTGCCGACAGCGGGGACATGCGGGAATGCGTTGCGATGAAACGCTCGGGCGGATTCAGGGTGAAAAGACGGGCCTCCCGCCAATAGAAGCCCTCGGGAAAACGCGTGAGTAACGCTTCTCCCTGCGCTGGCGACACGCGTGTCGCCAGCGTGGGGCCATGGCTGGAGAGACCGTCAAGGGCGGCAAAAAGCAGATCGTTATTCTTGCCTTCCGCAAAGATCACTTCCCCGATGCCGGCGCGCGGTTCACGCCCAGGGTCAAGGGTGAGACCGGGAGTCCGGGGGGGTCGGGCAACAACTCCGGCCCGCGCAAAACCGTCAGGCGCAAAATATTCAAGGGTATCGCGCACATTGGAGGAATGTACTAGCTCCAGCGCCGCATCCGGGGCAAGGCGCCCGTCCGCCACCAAGGCAAGGACATCGCGCAACAGTGTTATTTCCATAGATATCCTGCAATGTTGAGCTGTTTTGGTCAGCTGCGGTCGACAATACGCCGAGCCGAGTTCCATGAGTTTTTCCAGCAAATCGCCGAAATCCAGCCCCACAGCCAAAGCTTCCTGCGGGATAAGGCTTGTGGCGGTCATGCCCGGCAGAGTGTTGACTTCAAGTAGCGTCAGCACGCCGTTGTCGGTCAGAATAAAGTCCGACCTGCTGTAGCCGGAGAGCCCCAAGGCGCTGTGGGCCGCGAGGGCGAGTTCCCGCACTCCGTCCGTCAAATCGGGCGACAGGGGGGCAGGGCATATCTCTCTCGCGCCGCCGCCGTACTTGCTCTTATAGTCAAAAAATTTTCCGCGAACTGGCTTGATGAGGACGGGCGGCAAGGCTTCCTCCCCTAACACCCCGCAGGTGACTTCCCACCCTTTGATCTCCTCTTCCAGCAGAGCCTCGTCCCCCGCGGAGAAAATTTCCGCCAGCCTTGCGTCAAGTTCGGCGCGGTCACGAACGCGGTCCAGCAGCAATGAGGAACCGCCGGTATTACTTTTGACAAAAAGCGGGTAGGGCAGACGGGGCTGCCATGATTTTCCCGGCGGGAGCGGCAAGTATTCCCAATCGGCAGTGGGCAGGCCGGCGCGCCGGAAAATCTGCTTGGCTGCGGCCTTGTGCAGGGCAAGGAAAGAACCGGCCGGACCGGACCCCTGGTATGGGCAGCCCGCCTGATCCAGCATGGCCTGCACCAGACCGTCCTCTCCCGGCGCACCGTGCAGGTTGATGAGGGCAAAGTCGTGCCCTACGGCCGTATTGAGCAGATTGTCAAAGCCGGAAAGCAGATCGAAAAAAGTCACGCTGTGCCCGCGGGCGAGCAGGGTTTTTTCCATGGCGCGTGCGCCGTCAAGAGAGACCGTTCGTTCGCCGGACCAACCGCCCGAAATTAAAAGTATCTTCATGAATGTCCCATTCCAGTAACGCCGTGAAGGCGCGTTCAATGCTTTTTCCCTGTTCAAAGGAGGCGAGTATGCCCTGCCTGGCATCTTCGCTTTTTCCGTAGCGTGTGATCAGATCTTCAAAGCGGTCTTCAAGCGTGACGCAAGAGTCGTGACACACTCTTTTGTCCGCGTAAATGATGAAAAATGGAAGAGCGCAGATATTCGCGGGCAAGGGCCAAGGCCAGTGAACATGGAACAGAACCCCCTGTGCCACGGGATAGTGAAGCATGCGTTCCACAACCCAGCTTGCGCCTGCCAAGGCATGGCTTCCGCCATGTCTGACGCAGTAGCTTTTGGCGATGTCGTGGAGCAGAGCGGCGGCGCGCACCTGCTCCACGGAAACGTCAAATCCGCGCTCTAGGGCGCGTTCGGCCAGGCGCCCGGCGATGCTGGCCACCAGAAGCGAATGGAGCCGGACATTTGGGAGCATGTCGTACTCATTCCACAGGGCGAAACAGCTCTGGTCGTCCAGCGGCGGCAGGGGACATTTTTGCGCGATGACGTCGCACCACGGCAAATCAGCCAAGGGGCGTCGCAACGAGAACCGCGCCGGTAGCGCTTCCGTCGTTGTGTTCATAACAGTGGATAATATAGTGCCTGCCCCCGCAAAAAGCAACATAGCGCGCCGAAAATCCGCGTGGACTTGAATCGCGCTTCGACAAGGCTTGCATTCTTTGCCCGGAGAGATTATTTTGACCCTGAAAATGACGATCGACAACGCGTTGAAAAATGCGTAGGTTGTCAAGAGTCGGAATAGAAAGGAGGGAGACGGTATGAAGATATGCGTCAACGGCGAAAAAGAATCCATCCCCCTAGTCGCGAGCGTTGCTGATCTGCTCGCCACGCGCGGCAATGACGAGAACAGGGTTGTGGTGGAGCGCAACGGCGACATTGTGCCGCGTGGGAACTTTGCAGCGACGTCGCTGCAAGAGGGCGACACGCTAGAGATTGTACATTTTGTCGGCGGGGGATAGAGTTGCGGATTATGCGCGGTCAGGAAAAATCAATGGATGACCTTTTTGTGGTGGGCGGGGCGGAGCTGAAAAGCCGCCTTTTTATCGGCACGGGCAAATACGGCGCTGACAGCATTATCCCGGCCGTCGCCGGAGCCAGCGGCGCGGAAGTGATAACCGTTGCCATGCGCCGCGTGGAAAAAAATGGTAGGGGCATAACAGCCCACATTCCGGCGACCATGCGTCTTTTGCCCAATACTTCCGGCGCGCGCACCGCCGAAGAAGCTTTGCGTCTAGCGCGTCTGGCGCGCGCGGCTGGCTGTGGCGACTGGATAAAAATTGAAGTCATTTCCGACACGCGCCTGCTGCTGCCGGACGGCTACCAGACAGCCAAAGCCGTGGAACTGATGATCGGGGAGGGCTTTGTCCCCTTTCCCTACATCAATCCTGATCTCTATGTCGCGCGCGACTGCGCTGCCGCCGGCGCGGCGGCGGTCATGCCCCTAGGGGCGCCCATCGGCACCAATCGCGGCCTGCGTACTAGGGAAATGATCGCCATACTCATTGAGGAAATTGATCTGCCCATCGTGGTGGACGCGGGGCTCGGCAGGCCTTCGCATGCCTGCGAAGCCATGGAGATGGGGGCGGCGGCCTGCCTTGTCAACACGGCCATCGCCTCGTCCCGGAACCCCGTGCTCATGGCGGAGGCTTTCAGGGCTGCGGTGGAGGCCGGGCGTGCCGCTTGGCGCGCCGGAACAGGGACCGTGCGGACGCGGACCGCGGACGCGGCAGCGTCTTCGCCCCTGACGGGCTTTTTGCATTAGCAGCCTGTTGAAAAATTCAGACTTTTTCAAGAATCCGTTATCGCAGACGCGGTGGTGACAAAAATATCAAGGCATCAACATGGATGACACGTCAAAACGTCTTTTCACCCAAGCGCGGCAGGTGATTCCCGGCGGCGTCAACAGCCCCGTCCGCGCTTGCCGCAATGTGGACAGCTCCCCACTTTTCATCGCTAAGGCCGCCGGTTGCCGCCTGACGGACGCCGACGACAGGGAATACATTGATTTTGTGCTCTCATGGGGGGCCATGCTGCTTGGTCACGCGGAACCGTCCGTTTCCGCAGCCCTGCGCGCGGCCGTTGACCGCGGCACGAGCTACGGCGCTCCCTGCCGAGACGAAGTGGCCTTGGCCGAAGAAATCCACGCGGCCCTGCCTGGCGTGGAAATGGTGCGCATGGTCAATTCCGGCACAGAGGCTGCCATGAGCGCCCTGCGCTTGGCACGCGCTGTGACGGGGCGGGATAAAATCGTCAAGTTCATCGGCTGTTATCACGGCCACGCCGACCCATTTCTGGCAGCGGCAGGCTCCGGTGTGTCCACCTTCTCCATCCCAGGAACGCCCGGCGTTCCGGCGGCCGTGACGGCCGACACCATGCTTGTACCCTACAACGACATCCGGGCCGCCGAGGCCTGTTTCGTAACGCATGGCGGGCAGACAGCCGCCGTCATCGCGGAACCCGTGGCTGGCAATATGGGCCTTGTGCCGCCGGTTCCAGGTTTTCTGGAGGCCCTGCGCTCCCTCACGCGGACCCACGGCGCGCTCCTGATTTTTGACGAGGTCATCACCGGCTTCCGCGTGGCTTACGGCGGCGCGCAGACACGTTTCGGCATTGATCCTGACCTGACGGTTCTCGGCAAAATTATCGGCGGCGGCCTGCCGGTGGGGGCCTTTGGCGGTAAAAAGCGCTATATGGAACAATTGGCACCAGAGGGCCAAGTGTACCAGGCGGGCACACTTTCCGGCAATCCATTGGCCATGGCCGCCGGCCTCGCCACCCTGCGCAAGCTGAAAACCTTGAATTACAACGCCATTGAGGAGCGTACGCGGGCCTTTGCCGCTGAACTTGGTCAAATTATGCGCTCCAGGGGAGCAGCCGTGCAGACGCCGTCCTTGGCCTCAATGTTCGGCATCTTTTTCAGCGAAAAAAAAATCCGCAATCTGGAAGACATAAAGCAGTGCAACCAGGCTCTTTTTACAAGTTTTTACAACCAGATGCGCGCACAGGGCATTTACATTGCCCCATCCGCCTTTGAGACGGGCATGGTTTCCTTTGCCCACACTGACGGAGACTTTGCCAAGACTCTGGACGCGGCGCGCGCCGTCAGGTTTTAGTATTGGAATAAATCCCGGAGAATTTTTGTTTGACGCAGCCGGATGACAAAAAGACCGCTGCTCCGCTGGCCTGTTATGTCCTGAGCAGAGCGGCCCTACCGCTGGCGATGAGGCTTTCGTCCAGGATTGCCGCCACGCCGTGGACATGCCCTTCAGGGCGGAGAGTTTCGTTTGCGCGTCTTTACGTGCCAGCCCGTTTCTACCCGCGGAGTGAAGGCGTGAACGCGCGCACGAGTAAGGATGTGGAAATGCTGCCCTTTGAAAGCCTGCGGGATGTCCTTGTCCAAACATATCGGACCCAAACATTTCAGAACCCGGAACATCCGCCGTACGCGGCGCACGTTTTTGCGAGTGCCGCCGGGATTGCCGTACGCGCGCTGGCCCCGCTGCTGCGCCACAAAAGCCTTGATCCGCCGGTGGTCGTGCTTTCTCCCGACGGGCGCTTCGCGGTGAGTCTTGTTTCCGGTCACTGGGGGGGGGGCAATGACCTCACGCGGCATATTGGCCGGCTTGTGGGGTCCTGCCCCGTCATCACAACGGCATCCGACGCGTGCCACCCTGCCGGGCTGCCGGCGCTGGACATGCTTTTGCGCGACGCGGGGCTGCGCATTCTGGACTGGGAGACGCTCCCAAAAGTTCAGGCCGCCCTGCTGGAAGGTCTTGACCTGCCCGTATGGGACCCCTGTCGCGCCCTGCCGGAAGTGCCCGGAACAAGGCAACTCAAAACCGATACGCCCCACGACGGGGACACTTTTCCGGACGATTTGTCGCTAGATATTCCGCTCATCGCCGCGCACTGGCGTTCGCTTCCACGGCGGGCGGACCTTCTGCGTTGCGCCGTACCGCGCCTTTACGCGGGCGTCGGTTGCCGCAAGGACGTGCCGCGCGAGGCGGTTTTTGACGCATTGGAAGCCTGTTTCGCGACGGTTGGTCTGGAAACGCGCGCCTTGGCAGCCCTTGCCACGGTGACGGAAAAACGGCGGGACTCCGCCATTGTGTATGCCGCTTGGCGTCTTGGCATTCCCCTGCTGAATTTTTCCGCCGGACGGCTTGCGGCCTGTGCAAGCCCCAATCCCTCACCAGCAGCTGGCCGGCGCTTCGGGCAGGCCCCTTTCAGCGTGTGCGAGGCCGCGGCATTGACTGCTGCCGGACAGAGAGGAATGCTTGTCCTTCCAAAACGGAAACTCGCGACCTGTCTCACTCTGGCTGTGGCCGTAAAAGGATTTTTGTGACGGCCCCCCTGTGCGTTGTCGGCCTCGGACCGGGCTCCGCCGCCTGCCTCACTCCTCTGGCCCGCGAGGCCTTGGCGCGGGCGCAATGTATTGCCGGTTATCAGTTGTATCTTGAACTTATGCCTCGGGAACTGCTGGAGGGAAAGCGCCTGATTTCCACCGGAATGCGCCGCGAGGAAGAGCGTTGCGCCGTCGCCGTGCAGGCGGCCCGGGACGGGCAGTGTACGGCTCTTGTCTGTTCCGGCGACCCCGGCGTTTACGCCCTTGCCGGTCTTACACTGGAAGTGATGGAAGCGGAAAATCTGCTGGATTGCGTGCAGCTTCAGGTTATTCCTGGCGTGCCCGCCGTGTGCGCGGCCGCCGCGCTACTGGGCGCGCCGCTGACCCACGACTTCGCCTGCGTCAGTCTGAGCGATCTGCTAACGCCCCGGCGGCTCATCGAAAAGCGCCTCTCAGCCGTTCTGAAGACGGATTTTGTTTGCGTGCTGTACAATCCCCGATCCAATGGCCGGCCGCATTTGCTGGGTCAGGCACTCTCTCTTGCCAAGAAACACAGACGGCCGGACTGTCCTGTGGGGCTGGTACGCAAGGCTTTCCGACCCGGACAGGAAGTTTCGGTACACAGGTTGGCCGACTTTGACGAAGAACGGGTGGACATGCTCTCCCTGCTCATTGTGGGCAATAGCGCCAGCCGGACTTTAAACGGTTACATGCTTACGCCCAGGGGCTATGAATTGCGGCGCACCCAGCGCGTTTCAAAGGTGATTTTTCCGTACTCGAATTAAAATCGTTTCTGGCAGCGAGGGCAGCAGACTGTCGCCCGGCCGGCCACAACCAGGCTGTGCAGCCAGCTCCCGCAGATTTTGCACTTTTCTCCCTTGCGGCCGTAAACCATTAAGCTGTTCTGAAAAGATCCAGCGTTGCCGGCGGAGTCGCGGTAGTTGCGGATGGAACTGCCGCACTGTTCGATGGCCAGCCCGAGCACGGTCTTGATGGATGCGGCTAGACGCAGCAATGTCTCGCGGGGCAATTCCGACATTCTGGACTGGGGAGAGATTTTCGCCCGGAAAAGCGACTCGTCGGCATAGATGTTGCCGATGCCCGCAATGCGGCGCTGGTCAAGCAGGGCCGCCTTGATCGTTCCCACGCCGCAGTCGAGGGCATCGGCGATGTCCTTGTCGTCGGCGTTCAGGGGCTCAATCCCGAGGGATGTAAAAAAATTCCAGTCGGCAAAATCTTGCGGTGTCATGACGCGGCAGTAGCCGAAAGCACGGACGTCATCAAAGAAAAGTCTGCCCTGCGGCGCGAGAGCATTGCCGGCGTTCCGGCTGTATCCGCTCAAATCAAAAATGAGTCGGGTGTGTTTGCTGGCCGCGGTTTCCGGCGGATGCACGAAAAAACTCCCGGTCATTTTGAGATGAAAAACCAGATACAGCGAGGCCTGGGGTAGCCCCGGCACAGGAACGGGGGCAAGGTCGCCGCCCCCTGCGGGCTTGAGGACCAGCACGAGCAGTTTTCCCCGGCGTGCCGTCTGCCCCACGCGCGACCCTACAAGAGCGGGCAAAAGCGCGACCCCGGCGGCGAGGCTCGCTGGACGGAGCACTTCCACCAAAGTCACAACGCTTCCGACAAGTTGGGGAGCCAAGGTTCTGGCGATGGTTTCGACTTCAGGCAGTTCCGGCATGGGTGTTTTCTCCGCGCCCGCAGCTCGCAGCCGACGTAATCTTTTTCAAAGTCAGGTGACTCCAAATTTACCGCGAATGTACGCGCGACGAACAATTCAAGTCAACTCCGAGCATTTTCCCGGCTCAACCCGCATGGCCCGCATGGAATTAAGAACGGCGATTACGGCCACACCCACATCGCCGAGCACCGCCTCCCACATGGTGGCCATGCCGAACGTCCCCAGCCCGAGTATTACCGCTTTGACGCCCAAGGCGAAAACAATATTCTGCCAGACGATACTCCGCGTCTTTCCAGCGATGTGCATGGCTTCCACGATTTTGGAGGGGGCATCCGTCATCAGCACCACGTCGGCGGCTTCAATCGCCGCGTCGGAACCGAGGCACCCCATGGCAATGCCCACGTCCGCCCGCGCCAGCGCAGGCGCGTCATTGATGCCGTCGCCCACAAAAATCAGCTTGCCCTTGCCGGAGCGGTTTTTCTCCAGTTCCTCTAGTTTTTCCACTTTTTCGTGGGGCAGCAGCCCAGCGTAGACTACATCCAGGCCGATTTTCCCCCCGATATTATCCGCCACAGCCCGGACGTCGCCCGTGAGCATGGCGACGGTTCTGACACCCATGGCTTTCAGGTCCGCCACGGCTTGCTTGCTGTCCGGCCGCAATTCGTCGGAAATAACGATATGGCCGGCGAAATGGCCGGCGATGGCCAAACAAACAAGGGTGCCCGGAACATCCGGCCTGCTGTGGGCGATGCGTGCGGCGTCAAGAAGACCGCTATTCCCGACCAGAACTGTTTTGCCGTCCACAAGGACGCGGACACCCTGTCCGGCAATTTCCTCGCAGTTCGAGATTCGTTCGGCGAAAATTTTCCGCCCGTAGGCCTTGCGGATAGACAGAGCGATGGGGTGCCCGGAATTGCTCTCAGCGTGTGCCGCGTAGTACAGCAATTCGTCCGCGCTACGGCCTGACGGAACAACGCTTGTCACGCTGAAAACTCCCCGGGTCAGGGTACCGGTTTTGTCAAAGACCACGGTGTCCACGTTGTTGAGGGCTTCCAGGCAGTTGCTGCCCTTCACCAGAATGCCGTTGCGGGAAGCTCCGCCGATGCCGCTGAAAAAGCTGAGAGGTATGGAGATGACCAGCGCGCAGGGGCAGGACACCACAAGAAAGATCAGCGCCCGATTGAGCCAGTCTAAAAACAGGGCGCCCGGCAGGACGAGCGGCGGTATGACGGCAAGGACAAAAGCCGCGAACACGACGGTGGGCGTATAGAAGCGCGCGAACTTTGTGATGAAATTCTCCGTCCGGGCCTTGCGGGTGCCGGAGTTCTGCGTCAGATCCAGAATTCTGGAAACTGTGGATTCGCCGAATTCTTTGGACACCCTGATGATCAGCAGGCCGTTTTTGTTGATGGAACCGGATAAAACCCCTATGCCCGGCTCCACATCTTTGGGCAGGGATTCCCCGGTCAGGGCAGAGGTGTCCAATGCGGAGCAGCCTTCCGTCACCACACCGTCCAGCGGAATTTTCTCGCCGGGTTTTACGATGATGCAGTCCCCGACGCCCACTTCTTCCGGCGAGACCCGCCGACTCCCGTCCCCGGTTTTCAGACGGGCAAAATCGGGACGGATGTCCATCAACGCGGAAATGGATTTGCGGGAGCGCTCCACGGCATGGCGCTGAAACGCCTCGCCAATCTGATAGAAGAGCATGACCGCAGCACCCTCGGGGTACTCTCCTATGACAAAGGCCCCCACAGTCGCCACGCCCATGAGGAAGTTGTCGTCAAATACCTGCCCCTTGGCGATGTTTTTCACGGCGCGCAGAACGACCTCTCCCCCCACCAGCAGCCAACTAGAGAAAAAAATCGCCAAATTCGCGGGCCAAGCCGGATCAAAGATCACCCCCGCGACAAAAAGGGTGGCCCCGATGCCATGCCCAAAGCGCGACAGTCGATGGACGCGGCTTTGCTCTTTACCTGGGGACTTCCGGGTAAGAGAAATTCGTATATCGGGCTCTATCTCCCGAGTAATGTGCGCGACCTGCGTCACAATGCCGTTCACTTCGGCCCGGTTGACAATTTCCAGACTGAGACACTGGTTTACGCAATCCACCGACGCTACGCGGACGCCGTCCAGGACGCTGACGCCCTTTTCAATTTTGTCGGCGCATATCGGGCAATACAGGCCTTCAAGGATGAATTCCTTTTTAATTGCGGCTTCCATTTACACCTCGCGTCCGCGGATTGGGAATTTATTCGGTTGAACAATTGACAATACGTTCAACTAACTGGTCAAAAAAAATACAATGCCGACCTTCCTTCCTATTTTTCGCAAACATGCAGTAGCCCTTGGGCAAAAACATTGACCACATGCTCGTCGTCTAGGGAGTAATACACCACCTTGCCGTCCTTCCGGTATTTGACCAGCCTAGTCTGCCGGAGCGTCCGGAGTTGGTGGGAGATGGCGGATTTGGTCATGCCGAGCAGGACTGCTATGTCGCAGACGCACATTTCTGAGTGCTGCAGGGAGTAGAGAATCTTCACGCGCGTCGAGTCGCTGAATACCTTGAACAGATCCGCCAGATTCAAAAAATTTCTTCTTCCGGCATCCGTCTGCGGACTCCGGCGACGGCCTCCTCATGAATGATATGGCATTCGCACTTGTCAATTTCGGGGCTGTGGTCGGGCACGGCATTCCCTCATATACAGATGACATGTCACTTGTAAATCAGTCTGTGAAAAAATCTTTTCAGACTTTTTCAAACTGTCGGCGCAATGTTCAGCCCTGTCTCCATCGGCAGGTCGCACATCAAGTTGGCGTTGGCGATGGCCTGGCCCGCAGCGCCGCGGCATAGATTGTCGATGGCCGAAAGTACGATGAGGCGGCCGGTGCGGCTGTCCGTGACCACGGCGATATCGCAGAACATACTGCCCCGGACGTAGCGGGTTTCCGGCAAGCTGCCCGCAGGGAGCACACGCACCCAGCGGCTGTCCTTCCACGTTTCGCTGAAAACCTTGCGGGTAGCATCGGCGGTTACGCACGGATTTTTGAGGGTGGCGTATATGGCGGAAAGCATGCCACGGTTCATAGGAACCAGATGAGGATTGAAGGAAAGCCGTACCTCCCGCCCGGCGAGGATGGAGACTTCCTGCTCTATTTCGGGCGTGTGGCGGTGACGCGGCAGACCGTACGGACGAAAGGAATCCGACACTTCGCAGAACAGCGGAGGTACGGCAGCCTTGCGCCCTGCACCGCTTGCGCCGGATTTGGCGTCGATGACAATGCCCCCGCTCTCTATGAGGTCGTTTTTCAGAGCCGCATACAGGCCCAAGATGGAGCAGGTGGGGTAGCAGCCGGGGTTGGCCACAAGGCGCGCGCTGGCGATCTGTTCGGCATACAATTCCGGGAGGCCGTACACGGCTTTTTTCAACAAATCCGCAGCGCTGTGCTCACGGCTATACCATTCTTCGTACACGCGCTGGTCATGCAGACGGAAATCAGCTGAAAAATCCACAACTTTCACGCCCATCGCTATGAGAAGAACAGTCATGCCCATGGCCGTGCCGGCGGGCACGGCAAGAAAGACGATATCGCACTCCTCTGCGGCCTTTGCTGGGTCAAAAACGCTGATCACGACGTCAGCGCCGGGCAGTTTTTCCAGAAAAGGATAAAATTCGCCCAGGCGTTTGCCTGCCTCGGCGCGCGAACAGGCCATGACAAGATGCAGGGAGGGATGCCCCGCCAAAAGCCGCGCCACTTCCATCCCGGCATAGCCGGTTATGCCCACAAGCCCCACGCTGTATGCGTTCATGACGGAGTTACAAATTTTATCACATATTTCATGCGCAGTTCGTACAGGACTCCCTCCAGCAGACGGCGCTCCTGAGCGTCTAGGCTGGATTCGGTTTTGCGGCGCAGCATTTCCAGCACGTCAATGCTGTGCTTGGCCAGCAAGAGATTTTGCTCAAGTCGGCCGCTTTCCGGCAGAGGGACTTCCCCGAGCTGCGCCAAGGCCGAGGAGGCCAAGGAAAGAACGAAGGTGGAAAAGGTGACTTCCGGCAGCGGCCTTGAATCCGTAGTGCCGTCCGTACTTTTGCTGTGCATCATGGCAACGTCCTTTGGACAAAATTCCTGGTGGCGACAGTCATACGAGGATATTTGTCCAGCGTCAACATTCTCCAGCGTTTTTTACCGGGCAAACGCGGGATGCCCCCCTGACCGCGTTGCCGATAGGCCATGTTCACAGGACGCATCGCGATCGCGGTCTGCCGGGGGAGGGCTGATGCCGCAGTTCAATGTGTGTATCCCCACCTGCAATGCCTTTTCACATTTCTTGACTCTGTCTTGCGACAAAAAGGCGTTGCTCTGGTGTATTGTCCAGCGACGACTCCGCTTCAGATCACATCGCGGACTATGTGGCCCAATAGGCCTCCTCTGGGAACGCCCGTCAACTGGAACAAGTTCATCGAACCGGCAACATGGGCATCACACTTTTGCACTAGGAGACTAGTATCGTTCAGAATATACCCTACATGAAATAGTCAGAATTTTTGAAAACTAACGCACAGTTGCGTAATTTACCAACCGCTTTCCCGGCAGAAGCCTTTCAGTCAGGAAGCTATGCCAACAAAAAACAGATATTCTGTCCGTTCAGGAATTCCGGAAGCAAAAATCCGGCAAATCGTGAAGCTGCTTACCAGAGATTTGAACGCTCCGCTCATCGCCGACCTCACCGAAGTAAACCACAATACCGTCAATAGATATCTTGCTCCATCCGTGAA
>JAITNF010000051.1 GCA_031290615.1 Desulfovibrio sp. | reverse complement strand
TTCACGGATGGAGCAAGATATCTATTGACGGTATTGTGGTTTACTTCGGTGAGGTCGGCGATGAGCGGAGCGTTCAAATCTCTGGTAAGCAGCTTCACGATTTGCCGGATTTTTGCTTCTTTTCTTTTCCTGCTTGACATGAAGCCCATTTGCGTTTTTCAGCGGTCTGCCCTATAAGCACCACAGGCAAATCCTTCTTTCGGAGGATTTGCCTGTGGTGAAATTTTTGAAGGACATGTTTGCCACAGCTAGCGATCTTCAGACTGTTTTTGATCAAGAGGAGAATGGACATGACCAAAAAGACCATACTGATTGCCGGCGGGGCCGGATATATAGGCAGCCACATGAATCTGGCGGCCCACGAGCGGGGCTACAGCACCGTGGTGTACGACAACCTGGTGTACGGCCACAAAAACGCAGTGCAGTGGGGAGACTTTGTGCTGGGGGACATTGCGGACGCCGGGCAGCTTCATCTGGCCTTCCGCCATTTTCAGCCGGATGCCGTCATGCACTTCGCGGCCTGCACTTATGTGGGTGAATCTGTCACCGATCCCGAAAAATATTACCTGAACAACGTGGCAACAACGCTAAACATACTGCGCGTCATGCGCGAGGTTGGCTGCCGCAATTTCATTTTTTCCTCCACCTGCGCCACCTATGGAGTTCCCCGCCAGTTCCTTATTGACGAAGAGTACCCCCAGACGCCGGTCAATCCCTACGGCAAGAGCAAGTTGATGGTGGAAAATGTGCTAGCCGACTACGCGACCGCCTTCGATCTGCGCCATGTGAACCTGCGCTACTTCAACGCGGCTGGGGCCGATACGCAGGCTCGCATCGGCGAAGACCACAATCCGGAAACGCATCTAATTCCCTTAGTGCTGGACGCTACGGCGGGGCGCAGGCCCCATGTGTCCATTTTCGGCACAGACTATGACACGCCGGATGGTACCTGCATCCGCGACTATATTCATGTAGACGATTTGGCCGAGGCTCATCTGCTCGCCCTTGAATACCTGTTTGACGGCGGCGAGAGCGAGAGTTTCAACCTCGGCAACGGCCAAGGCTATTCGGTGAAGGAAGTGATTGACTGCGCTCGCAAGGTCAGCGGACAGGAGATCGCGGTTGTGGAAAGCCAGCGCCGTGCTGGTGACCCCCCAGTGCTAGTCGGCAACGCGGAGAAGGCGGCGCGTGTGCTTGGATGGCGTCCTGCCATGCCGCGCCTTGAGGACATTGTCGGCACGGCCTGGACTTGGCACAAGAAGCGGTTTTGCGAAAAAATATAAATAAATGTGGTGTGATTGTCGTTGTTTTTTACGAATGCATGGAAACTATGTCTTGAAAGAAGTGCGCATAAGGAATATAGTAGGGATATAGTGATGTTGTATTGTCGGTAAGTCTGTGGATCTTAAGACACCGAATCAATGCCTCCAACCTTACGGCAGAATCGGCGGACTTCAGCAGCGCGGGACTAACGAGTGGAGTGATTTTTGATGCGTCCTCCCGGCGAGCCTCAAATCCACGGCCTTCTCGCATACTCAGTGACGTGCTGCGACGGCGTCTCCGACGCTACCTTACCTTTGACGACGCCAACCTGGACAACACCACGGACGTATACATATGGGAGACGACCTGTCGACCACCATTTTTGTAAACTAACCCTGTGCTGAAAAAGGAGCAATCATGCTGAAACACACGCACGCGCTTGTATTGGCCTGTGTGGCGACACTGCTTATGGCTGGAGGCGTCTTGGCTGGGCAGACAGTCAAAATCGGTTTCCCCATTCCGCTGACAGGCGAAATCCCCAAGGTCGGGGAATCCACTAAACTCGCGGCCGTACTCTACAAGGACGAGATTAACGCTAAGGGCGGCCTTGAAGTTGGAGGGACAAAATATCCGCTGGAATTTATTTTCGAGGACAATGAGGCCAAATCCGAAACAGCCGTCAACGTCACCCTCAAGCTCATTGACCGCGACGAAGTGCTGGCGATCATCGGTCCCCAGTCTTCCCGTCAGGCAGTTCCGGCCGGCGCTGTGGCCAACGACAACGAAACGCCCTTGATCACTCCTTGGTCCACAAATCCGGATGCCACTAGGGATCGTCCTTGGGTGTTCCGCGTGGCTTTTCTTGATCCATTCCAGGCCCCAGTGGTGGCGGATTTTGCCGCAAAAGAGTTCAAGGCCCAAAAAGCCGCCGTGCTTTTTGAAATTTCCAACGATTACTCCAAAGGTCTAGCCGATAACTTCAAGGATATCTGGGAAAAGCTTCAGGGCAAGGGATCTGTGGTGGCCTTTGAATCCCACGGCCCGAAAGATTCTGATTTTTCCGCTCAATTGACAAAAATCATCGCCGCGAAGCCGGATTTCATTTTCCTGCCGCAGAACTACAGCTTTGCCGCGCCCATTGTGCGGCAGGCGCGTGAACTCAGTTACAAGGGACCATTCATGGGGTCGGATGCCTGGGGATCGGCAGAATTGATGAAACTGTGCGGCGACGCCTGCAAGGGACAGTTCTTCTCCACCCACTACGCGGCGGCAGGCGCGACAGGCGCGACTAGGGAATTTATTGACAAGTACAACAAAAAATACGGCTATGTGCCGGACGACGTGGCCGCCCTTACCTGGGATGCCGTCGATCTGGTCATGGAGGCCATACAAAAGGTCGGCAATCTGGAAAAGGACGTCCGTAAAATGCGCAAGCTGATCCGGGACAACTTGGCTTCCGTGAAAGCATTCAACGGCATTACCGGCGCCATGAGCTTCGACGCCGAGGGAGATCCCATCAAGTGCGCTGTCATTGTGGCTATTGACGACAAGGGAGATTTCACCTTCAAGGAATCCGTCTGCCCGAAGTAACCTATTTTTTCGCGTCGCCGCCCGGAGCGGTTTGCGCTCGGGCGGCGGCAGAAACAGAGGAATCGACACGGAGAACCGTTCATGGAACTCTTTTTGCAACAGTGCGTCAACGCCTTGCAATGGGGCAGCTTCTATGCCCTTATTGCCCTCGGCTACACGCTTGTGTACGGCGTCCTGCGCCTGATCAACTTCGCCCACGGCGATATTTTCATGGTGGGCGCGTATATTGCCTTTTTTCTTTCTACAGCTTTTATGGCGCCTGATGGTCTGTTCAATTTTTCCCGTGAGTTCACCCTAGCCCTGACCATTCCGCTGACCATAATTCTCACGTCCCTAGTGGGCGTTACGCTGGAAAGAATCGCTTACCGGCCACTGATGCGCAAGGGTGCCCACAGGCTATATGTGGTCATCACAGCCCTCATGTGCGGACTTGTTCTGGAAAACGGCAACCTCGCCCTGCTCGGCGCGAGCCGCAAAACTCTCCCCGTGCTGCTGGACAGGAGCGTCTATTTTCTGGGTGGCATTACCGTCACCAATCTGAAGCTTTGGGTTATCCTGGCGGCCATGCTTGTTTTTTCAGGGTTGCACTTTATCGTGACAAAAACGCGTTTCGGCATGGCCATGCGCGCCGTTTCCTGGGACAAATTCGCCCTGCCACTGATGGGCATACCGCTGGACAGCGTGATTGTATTCACCTTCATACTGGGTTCGGGAGTGGCCGGACTCGGCGGTATGCTTTTTGCCATGTCCTACCCGGTGCTGGAGCCGTACATGGGCGTCATGACAGGCTGGAAAGCCTTCATCGCCGCCGTGGTTGGCGGGATTGGCGATATCCGCGGGGCTTTTGTCGGGGGATTTCTGCTAGCCTTTGTAGAAATTATGGTGGCCGCTTTCCTGCCGTCCACGTTTCGCGATCTTTTCGCATTTTCCATCCTCCTACTCATTCTGTGGCAGCGACCGACCGGAATTTTCGGTAAACCTCTGACCAACAAAATCTGACGACCACCAAAAACAGGAAGCATTCATGCAGCGTTACGCCATCAATATTCTCTTCGGCACCGCCGCCATTGTGCTGGTGGCCCTCGCTCAGGCCGGCATACTGGACAAGTATGTGCTGACCGTCATCACCTTCATGGGCATCAACTGTATTTTCGCCGTCAGTCTAAATCTGGTGAATGGTCATATGGGCGAATTTTCCTGCGGACACGGCGGCTTCATGTGCGTGGGTGCCTATGTGGGTTCCCTGCTTTCCGTGGCTTTTTTCACCAACAGCAAATTGTTCGGCCCGGCTCTCTTCGCGCCGGAACTAGCGCATTTTCTTTTTCCGCTCGTGCTCGTCGGGGCGTCCTTCGCCGCCGCCCTGTTCGGTCTAATTGTGGCCCTACCTTCCTTCCACACGCGGGACGACTATCTGGCCATCATCACCATTGCCGCCAACTACATTATTATTTCCATTGTGGAAAACATTGACGCCATCGGTGGCCCGCGCGGCTTCTCCGGCATGAAGAGAGTCGTCAATTCCATGTCAGACGCGGCGGATCTGCCTTGGATGCTCATCTGGACCATCATTGGCCTTTTTGTCTGCGTCATGGCGCTCTACCGCCTGATGACAAGCACCTATGGCAAGGGTATTTCCGCCGTCTGCCAAAATGAAGTCGCGGCGGAAATCATGGGCGTGAACACTAACCGCGTCAAAATTATGGCCTTCATGGTTTCCTCCGGTCTGGCTGGGCTTGCCGGCGCCCTGTACGCGCATGTCTACGGCTATGTGAACGCCCAGTCCTTCAACATACTCAAGTCCACCGAGGGTCTAGTCATGGTGTACCTCGGCGGCATGGGTTCCATATCCGGCGTCCTGCTGGCGGCCATTGCCTTTACTTTGCTTATAGAAGGGCTGCGCTTCATCATCCCCTGGCTCAACGACGTCCTCCACGCCGCGAATCTGCTGCCCGCAAGCTATGAATTGAGTCAGGTCTGGAAATGGGTTATTATCCCTCTCATTCTGATTCTGCTCATGCAGTTCCGGCCGGAGGGCTTTTTAGGAAACAGGGAACTGACCCATGTTTTTCCGCGTCTGAAGCGCTGGATAACCTTCAGATAGGATATTGTGGGGAGAAAGTTGTGCCGCTTCTTGAAATCACCGGTCTGACGCAACGCTTCGGCGGTCTTCAGGCTATCTCAAATTTTTCCTTTCAACTAGAGGATCATGAACTTGTGGGCCTGATCGGCCCCAACGGAGCCGGCAAAACAACTGTTTTCAATATTGTTTCCGGCTTTTACAAACCGACGGAAGGCGATATTGTTTTTGGCGGAGATCGCATCAACGGCCTCAAGCCCTATCAAGTGACGGCCATGGGCATAGCCCGCACCTTTCAGAACATCCGCTTGTGGAATGACCTGACGGTGTTGGACAATATACGGCTGGCCCGCTATTCGTGGCTCAACTACGGTTTTTGGAGCGCAGTTCTGCGGTTAAATCGCTACAGACAGGCGGAAAAGGCTGTGGAAACAAAAGCGCGTGATGTGCTGGAAATGGTGGAACTGTCGGAATACGCCGAGGA
This sequence comes from Desulfovibrio sp., assembly GCA_031290615.1. Classification (GTDB taxonomy): domain Bacteria; phylum Desulfobacterota; class Desulfovibrionia; order Desulfovibrionales; family Desulfovibrionaceae; genus Desulfovibrio. Next base: position 10,964 of record JAITNF010000051.1, on the reverse strand, counting down.
GCTCCCCAAAAATCTGCCATACGGCCTGCAGCGCAGGGTGGAACTGGCGCGCGCCCTTGCCGTAAATCCCAAACTACTCCTGCTTGACGAGCCGGCGGCCGGCCTGAATTCCACCGACGTGGATGGCCTTGTCCGCCATATTCGCTGGATTTATGACGAATGCAAGATCTCCATCTGGATGATAGAGCACCAGATGAAGGTTGTCATGTCCTTGTGCCAACGGCTTGTCGTCATGAATTTCGGCTGCTCCATCGCTTGGGGAACGCCGGAGGAAATTCGGGAAAATCCCGATGTCATCAAGGCCTATTTGGGAGACGAAACACTTTAATGATACGTGTAAGCAATCTGAAAGCAGCATACGGAAAAATTAAGGCGCTGCACGGCATTTCCTTTCATGTGGAAAAAGGGGAAATCGTCACGCTCATCGGCACCAACGGCGCCGGCAAATCAACCACGCTCAAGGCGCTGATGCGCCTCACTCCGCCGGAATCTCCCACCGTCACGGCCGGCGACATGGAATTTGACGGCGTATCCATCTTGGGAATGGCTGCCCACCGCATTGTTTCCGACATTAAAATGACCCTTGTGCCGGAGGGGCGGCATATTTTCGGCAATCTCACGGTCATGGAAAATCTCCTTTTGGCCTCCTGGACGCGGAAAAATGAAAATGTGGATAAGGAAATCCACTATATTTTCGACATGTTTCCCCGTCTCGCGGAGCGGGCGCGCCAGCGAAGCGACACCCTTTCCGGCGGCGAACAGCAAATGCTCTCCGTGGGCCGGGCGCTCATGACAAAATGCTCTGTGCTGCTTCTGGATGAGCCTTCCATGGGGCTGGCCCCGCTAATCATGTACGATATGTTCCGCACATTGAAGCGGCTCAACGCCGACGGGCTGACCATTATTGTGGTGGAGCAGAACGCCCGACTGGCCCTCCAGGTGGCGGACAGGGGTTATGTACTGGACACCGGCGAAATTATTGCCGAAGGGCCAGCCGAAGAATTGCTGCAAAAGCCGGAAATCAAGGCCGCTTACCTAGGGGGATAAATTTTTGCAAAATGTTTAGAATGTTTAGATAGTGTCGTCAACAGATGTTTGCCCAAAGTTCAACGCATCTTGTACACGCCGGCCGCCAGGAACGATACGGTATTTTGGCATATCCCGGGGCAATGTCGCGCTACCGCTTCAAACGGAGAAAAACATTTTCAGCCAACTACCCGAGACGGCAGAGATATTTGTCATCTCCGCGTTGGTTCTTGCGGTTTTCCTGAACGAAATCACCACCCACCTATCCGGGATCGTTCCACAAGTACCTCAGCCACTATATCCCTTGTCCGCAATCAGTTTATCTACATCCCGGCATGCCATACGCATCCGCTGACAGCGGATGAACCTTAGCTGCGGCCGGAAGTTCTTTCAACACCACGACATCTGCGGGCGAAAATCCATACCGCCGGCTTCCGCAACGTTGACCCAGTGCAAAATCATAATACGGCTTCCCGCACATGAATGCCGAGTTCCACACGCAATTCGCGGGGCAGAGCCGCGTGTGGCTCTGCCCCGGCTTCAATTTTGCCGCCTGAAAATTCCCAGTAGCCGGTGGCAGGACGTTTTGACGCAAGAAAACGCCCGACGCTCCACACAATGCCCACCGCCGCCTCTACCTGATCATTCATCCGCCACCGTCGAAATTGTTTTATATGTACGTGCGGCCCCCTTGGCAAGAAGCAGACAAGAAAAGAATACATTCTAGTCGGCACGCAGGATGACCGCGCAGGCTCCAAAAAGCACCCTGACCTGGTCTCCGGCGCCGATCCCCAGCCGGCTGAATCCCCCGGCGGTAAGCAGCGAGCATAATTCCGTGCCGTCCTTGAGCGTCACCACACACTCCACAGTAATGCCGCCGGAGATAACCTTTGTCGCGACACCCTCAAGCTGGTTTTCGGCACTGCTTACACCGGGCCTGTCGCACCGCTCCAGACCGAGCCAGGTGGATTTGACCTCGGCGACGGCGAGTGTCCCAAGCTCTAGGTCGAGGCGCTCCGAACTGGAATTTGTGATGATTGAAAAAATTCTGTCGCCCGCCGGGGTCAACAGCTCCACAAGCGTCTGGATCTCATTGACCGCCAGGGAAATCACCTTGCCGCAAAAGCTGTTCCTGGCGCTGGTGTGGCATCCCGACTCCATCTCCATGTATAGGCGGGTGGCCTCGCGCATGTCCTCCCGTGAGAACGACACATACGAGGTCGTCTGGTTTGGCGAGGAATGGCCCAGCAGATGCTGCACCGCGGGGACAGGAACATTGTGCAGCATCTCGACGGCTCTAGCCTTACGGAGCATCTCTGGCCCACCGGATTTTTTGCAGAAACCGCATTGTTCGGCCCGCTCATAGAATTTTTTTCTGACGTAGGCAGGGTCAACGGCGAAAAAACGGTCCGGTTCGCCCCGCACTGTTTGCAACAGTTCCTCAATTTCTCCGGCCATCCGTTGCGAAACGGCAGTCTGGCGGCGTAACTGTCCGTTTTCTCCAGACCTGTAGGTAACAGTGCGGGCATTCGCGTCTATGTCCAGCGGCGGATTGAGAGAAAGCACTTCTTTCAGCTTGGCGCCGGTATAGCGAATCAGGAGAAAAACAAGCAGAATTCGGAGCCGAGAAATCCGGCTAGCCCAAGACACTGTCTCCCTGGCCCAGCTCCGGAAACAGCGCTCCAGCGCGTCAAGCTGCGCCGAATCCAGAATTTCTTCGTCCTGTGCCCGAAATGTCAGGTTATCCCGGCTCATGCGTCATTCCATTCCCAAATAAAAAATGTGTCCCGCCCCATTCCACAAAATTTTCAGATGTGTTCTTCCCTTGCACTTCGGAGATTTTAACAGAAATGTCCCCCGATAGCCAGCGCAAACAAAGTTTGCGACAGGGACGCGTACAGCCGTGCGGCGAAATAGCGACACAAATTTTCAGGATACGTAATTTTTATTGACACGGTGATACGAGTCTATTATATGACATGGAAAGAATAATAATCGTGTCTGTGGAGTTGCGTATGTTCTTCCCCGTTTCCGGCGTTGAAGTCTATCCCATGATTCCGCCGCTCGTGGCTTTCGGTGTTTCATTTTTCACTTCCATGGGAGGGATTTCCGGCGCGTTTCTCCTGCTTCCCTTTCAAATGTCCGTGCTCGGTTATACCCACCCTTCCGTGAGCGCCACAAACCAGTTTTTCAACGTGGTCGCCATTCCGGCGGGTATTTGTGGTTACATCAGGGAAAAGCGGATGGTCTGGCCCCTAGCCGTCGTCGTAGCCGCCGGAACGCTGCCGGGGGTCTTTATCGGCGCCTACACACACGTGGTCTGGCTACCGGCCCGCCCCTTCAAACTCTTTTCCGCTGTTATCCTGTTGTACATTGGCGGGTGTCTTGTCCGCGACCTGCTCACAAAAAAATCCTCAAAGCCTGGCGCTTCGGAGCTGCGCGGCATTGTCAACTCAGCGCCCGGGCCGGATTTTACGATAGAGATTCAGGAATTATCACTCAAAAACATCAGGTATACGTTTCATGGGGAGAGTTACAGGGCGCCGGTCTCCGGAGTATTCCTACTGAGTTTCATTACGGGCATTGTAGGCGGCATCTACGGTATCGGTGGCGGGGCCATTATCGCGCCCTTTTTAATGTCCTTGTTCCGCCTGCCCGTGCATACCATCAGCGGAGCCACGCTCATGGGCACCTTTCTGACTTCCATAGCCGGCGTGATCTTTTACATAATGCTCGCTCCGTTTTTTCCGGAACAATGCGTGGCGCCCGACTGGACGCTCGGTCTGCTCTTCGGTGTCGGCGGCATGGCTGGCATGAACTTGGGGGCGCACTGCCAGAAGTTTGTTCCGGCAACGGCAATCAAGTGGATGATCGGCTCTGTCACTGTGGGAACCGCCATCAAGTATATTCTAGAATTCTTCGGCTGAATCATTTGACAGCGTGTCGCTGTGGAATAACAGGGCATTATTAAATTACATTATCAAAAAAATTATGTGGGTATTTCAGGCTATTACAGACTTCATGCGTCTGCCTTGTCAGAACCCTGAAAACTCGTTGCGTACTGCGGCTCCTAGGTATATACTCTCCTATCATGAAAAAATTCGATGATACGTTGCCAGCAGAACTGCCGCGCCTTGACAAGGCGGTGAAGCGCCTCTGCCACCCAGATTCCCTCAGCGCCGTCTGGCACAATTCGGCCGAGGGCGCGGCCATGCCCTCTATTGAAGACATTAGGGAAATCATGAGCAGTCTGGCCGCGGCCATTTTTCCCGGTTATTTCGGCCAGACGCAGGTGCGGCTGGATTCCCTGCGCTACCATCTGGCGGCCAATCTGGATTCCATCTACCACAAGATGAGCGAGCAGATTTTACGGGGGTTTTGCTTCACCTGTGAAAAACAGCACGCCGTCTGCCCGCCGCGGGATTCCCAAAGCAAGAATGCGGCCCTCGCGTTTATAGACGCATTGCCGGAAATACGCCGTCTTCTGGCGGGCGACGCCAAGGCCGCCTACGAGGGAGATCCAGCCGCCCAAAGCCCTGGAGAAGCTATTTTTTGCTATCCCTCCCTGCGGGCCATGTTGCACCACCGCATCGCCCATGAGCTGTACAAGCTTGGCGTGCCCGTGATACCGCGCATGATTTCCGAGATGGCCCACGCGCATACCGGCATTGACATACACCCCGGCGCCGACATAGGAGAGGAGTTCTTCATGGATCACGGTACAGGCGTCGTCATCGGAGAGACCAGTATTATCGGACGCAACTGCCGCCTCTACCAGGGGGTGACACTGGGGGCGCTTTCCTTTCTCAAAAGTTCCGATGGCAGCCTCATCAAGGGCATACCGCGTCACCCGATACTGGAAGATAATGTCACCGTGTATGCCGGAGCCACTCTCCTCGGCAGAATCACCATCGGACGCGGCGCTGTGGTGGGCGGCAACATGTGGATTACCAGCGACGTGCCCCTCAATGCCAGAATATCACAAGAACAACCTCGTGCTTAAACGCTCGTGAAAAATTTTGGCGTCTGCCTTCTGTTCCTTGTCATTGCTCTGGCTCCGGACGGATACGCCATGGATGTCGAAGGTACAGCGGCAGGCGCTGGCAGCAAATAAATACAGGCAAATTAACAAGGAACAATCATGTCACTCAACCTTTCCGGGGAAAAAAAGAAATCCGTCTGGCGTGAATATGCCGAAGCCCTGTTTCTGGCGCTTCTGCTAGCGCTTTTCATCCGCTCCTTTCTGGTGCAGGCGTTCAGGATTCCCTCGGAATCCATGGTGTCCACTCTGCTCGCGGGCGATCATCTGCTGGCAAGCAAATGCGCCTACGGCATCCGCCTCCCCTTTACCAATCTTCGGATATACCAGGGAGAGGAACCGGTCAGGGGCGATATCATCATTTTTAAATATCCCAACGATCCCAGTGTGGACTACATCAAGCGCGTCGTCGGTGTGCCCGGGGACGTCGTCGCCGTGTGTAACAAGCAGCTCTACCGCAACGGGCAGCCCGTCAGAGAAAACTATGTCCGCTTTACCAATCCCAGCCAGATGGAGCCGGTGCGGGATAATTTTGGCCCTGTCACCGTGCCTGAGGGCAAATACTTTGTCATGGGCGATAACCGTGACAATTCCCTGGATTCCCGCTTCTGGGGATTTGTGGACCGCAATTCCATCCTGGCCAAGGCTTGGCGCATTTACTGGTCCTGGGAGGGCATCAGCGACATACGCTTAGACAGAATCGGCATGTTGATCCGGTAGCTAGCCTAGGGGCTCTTTCTGGACTAAGCGTCCTCCCTGAGGCCATCGGCCACCTCCTGCCCTGCGGATATTACGGCGATCCTGAGCACTACTGCGTCTACATGCCGGATCAGCGCTCTCGCTACAGGGACAGACTCTCGGCCACCCTATGTACTGTCTGTCGGCGTTGGCTTCGGCTATAAAGCTTATCCTCGCCGAACAGCAAGATTTGGAGCCACTGTACGGAAATAGCGGGAACTCCCATACGCTGGCTCGCACTCCTGCTGCCCGACGGGCATTGTCATGTCGGCTATGCGCCGCAATGTCTCCCGGAAGATTTGACTTTTGACCTGATCTATTGTGGATAAATTTGCTGCACTCTCTCAGTGCCAGCTTGCGGGAAGGATTGGGATATTGATATTGTCCGCATCCCTGTTTGACGAAGCTCCCGGCATTGTGGTCAAATATCTGTGTTTCCTGTCTCAAGGGGGCCTGCGCATTGCGCGAATTTGTCTGCCGGGCAGGGATCGGTGCAGTTCGGAACTATGAGCGAATGCTTGACGAGAATGATTCCATCCCCCTTCTTCGTAATTGACGGTAGCCTTTTCACTATCGATGTCGAGGATGGACGGCCGCAGGGAAAGCTCTTCCACCCTAAATATGCCGCGCGTGAGGGAAATTTTCACCAGCGGTTCTCAAAAATAATAACGCGCTACAAGAGTGATCAGCAACAGGTAGAGAGAAATCAGTAGCATTCCCAGTTCAGGCCAACGGGCAATAGCTATGCGACTTCCAAGAATATTACCCGCTATGTTGTCAATAGCCATGGGCAATCCCGAGGTGAAAACCACTCTGTCGCTCAGGAGAAAACCGGCGAGACCGTCTATAATTGCCACATTGGAGGCCAGATTGAAAGCACTTTGCAGTGCCGCTGCCCCAGACAAGACCCATGCCCAGCAAAAATACAAGACTAGGAGCAAACGGGAAAAGGTCTGAACGGCGGCAACGGGCAAGGCCAAAATGCTGTTTTGCCAGAACTTCCGGGTTGACCAAAAGCACTTCTCTGCTACCAGCGTACTCGCCCAGCACAGGATGGAAAAGGTTGTGCCGCAGGCGGACATACATTGTTTGTGCCCAAAGCCAGTTCTTCCATAAATGCGATTCCCCTTCAAAGTCGTTTTTGCCGCTTAGAAACAACCAAAAACGTGGCTGAGTTACCGCCCGTGTCAAAAAATGGGGAATGGGGAACGGCTCGCCGGGCGGACAAAAGAGCCAGCGCATGCCTTGCGTACCAAACAGAATGTTTCAAAAACAACATGCGCCGGAATCGGAACAAATTTTTATTTAGCTCGGCAGGAAATTTGACTGAACAAAATTATTGATTCCCGTTTTTTACCATTTCTGTGGAATGACATCCTGGGCAATCTGTCATAATTCCTCCCTGTTGATGAGAGAACCATAACATCATTTTGTGTTAATATTTTTAGTTCGTTTATGATCAATTTACAGGTAAACACTCTCTGCAAATGTTAGGACATGACCAATGAATGTCGCAACTCCACTCAACATGATCTGTCCCGGCAGAATGCGGCCGCATTAAAAAAGCGACAATAATCCCTCTTTCGGCGTCTTTTTGGCGGGATCGTCGGCCTGCACAGTTTCGGGATCAAGCGGCTTCGCCGCCTGCCGCAGGGTTTCGTCCAGCTCGGAAACTCCGTCGTGCCCCGACGTTTCGTACTGTTCTTGCATCTGTTTCGGCGTATGCCCCGGCCTGTGCATCTGCCTCCCCAATGTCTGCTGCCAGGGAGTCCACTCCTGCCCGTTGCCGGAAAGCTGGCCGGAGAGATTGAGGCATTGGGCCATTTTGGCATCCATGTTGTCGGCGTAGTGTAGAGCAAAGGCTTCCGCAGTCTGGGGCAGACGCGCCGTGCCGAATTCCGGCTCGCCGTGATGGCTCAGAACAAGATGCTTCAAATGACGTCCGAGATGTTCTTCCAGGCCCGAAGTCGCGAGCCGAGGTGTCAACAGTTCCAGCCCCAGTTCCAGATGGCCGAGCAAACGGCCTTCGGTGGTGTAATCGTTGGCGATACCGCCAGAAAATTCCCGGATTTTGCCGATGTCGTGGAAAAGCGCTCCCGCGAGCAGGGTTTGGCGATCCAGTTCCGGATAATGGTCCGCCATGTGCTGGCACAAGCCGAACACTCCCAAGGTGTGCTCCAGCAGACCGCCAGCGTAAGCGTGGTGCACGTTTTTGGCCGCCGGCCAGATGCGGAAGTCCGCGCGTATTTCCCGATTTTCCAGGACGGAAAAAATCAGTTTGCGCCAAGGGAGGTGCGTAAATTCCTCGGCGGCCAGATCTAAAAGTTCTTCCAGCATGGCATCCGGATCGTATGGACTGCGCGGCAGCAGCGTCATCTGATCCACAGCGGAACTCTCCACCGCGTCAAGCAGACGCATGCCTGTGACGTTAAGCTGAATCTGCCCGCGATAGGTCTCGGCCCGGCCTTCGACGGAAACTAGGATGCCTGACGGAATGTCGGCAAATTCTGAACTCAGGGGATACCATATTTTGGCCTCCAGAGCGCCGCTGGCGTCGCAGAGAGTCAGCCGCCAGTAATTCCCGTTGCGCGCACTACCCTGAATTGCCTGACTAACAACAAAGATACCGGTGGCCTCAAGTCGCGGCGTAATGTCTTTGACATAACAACCCTTTTCCATATATCCTGTGGGCGCGAGGCCCGTTTTCATTAAAGTGGACATTGTGCAACGCTGTCTCTTAGTTAAGTTTCTCTTTTTTTCGAGGTATTGTCAAATGGACGTATTGGTGACCAACGACGACGGCATCCACGCTAGGGGTCTTCGTGCGCTCTACGCGGCCCTGAGTGAAGCTGGCCATACGGTGCATGTGGTGGCTCCCATGTGCCAGCAGTCCGGCGTGGGACATTCTCTCACATTCTTTGAACCTGTGCGGGCTGTGGAAATTGTGGAGCCGGATTTCCGAGGGCTGGGGGTTTTCGGCACACCTACAGACTGCGTTAAGCTGGCTTTGGGCATCCTGCTGCCCCAAATGCCGGATATTGTCATTTCGGGTATCAACGCCGGGGCCAATGTGGGGCCGGACATTCTGTATTCCGGCACCGTGGCCGCCGCCACCGAAGCCGCGCTGGAAGAGCTGCCCTCCATTGCCGTCTCCCACGATGACCATACGGCGGGCGTTGACCTGCTGCCCCAAGCCAGACATCTTGTGGAGCTTGCTCCCCGATTTGACTGGTCAAGCCTACCCAAACGCCGGGTGATCAATGTCAATTATCCGGCTGGCCCACTTTCGCAGGCGAAGGAGATCAAAGTCTGTCCTCAGACCAGCGCCGTGTGGAAAAACGTCTACGCCGAACGCCGGGATCCGCGCGGGAATCCCTACTGGTGGCTGGAAGGGGGCATCCCCCCGGGCACCATAAACTCCGGTTCCGACAAGGATCTGCTCAACAAGGGCCACATCACTGTCACGCCCCTACGTTTTGAATTCACGGATGAAAAAAGCATGGCGTTCCTTCAGGACACGTTGGCGTGAGCCTGTGGGAACACGCTGTGACGTTGCTGTGTATTTTTGCGGCCATTGCCCAATGCCTGCTACTGCTACTGCTGGCGTGCGCGGGACGAAGCCTGCCCGGTCGCGCCGCCAAGGATGCCGCGATCCGGCCGCCGGATCACCCGTCCGTGGGCCTTGTCGTCCCTGTGGCGGGTTCGCACCCGTGCATGGCCAACGCCCTGAAAAGTCTCGTCTGTCAGGACTACCCCCACTTTGTGCCAGTTTTCGTCACCGCCACGGAGGACGAAGATGCCGCATCTCTGATACGCGGCCTGCGGGCGCAATTTCCCGTCATACGCCATGTTACGGCGGGCAGAGCCCAAGGTTGCGGACAGAAGAATCATAACAGTCTTGCCGGAGTGAAAGCTATGGGCGAGGAAGCGGAAGTTCTGGTTTTCTGTGACAGCACCCATCCGGCCCGACCGGATTTCGTCCGCGCCCTGGTCTCCCCCATTGCCGTGGGAGAGACGGATTTTACCACCGGCTACCATCAGGTTATTCCCCGCGACATGCGGCCGGTCACCCTTGCCTATACCCTCTGTGTACTCCTGATGCGGCTTTTGCAGGCACTCGCTCCTTTAACCCAACCATGGGGCGGAGCCATGGCTATACGCCGCTCCGCATTCCAGCGCCATGACATTGCCGGGATCTGGAGCGCCAATGTGGTGGACGACTGTTCTCTGGCCGGGATTCTGCCGGGCTTGAACGTCCATATGCGCCTGTGCCCCGGCGCGCTGCTGGACACGGACGCTGCCGCTCACAGTCTGCCCGTCTGGCGGGCTTGGATGGACAGGCAGGTACTTTTTCTCAAATTTTGTGTGCCGTCACAGTGGATTTTACTGGGTCTGCTGTGCCTCATCATGGCGATACCCCTCTGCTGGGCCGCTTTCACTCTCTGCTACGCAGTGCTACACGTCGCTTCGGATTTTGCCGTGTGCGCCGCCATGGCCTATCTTGCCCTGCTTGCCGCTCTGTTGAATGTCTGGCGGGGCTTTTTGTCCGCGACGGTGCCTCTGCTGCTTTGGCTGCGGGCCTTTGCCTGCGCCACAGGCATGTTTGTCCATGTTTATGCGCGTAGCATTCCGGCGAAATACCTTGTGTGGCATGGTATTACCTATACGGTAGGGCGCGGGGGAAGGGTCATCGGCATGACTTCCCCGTCTTGAAAGTGTTCTAGGTTCAGGACTCATTAATTAAGATAAAAGATGATACCGGCAGCAATGCAAATAGCGGAAAAAAAGGTAAAGATATATGCGCATCGGTCATAGCGCATAGCAATTCTGCGCCAGTACTTTGGCCTTCCAAACATAATTTTTCTTTGGGTCATGTCTGGTTAATTGACCTGTTATCGGTCAGGAAGCGAGATATGCCAACAAAAAACAGATATTCTGTCCGTTCAGGAATTTCGGAAGCAAAAATCCGGCAACCCGTGAAGCTGTTTACCAGAAATTTGAACGCTCCGCTCATCGCCGACCTCACCGAAGAAATCCACTTAGCGCTCGCTGGGTAAAAGGCGTCAGAGGCTTGAGCGCTCCCGGCAAAGCCATTGTTTTCGACCTGTGCAAACGTAATGGCCGGTTTGCGCCGAAGAAGTTATGACGGCTTTGTGGATTT
>JAITNF010000041.1 GCA_031290615.1 Desulfovibrio sp. | reverse complement strand
CAATTTAGCGGCTAAAATGTCTTTGTAAAACGTATAACAGCGTAGGATTATTGGCAAAATGCCTGATGAAAATACTATAACCGCTGAAATCAGGCAGGAAAAAGGCCGTTTGCGCCTGGAGGCGTATGCCTGCATCCGCCGTTCTTCCGCGTTGCGGGAGGCGGTGGAGCAGGCTGGGGGCCTTGGGGTATATGTGGAGAACTGGCTGGAGTTGCTGGTTTCTTATGCCCGGCGTCTGACCATCCAGAGCGGCAGCCCTGCGGACATTTTGCGGCGTGTGTCTTTGGATGATAGTTCCTTGACCTCTATAAACCTTGGCGTTGATCTTACTCAACTGCTTCCTGTTGTTGAAGCCGAGAAAGAGACGGCTCCCGTCTGGGAAAGCATGAAAAGGGAGGGGCGCAATGCCTTGATTGGCGTAATAAAAGGGACATTGCACAATGATGTTACAGGGATTGATATTGATCTTTCTGCGACAAACGCTGGGCATCTTATTAGTAGTGTCACAAGGCGTGGTATAGGAGGGCCAGCGCATGTCGCTGCTGTTCGTAAAATAAGGGAGTTGGTACGAATTGCCGCTCTTGTTAAATCCGGCGCTGATCCCAGAGGGCAAGAGGATGTAAAAAATATCCACCGTTTTTATGGGCCGCTTGCTTATGATGATGCAATTTATGCCGTAAATATGTTGGTAAAGGAGTATTCGGGGAAGCGATATGTTGAATTTGAAGGTGTTTACAGACTTTATGACTTGAAACTGAAAAGTAAAACGCCTCGCGGTCTCGCGGACAAGTCACCCGAATTGGATGCGGTTGTCCACCCAGCGGGCGTTTCAAAAATTACATTAGGCGAGTTATTGTATAATGTCAAGTCCGATCTGACCTTAAAATTGCCTTCGCTGGCACAGGAACAGGCTCCTGATCCCAGGTCTCAGGGTTGTTCCCGTTAATTTCGGCTTTGCCGGAGACTTTTAGCAACCTCGGCGGATTAGATTGTTCTTCCAATTTAGCGGCTAAAATGTCTTTGTAAAACGTATAACAGCGTAGGATTATTGGCAAAATGCCTGATGAAAATACTATAACCGCTGAAATCAGGCAGGAAAAAGGCCGTTTGCGTTTGGAGGCGTATACCTGCATCCGCCGTTCTTCCGCGCTCCGGGAGGCGGTGGAGCAGGCTGGGGGCCTTGGGGTATATGTGGAGGACTGGTTGGAGTTGCTGACTTCCTATGCCCGGCGTCTGACCTTCCAGAACGGCAGTCCTGCGGACATTTTACAACGTATTTCTTTGGACGTAGATGACCGTAGTCTTTTTGGTCTGAACGATTTTCGTACACTGTATCATCCTGTGAATCCGGATGTGGATTTTGATCAAAAAGTTAAGATAGTTGATTTGTCTAATGCGAAGCTTGTAAAAATGACCGCTGTGGAAGCAAAAGCATTTGTAGATAAATGGAAAGGCGCTCCATTGGAAATAGAAACGGGGATAGACGGGAAATGGAAAATATGTTTGTCCAGCATTAACCCGCAACATCCGTTCTGGTCGAGTGCAAAAACAGGCCGGAATGATCCTGACAGAAAAGCGGCGCTGGCTGATCTGGAAAAGGTTCTGGCAGGGGCAACGCGCATTGAAGATATAGCTCCAAAACATACCGGAGTAAATAGAACAATTCGTTTTTATACCCCTGTGCTGTGGAGCGAGAAAATAACAACGCTACGTTTGGTTGTGCATGAAATGACGGGTAAAAATGCGGAAATCGAAGGAGTTGAATTGTACGATGTAATTAAAGAGAACCGCGCTGCCGCAAGGGTTATGGCAACTAGTGCCGCCTCTGGGGCGAAACAGCGCAGTGCCTCTTTAACTGAAATCACCATACGGGAAATGCTTTCTGGTGTCAAGGATTCAAAGGGGCAAATTTATTTCCAGCCCGGCGCAATCGGTTCTCCCAATCGTTTTGACAAATTTAGCCTTGATTATATTGGTTCCGGCGAAGGCGCTCAGATTCATGGCTGGGGATTGTATGCCCTGCGGGCTACCCTGGATAATATTCAGGAGCGTTTGAATCATGCGGATGACAGGTACAGGGCGAGTCTGGGGGGAGGCCATGCTCCGGTATATCAAGATGGTTCCGCTATTGACCGTGGAGTTTTGAGTGAAAATGAGAAAAATGCCCATAATGCGGCGCTGCAAATGGGTCTTAGACATGCACTGATAGGGTTTAGAGCGGATGTTATCGAAGCTGAGAAAGACGGCAGAGAGAGCAATCCTCGCTATTACGACAGGGTGAATGAAGGGTTTGCATTTTTAGAGAAGCTGAAAGTGGGAGGTCAGCTTTTTGAGGTCGAGATTCCTGACGATGATGTGTTGTTGCATGAGGATTTACCGTTTGCAAAACAACCATCGCAAGTAAAAGTGGCCTTGGAAAAACTTTTCAAGGAAAATAAAAATCCTGTTCTTGAGCGTGGCGGAAAAGCCTATTTACATTTGCACAAGCTGGACTCAGGGTACAAAGTTTATCGTGAGATTTCTAACGTGCTTGGCTCTGAGAAAAAAGCTTCCAATTTGCTCAACAGATACGGCATCAAGGGCATCGCTTATAACGGCGGCATTGACGGCCCTAGCGCGGTTCTTTTTGACCCTGACACCATTCAAATTATCCGCACCTATTATCAGTTTGCTGGTGAAGAATCGCAACAATCGTCAGTGCTTCGGGGCAAGCTTCTTGAAGCGCAAACCCTGGCAGCAAGCGGAACGGACAACGAGGCCGTGCGGCAACGAACCGGCTGGTTCCGGGGCATGGACGGCAAGTGGCGGTATGAGATTCCGGACAACCGTTTTGCCGTTAATTTTGCGTTGTTCAGTGAGCGTCCGGGCGCGAGAATTTTTTTGCCGGACATATATGACAATCCTGCTTTGTATGCAGCATATCCCTTTCTGCGTGAAATAGCGGTGCGGGATATGGATGATTCGGAAAAGCTTTCAAGTGGCCACGGTGGAACTTGGAGGGCAAGCGAGGGCGAGGGAACTGTTATTCTGGACAGGCTTCATGCGAATCCCGATCTGGTTTTGCTGCATGAAATACAACACGCGATACAGCGTAAAGAGGGTTTTGCCCAAGGAGCTTCACCGAGGGCGCTAACGGGTTACAGTTCTTTGAAATCCCCGATTTATGAATGGGACAAGCTTTATGAAAAGCGGAAATATAACCGTGAATATAACATGGCTTACAATGAATATGCCAAATATACCTATGAGGAAATGCCGCAAGAATTGGAGGCGCGGGAAGCATGGACAGAGCGGCGTCTTTCAGTGCTTCAGAGGCGATATTCCAAAGATGCCATAGAGTATGTGCGCAAATTGGAATTTTGGGAACGCGAGCGCGAACGGGCGCGTTGGGCTGCGGAGTGGGAGGGTATTAAAGCCTATGAGCGTCTGGCGGGTGAAATTGAGGCTGAGGATACAAAGGAGCGCGGTAAACTGACGGCGGAGGAACGTGTTGTAACAGCGCCGAATTTGCGATCTGACGCCGTTGTGATGTTTGGTGATGCGGAAGTTGCTTCTGTTACTTTGAGTAAGCGGAAAAGGTTCACCGTCACGCCGGTTGCGGAAGTAACTGGGGAAGAAATTTACACTAAAGATGATCCTATACCAGATAATGTTATCTTGCGGGAAAAGCTGATTGATTGGCTTGAGAAGCGTGGTTGGCTGAAAAATTACAGCAATGATGATACCGGCTGGAATAATATTCACGTTTCAAAATCAAGTGTGCGCGATATTATCTATCACGGATCAGGACGTGGAAAAGTACAGGCCGTTGCCGCTTTGCCTGAGCTTATTAAAAATGGTATTTATCTTGAAACTGGAACACTGGATAATGGGTTAAAGCGCCATATTTTTGCAGCCAAGCTTAATATAAACAACAGCAACAGTCTGTTTGCGGTTGGCTTTGTAGTGCAGGAAGATAGACAAGGAAGAAAATATTATGAACATGAGATGACGGAAATAGAAAATCTCGACCCCACAGGTGTGCCTGCTCAAGAGCAGGGACTAACCAGAGCAAGTCGAGATTCCGTAATGAATATAGTCCGCAAACATCTCGGCGTCAAGCCCGATCTGACATTGGATCACAGGCGGGACAAAAATATTCTCGGCTCCACGACCATCTATCCTGAAAAATATCTGATCACCTTGTTCGAAAATGCGAATCTCTCCACCTTGCTGCATGAGACCGGCCATGTCTTTTTTGAGGAGCTGGAGCGGGCTGTCCGCTTGGGTATAGCTGACGAAGCCCTGGCGCAAGATTACCAGACGCTACGGTCTTGGCTGAACGTGAGGCCGGGACAGCCTTTGGACAGGATGCAGCGCGAGAAGCTGGCGCGAGGTTTTGAGGCGTATTTGATGGAAGGTAAAGCGCCGTATAACGCCCTGGCTGGTGCTTTTGCGCGTTTCAGTCAATGGCTGAAAGCTGTTTACAAAACTGCCTTAAATCTG
>JAITNF010000019.1 GCA_031290615.1 Desulfovibrio sp. | reverse complement strand
TTCTAAGTTCTCCCCTGTCGCCCGCCCGACAACATGCCTGGCTGACTGATTCAATTGGTTTTGTTGTTTTTTGGGCATGATGCTGATGATTATAGAATCAAGATGGCGTACGGTCAGGGTTAGTCAATTTCAAACTACACTACCTGCGTTTTTGCTCCGGACACTCACATCGGCGTTTTAAAAAATTCGCCAACGACCGTGGCGGATGAGTCCGCCTTGATTGCCGCACGATTTTGGCTTGGCTTACACGATAAAATTGTGTATACTGTCTGTTTGAAGTTCGCGCAATCAAAAAATAAAACTGTTACCGCATTCACTGCCCCCTATACACAATGAAGGAATACCGTGACCACTATTTCCGCAAGGCCAAGGAAGAACACTACCCGGCCCGTTCCGTATACAAGCTCAAGGAACTTGACGTGAAATTCCGCCTTCTGAGGCCGGGGATGCTGGTTCTAGACCTAGGCGCCGCCCCCGGTTCCTGGAGTCTCGGCGCTACGGAAAAAGTGGGGAACAAAGGCCTTGTGCTGGCCTGTGACATTCAGGCGACTAGCACGACTTTTCCGCCGCAGGTAATTTTCATGCGGGAGGACGTGTTCAACCGCTCCGCCGCCTTTGAGGCGTGTCTCAGGGAACTGGGGCCTTTTGACTTGATCATGAGTGACATGGCCCCAAGTACGACGGGTTCGCGCTTTACAGACCAAACGCGCTCCCTAGAACTGGCCACGGAGGCCTTTTCCCTGGCGACGACGCGTCTGAAACAAGGTGGAGCCTTTGTCGTCAAGATTTTTATGGGACCGGACATTCAGGATTTGCTCGCGCCCATGCGCCGGGCTTTTGACACGGTCAAAATATTCAAACCCAAGAGTTCGCGCGCGGAGAGCAAGGAAACTTTTTTTGTGGGTCTTGATTTTTTCCAGGAGTAATCTGTAGTTGTACACACGAGTTTTGGAGGTCTTATGTCCGGGCACAGCAAATGGGCCAATATCCAGCATCGCAAGGGGCGTCAGGACGCCAAGCGGGGCAAGATTTTTACCAAGACGGCGAAGGAAATCATCATCGCCGCCAAAAGCGGCGGAGATCCGACGGGTAATCCCCGTCTGCGGACGGCCATAGCCGCGGCCAAGGCCGTCAATCTTCCCAGGGACAAAATTGACGCAGCCATCCGCAAGGGCACGGGCGAGGACGCGGGCAGTGATTTGACTGAAGCCTTTTACGAAGGTTACGGCCCCGGCGGTATCGCGATAATGGTGGAAGTGGCCACAGACAACAAAAACCGTACAGTGGCCGAAGTGCGCCACCTCTTTACCAAGCACGGCGGCTCCATGGGCGAGAATGGCAGCGTAAGCTGGATGTTTGAGCGCAAGGGCGTGATCAGCGTGGAAAAGGCCGCCTATGCCGAGGATAAAATCATGGAGGCGGCGCTGGAAGCCGGGGCCGACGATGTGCTGGCCGAGGACGAGATATGGACCGTACACACGACCATGGCTGATTTTGCCGTCGTGCGCGACGCACTGGAGGAGGCGGGCATTGTTATACAGTCGGCGGAACTTGCCATAATTCCGCAGAATCTTGTTCCCGTGAATGCCGACATGTGGCAAAAAATTCTGCGCCTGTTGGACGCCATGGACGACAATGACGACGTGCAAAATGTTTATTCTAATGCGGATTTTCCCGACGACATACCAGCAGACTGATCCCACATATGCAAGCTGTGACAGTCATCGGCATTGATCCCGGCTCGCAACGCACGGGCTGGGGAGTGGTGCGGGAAACATCCGGTCGTCTCACGCTATTGGAATGCGGGGTGGTGCACGCCGCGTCCGGGGAGAAGTCATTTTCCGCTAGACTCGCGTATATTTACCATGAGCTTGTCCTCATTCTTACGCGCCATGCTCCGGACGAAGCTGCGGTGGAGCAGGTTTTCACCGCCAAAAACGCTCTTTCCGCCCTCAAGCTAGGCCAGGCGCGGGGCGTGGCCGTGGCCGCGTGCGCAGCGTGGGGTCTGGACATCAGCGATTATGCGCCCACTCTAGTCAAACAGTCCTTGGTGGGCACAGGTCGCGCGGAAAAAGAGCAGGTGGCCTTTATGGTCAAACGCCTGCTCAACATCAAGGGAGATATGCCATTGGACGCTTCAGACGCTCTGGGCGCGGCTCTGTGCCACCTGAACATGCGACGTTTTGCAAAACTGACGGCCGAGAAATAACATAGTGTCATGACTGGCTGAGAGGATATTCCCAGGGCATTTTGAGGACCATTTTGTATATGTCCTCTCCTCTGTAGTTAAAACGAAATTCGTATTCTTTCAAGTGGAAGTAAAAAGTATGTTGGTGAGTTAATCGATTTGCAGAGCGTTCAAATCCACAGTAACCAGCTTCACAATTTGCCAGATTTTTGCTTCCGAAATTCCTGAACGGACAGAATGTTTTTGTTGGCATACCCGGCTTCCTGACCGATAACAGGTCAATTAACCAATAATCTTTGTATTTTCAGCTAGAGATAGTGGTATATTTTTCAAAAAACATTCTTAAAGCAACATTCTCATAAGGAGAATTCTATGTCGTCTCCGGCACACGATAACGATCCAGATTTCCACCCAGATTTCAGCAAGGTCCTTCTCCCCGCCATCGCGCAGGACGCGGCGAGCGGCGAAGTGCTCATGCTCGCCTACATGAATGAGGAAGCTTGGCGCAAAACCGTGGAGAGCGGCGAAGCCTGGTACTGGAGCCGCAGCCGCGGCAAACTCTGGCACAAGGGCGAAAGTTCCGGCCATGTGCAGCTTGTGCGCTCCATTCGGCTTGATTGCGACAACGACACCCTTCTGCTTCTTGTCGAACAGAAGGGCGGCGCTGCCTGCCATACGGGCAGACGGAGCTGTTTTTACCGAGAATGGCGCAACAATGCCTGTCATATCTGTACGCCACGAATTTTTGACCCTCAACAGGGTTACGGCAAATAACCAACAAGGAATCTATAATGGACACAAGCCCAATCATCAAACTGGCCGTGCCGAAAGGCTCCCTGGAAGAAGCCACCATTGATCTGTTCGCCCGCGCCGGATGGAAAATCCGCAAACACCGCCGCAATTACTTTCCGGACATCAACGATGCGGAAATCTCCCTCTCCCTCTGCCGCGCCCAAGAAATCGGCGGCTATGTGTCCGCCGGCGTCGTGGACGTGGGCATCACCGGGTGGGACTGGCTCAACGAGCACGGCCACGGGGACAAGGTTGAGCACGTTGCGGACATAGTGTATTCCAAGTCATCCAACAGACCCTGCCGCTGGGTGCTGGCCGTGGCCGACGATTCCCCCTACAAAACCCCGGCGGATCTGGCGGGCAGACGCATTGCCACGGAACTGCAAGACGTGTCGCGCCGCTATTTCGCGGGTATGGGCGTGGAGGTCGAGGTTTTTTACTCTTGGGGCGCCACCGAGGCCAAGGTGGTGGGAGGTCTTGCCGACGGCATTGTGGAAGTTACGGAAACAGGCTCCACCATACGCGCTCACGGACTGCGCATTATTGACGAAGTCATGCTCTCCTTTCCGGTGATCATTGCCAACAGAACGGCTTGGCAGAACCCCGACAAACGCGCCAAGATAGAACAGATGAACCTGCTTTTGCAGGGAGCGTTACGCGCCGAGAGTCTTGTGGCCCTCAAGATGAACGCGCCGACGGCGCGCCTCGGCGCCATTTTGCAGATGCTGCCCTCCCTCAATTCCCCCACGGTGGCCCCCCTGCGGGACGCGGCGTGGCTTTCGGTGGAAACCGTAGTACAGAGCGAGGTTGTGCGCGACCTGATCCCCCGGTTGCGCGGGGCCGGGGCCGAGGGAATTATCGAATACGGGATCAACAAGGTAATCTGATTACATGCAACCATCAGGAGATCCCGTGGATACCAACGCCAGTCGCGAATTTTTGGAAAACCTGCTCGAAATCGGCAGGGACGAATCATTCTGCTTTGACTGCAATTCTAGCGTACCCTGCTTCAACCGCTGCTGCGCAGAGCTTGCCCTGCCGTTGACGCCCTATGACGTGCTGCGTCTATGCCGTCAGCTCGGCATGAACGGCGAGGATTTTTTGCGGCGCTTCGCCGTCATGCGCTCTTTTCCGGACACGGGTTTTCCCTTGCCCATGCTGAACATGCTTGAGTGCCCCGGCGCACCCTGCCCCTTTGTGGCCCCGGCCGGCTGCATGGTGTATGAAGACCGCCCCGGCGCGTGCCGCTGTTACCCTCTCGGCCGTGGCGCATCCATGGGGACCTGGGGTAACGTGACGGAGCGCTTTTTCCTTGTGCGTGAAGACTACTGCAAGGGCTTTGACAAGGGCACGGCCCGCGTGCCAGCGCAGTGGTTCGACGACCAGCAAATTGCGGTATACAACGCCGTCAACGACCGCTATATGCGCCTTATAACAATGGTACGGGCCACTGGCAAACCACTTGAAGCGTGTCTTGCCGCCACAGCTGAACTCTGCTTTTTCCAGCTCGACAAATTCCGCGAATTCATCAAGAAAATGCGTATTTTTGAACGGGTGAAAATTGATGATGCGCACAACGCCGCCGTCATGGACGAAAGTCTTGCCGGCGATGAAGCGGCCCTCGACTTTGCCCTAGACTGGATGGAACTGGTAATTTTCGGCAAAAGCAAGGGGCTGGAGAAAAACTGACAACTACAGCATGCCAATTTTGAACAATTTTCGCCGTTCAGAATTAGAATCGGAAACGAAAACTCCATAGAATTTCACGCTCTAGCGCTTAGCCACCATATCTAGGAAAAGCATCGGACATTGCTCATGTTCTTCAACGAATAAGATTGACCGGGCCTAGCGATGGTTATGTCACCGCCGGACACTTTCGTTTCCTTGCCGTTGATATCAATAACACGCCTTCGCCGAAGACGATGATGTAGGCGCATTGTCGGTATGCTTGTGAAGACCGATGGGATCTCCCAGGCAACAGTACCATCCAGCCGATTTCCTTGATGACGAAATACACTCCCACGTCATTGCGGACAAAAAAGAATTTGCCGGACAGCACGCCGTTGTCGACTTTTTCCCTGTCCCAAGTTTTCAGCTCGTTTTTCGTGTAGACCTGTAGCCAGTCGTTCACAGGAGACGCGGGAGCCTGAGTTGCCGCAATTGCGCTTTCATCCATTCGTCCAGATAGCGATACAGAATGCCTGGTCACAGTTTCTCTGTGCCCAAAAATAGTATTAATATAAGCAAATTTTCAGAACGTGGTATCCCACTTACAGTCCGGATTTGAATCCAGTTGAAAAACTGTGGAGTAAGCTAAAAACAAAAATACGAGCATATTGGATAATTCCGAACCTCCAAAAAAGCATTTAATACGATAACAGCTTCAAACGCGAAAGGAT
>JAITNF010000044.1 GCA_031290615.1 Desulfovibrio sp. | reverse complement strand
TGCTGTCCAAGCCTTACAGGGTAAAGTATTTCAATGACGGTATTGCATTTTACAAATGCTACATGCCGTCAGAAATACCGCCTTTTTTACGGTATGTCTATAGATTTTACGACATCAGGCAAGATTGTTCGTTGCGATAAAAGTTAAGTGTCACAATGTGTTATAGTTCTTATGGGGTTTGACGATAGACTAGATTGGTAGAACTTTCCCCTATAGAATGGTTCTGCCTTCAGAACTATAGGAGCGTTTTTTTTGACTGGTCAGACCAATCACTCCCTCTCCGCTTCGCTTTCTTCAGGCCGATGAGCTTGCCCCGAGTGAATATGAATATACTGATATTTCACAAGTATTTCAACAATATTATATAGTCCCGGCAAAATGTATGGCATCCCTGATTTCAATACGACGCAGAAAGGAATTGTCCATGAATATCGGAATCCCGACAGCCAGACACTTTCTGACTAGTTCAGACACGTCCATTGTCCCCATCAGGTCCGGCAGGGAACTTGCCGCACGGCAGCCGGCAAGCCCGCCACCGCTCGCCGAAATCCGGCATTCCTTTTCGCCGTCGTCCTTTTGAAGGAAGAAGGGGCAGCCATTATCCCTGGGATTACTTCCCTTGTGTGCGTGTATCTTCTTGGTAAAAGACAAGGTTGACCACCAGGTCGAAATGGAGTTTCGTGATGAACTGTCAGAGTCGGACATTCACTTCCTTCCAGATCATGTCTGTAGCTGCGGTACGGCATCAAGACGTTGAATGCGTAAATTATGTAATCTCATTCACTCAGGGGAGTATGGGCAAAGGCGGAAATGACAGACAAAATTGCTTATGAGCTTACAAAACTCAGGGAATCCCTTGAACAACTTGAACAAACAGCCTGTCACCCGGAAAAGGAGAAAGGCTGTTCAGTTGATAGAAAGGAAGAATTATACCGTTGATTTTTCTTTATCGGCCGTGCATTCCAACTTCAAATGTCTTTACTTGTTCGGAATCCAGTTCAACTGTGTGTCAGCGGCAACGCTTTGCCGGGGGCTACAGTCAACGCTGCGCTCCAGGCGGCCAGCGCCTGTTCCAGATAATCCCGCGCCCCGCAAAAACCGCCGACTTCCTTGATGCTCTGGTTGAGAGCATACAACCCCGCAGTTACATCGACCCAGTCCACATACCCCATGTGCCCAATGCGCACCAGGCGCCCTTTCAAATGATCCTGCCCGCCAGCCATGAGCACGCCGAACTTTTCCGCCGCACAACGCAGCACCGCCGCGCCGTTCAGGCCCTTGGGTAGCAACACGCTGGTGACGCCCCAGGCGAAATTTTCCTTGGCGAAGAGTTCAAGGCCCATGGCGCTCACGCCCGAGCGGGCGAGCATGGTGAGCGCCCACTGCTTTCTGTATACTGCTTCAAGGCCGTCCTTCAGCAGAAAGGCCAGACTTTCGTCCAAACCCACAATCAGGTTGACGGGCGAGGTAAAATTGGTCTGCCCCTTGACAAGGTTGTCCCGCTCCTTCACGAGGTTGAAGTAAAAACAACCAGGCGTGGTATTCTCCGCCTTTTTCCAGGCGCGGGGGGAAAGAGCCAGCAACGCTAGCCCTGGTGGCAGCATGAGCCCCTTCTGAGAGCCGGTGAGTAGGCAGTCAATGCCCCAGGCATCCATGGGGCAGGGGGAAAGTCCCACAGCCGAGATGCCGTCCACAACGAAAAGCGCTTTCCGCTCGCGGCAGACAGCGCCCACTTCCCGTGCAGGGTGCAACACGCCGGTGGAAGTTTCGGAAAGTTGCATCAACACGCCAGCGATGGAGGGATCGTCGTCGAGCTTTTTGTTCACGGCCTCCGCCGGAACAGCCTCGCCCCACGGTGCGTAAAGAGTGACTATCCCAAGCCCGCGCGCGGCGGCGATATGCCTCCAGCGCTGCCCGAATTTGCCGGCTTCAGCCACCAGCACCTTTTCCCCCGGCTGAAAAAGGCCGTACACCGCTGCCGTCATGGCCCCTGTTCCGGAGCATGAAAGGGGCAGTACTGGCCCGACCGTGCCGAAGAGCAGGCGCAGGTTTTCCTGTATGCGGTGCATGATGGCGATGAATTCACTTTTGCGGTGGTGCAGCATGTCTCTGGCAAGGGCTAGGCGCACGCATTCGGGCAGAGGCGTGGGGCCGGGGGTGAGCAGGTGTATTTTTTCGGGCATTGTTTTTTCCGATGATTTTATTTTTTCGGGATGTTGGCGCAAATCAATCTGTCCTGTGGTGGCAGCCGACACTCTGCGGATTACGCATGGCCGCCTGAGTGATGACATAGGCGGTCTGCGATCCGTGAAAGAGGTCCACAAGTTGCCTGGAGATGCGCGTGTGCCTGTAAAAATCGTGGATGTGGCGCACCAAGTCGCGCATGTCTTCAAAAGCGCGACGCAAACGGGCGCGGGAGCGCGAAATGCCTACATAATTCCACATGGTGTTGCGTATGGTTGTCCAGTCTTGGGCTACGAGAGCCGGGTCGTCGCGTCTGTCGTCGCCTTCGTCCATCCAGTCGGGGACGGCGGCGCGCAGTTCGGACGGGAGCGGTTTTTCGCGCTGGAGCCGTCGGGCGAGATCCTGCCCGCAAGAAACGCCCCAGACAAGACCTTCCAGCAGGGAGGTGCTGGCTAGGCGGTTTGCCCCGTGCAGGCCAGTGCAGGCGCATTCGCCGACGGCGTAAAGACCGCGCAGGGAGGTGCGCCCCCGCGTGTCGGCCAGGACGCCGCCGCAAAAATAGTGGGCGGCCGGGACCACTGGTATGGGGTCCTTGCGGATGTCGATGCCCGCCTCGGAGCATGTCTTGAAAACAGTGGGGAAAGATTCGGGCAAATCCTTGGGGATGGTGGTCGCGTCCAGAAAAAGGGAAAGAGCGGAGCTACGCAGCAATTCCTCCATCATGGCCAAGGTCACAATGTCACGCGGGGCCAAGTCTCCCCGACTGTCATGCCGGAGCATGAAAGGCTTGCCGTTTACGTCCAGAAGCCGCGCGCCTTCTCCCCGCATGGCTTCGGTGATGAGGGGACGGCGGTGGCTGCGCTCCTCGTACAGAGCTGTGGGATGAAACTGCATGAATTCTAGATTGGTCAGACTTACGCCGGAGCGAAAAGCCATGGAAATGCCCGCGCCCACGCAACCCGGCGCATTGGTGGAGTGCAGAAAAACCTGTCCCACTCCGCCGGTGGCAAGAACGGTATAATCCGCCAAAATTGTTTCCAGCTCACCGTTTTTCTCGTTGAGCACATAAGCGCCAAGGCAGCGGTTGTCGACCTCGTAGCGAAACCGGGAGCCCTTAGCGTGGTGGTGACTTGTTAGAAGGTCAATGGCCGCGTGACGCTCGAGGGATGTAATGCGTGGATGGGCCAATACGGTGGCTGTAAGGCCTTCCATAATGGTCCTGCCGGTGAAATCCGCACGATGCACGATGCGTGGTGCGCTGTGGCCGCCCTCGCGCGTCAAGCTGAAGCCGCCAGCGGCGTTGCGGTCAAAGAGCACTCCCGCGTGGTCAATGAGCACGCTTTCCACGCAGGCAGGCCCCCGTCGGCAAAGATGCCGTACAGCCTGGAGGCAATTGACGTGGTGTCCCGCTGTCAGGATGTCCTTGGCAAGGGCCTGGGCGTCGCCATGTTCCGTAGAGGTCGCCCGGTAGACAATGCCGCCCTGGGCCAGATCCGAATTGCCGTCTGGCAGGGTTTCCCCGGCACAGAGCAGCAGCACGTCGCAGCCGGCGTCCGCCAGGGTGAGGGCTGCGGTACAGCCCGCAATGCCCGAACCGAGAATCAAAACAGTCACATGTCTTCGTCCGTTCACAGTCGTGCTCAGTTGCCGCAAACTTCCAGCATGCGGGTTAAAGAAAGCAGCGCAGGTTCAAAGAGATTTTTGTCAACGGCAAGAGGTTCGCTTTTTCGCGCCGCGATGTCCTTGAGAACGTCCAGCAGCTTTTTTTCCGTTACCTTGCTCATTTCCGGGCAAATGGCGCGGGACAGTGGGAAAATGTCACATTTGCCCCTGTGGCTAGCCGCCAGGCGGTGGACCAGATTTTCTTCAGTGCCGATGACAAGAGTACTGCCGGGGGCGTTTTCCGCCACGCGCGCGGCCTCCCTGATGAGAAAAGACGTGGATCCCGCCGCGTCGCAAAGGACGACGATCTCCTGACGGCATTCGGGATGAACGGCTACGCGGCAGCCACGGTATCGGGCGCGCGCCTCCTCCACAAATTCCGGCCGGAAGCGGGCATGGATGGAGCAGGATCCCGGCCAGAGCAAAATTTTTCTACCCAAGGGCTGGCTTGGCGAGTCAATGATACCACGTCCGTCAATGCGCAATACATGGCGTTCGTCCACCGGAATACCTAGGAGGTTGGCGACATTGTGGCCCAGATTTTTGTCCGGCATAAAAATCACGCCGTCCCCCCTCTCAAGAGCCCAGGCAAGCATGGTTGTGGCATTGGCCGAGGTGCAGACGGCACCGCCGTATTCTCCAGTTAGCGCCTTGACCGCCAGGGAAGTGTTGGCATAGGCTAGGGGCACGATGTTCCGGCCCGCGTCGGCAAGCTGCTTCAATACGCTACGGGCCAGACACGCGGGAATCATGGCGGACATGAGGCAGTCCGCATCCGGCTCTGGCAGGTGTACTGTCTGCCCTTTCCCGGCCAGCAGAGCGGCGGATTCACCCATGAAACACACCCCGCACAGAACAATGTGCGCCGCGTCGACATGCGGCACGTGGCGGGCAAGCTCAAGGGAATCGCCCGATATGTCGCAATGGGCGATTACCGCGTCGTTTTGGTAATGGTGCCCCATGATGCAAATATCGCCGCCCAGTTCTTTTCTGAGGACGGCAATGGCGTCGGTAGTGCTGTTCATGCGAAAAATCCTTGTGAAAATGGTTATGCCAGCGTCATGCTGAAATCCGCCGCCACGGCCGAATGGGTCAGCCGCCCCACGGAGACAAAATCAGGCCGGGGCTCTGTGAGGACTATCCGGCGAATATTCTCCAGCGTCACGCCGCCGCTCACCTCCGTTTCAATGGTGGGCGGCACAATGGCAAGAGCCCGGCCCAGAAGGTCTTGCGACATATTATCCATCATGATGCGGGAAACACCGGCCGCCACGGCCTCGCGCACATGGTCGGAGGTGCGGCATTCCACCTCTATGGGCGGGCAGGGGTTGTAGCGCTCTCTGAGCAGGCCCACAGCCCGCTCAATGGAGCCCGCTGCGTCAATGTGGTTGTCCTTGAGCATGAGCATTTCCGTGAGGTTCTTGCGATGGTTGCTCCCGCCGCCCGCCTGTACGGCGTATTTTTCCGGCCAGCGCAGGCCCGGCGCGGTCTTGCGCGTATCTAGCAGACGCACTCCCGTGCCTTCCAGTTCGCTGGCATACAGGGCCGTGAGATTGGCTATGCCGGAAAGCCTGGAAATATAGTTAAGGATAACACGCTCTGCCTTGAGCAGTGCGGAAGTCTGCGCGGTGATGGCGGCCACGTCCGTCATGGCAGGTACAGTCGAGCCTTCCCGTACGAGAGCCCGCCAAGCGCAGTCAGTCCCTAGGCGTTTGAAGACGGTGCCGATAACGGGCAGCCCCACAACCAGGCCGGCATCCTTGGCGCGTATGCGGGCGGCAAGGCGGGCGTCAGTCGAAAAAACGGCTTGGGCCGTCAGGTCGGGTCCGTCCTCGTCCAGCGCCAGATCTATGCCACGCGCCAGAAGAGTTTGCCCTTCGGAAGAAAAAAATTTGTCCCAAGGCGTAAACATTGCTCTTGTCCCCACGGAGTGTGTTTGGTATAGATTTTTGCGGTTAACGGACATGACGCCTTGCACTGGATGAACAGGATAGGATGCCGGACAATTTTCGTCAAGACATTCAGACTATTGAGATATATTTCACATAGTCCTTTTTTGTTTTTCCCGGCATCTTGTTTCGTCGGCCTTCCGGTGACTCTCAAAAAATATAATAATATCAAGAAATTTATGCAGGGTGGGGACATGCTCAAGGAGATTGCGGCTACAAAGCCTTCCGCCAAGCCCGTACCGCTGGAGCACGCAGAAGTCGGGCACAAGCGCGGTCTGCCCGCTGACCACCTGGAGGACGACTTGGTTCCGGACTTTGCCCATGCCGCGGACATGGCCGACCACCTGGAAAATCTCAGTCTCGACAAACAGGTCTGCGCTCTGCGCAAAATGGCTGTCGAAGCCGCCGCTGACGCGCTGGCGGAACTGGACGAAGCCGTTGCTGTTGACGTGCTGGAAAATCTCGACGACGCTGCTGCCGCCCGCATCATTGCCGAAATGGCCCCGGATGACGCTGCCGACGTGCTGGATGACCTGGACGAGGAACATCGCGACGCGCTCTTGAAGCGCCTCAACTGGGAAGAATCCGAAGAACTGCGCCACCTCCTCAATTTTGATCCCGGTTCTGCGGCGGGCGTCATGAACACCGGGGTGATTCTGCTGGAGAGTTTTTTCACCGTGGACGAGGCCATTGCCCACATGCGCGGTGAAATGGCGGAGATGGAAAACCCCTATTACGGCTATGTGGTGGACAGCCGCGACGTGCTTGTGGGCGTGCTTTCCGTGCGTGACCTGATGCTCGGCCGGTCCGGCACAGTTGTGGGCGATGCCGTGGGCGGGCAATCAGTCATCAGTGTGCGCTACGACGCGAGCAGGCGCGATGCGGCCTCGTTGCTCTCGCGCTACAACTTCCTGTCCCTGCCCGTGGTGGACTATGAAGGGCATATCATGGGTCTGGTTACTTATGACGATATTATGGACATCATGGATGAGGTAGCCAGCGCCGACATGCTTGGCATGGTGGGCGCCGACCCGGAAGAGAGCGTGGACACCCCCTGGCTGGAGAGTGTGCGTGGTCGTTTGCCTTGGCTTATGATCAATCTCGTCAATTCCGCGCTTTCCGCGTCAGTCGTGTACATGTTTGAGGGCACCATCGCCCAGATGGCTGTTTTGGCTGTGCTCATGCCCATGGTTGCCAATCAGGCTGGCAATACCGGGCAACAGGCTCTGGCCGTCATGATACGCCAGTTTGCCATTGACCGTTTTGACCATAGAAAAGCTTGGTTCGCTGTGCTGCGCGAGGCGAAAATAGGAATGGTCACCGGACTTTTTATGGCCGGCGCGGCTTTTCTAGGGGCTTGGGCTTTTACGCGGAACCTGCAAGTGGGGGGGGTTATGGCGGGCGCGTTGTTGTGCGACATGATGCTCGGCGCTGTGGCCGGCGGTTCCATACCCCTTATTTTTCGCGCCCTGGGGCGCGACCCGGCCCACGCCTCCAGTATTTTTCTGACGGCCATCACCGACGGGGCCGGATTTTTTATCTTTCTGGGACTCGCCACCGTAGTGATTTTTTAGATGCGGACTTGAGGCGTGTTTTCAAATCGATAGTATTGCATATTGGAGATGAATCTTTCATAAAGAAACAAGTAATATAAAACAGAACAAGGTAAGAAATTTTTCTTACTACATTAGCAACGGTTCAGAACAAGAGACTTTTTTGTTTCCCGAAAAATCAAACTTTGTGAGTCCCTCAGCAGAGCCGGGGATGAGTACCGATGGTAATTATGCAGCACTCCTTAACTTCAAGAACTTCAAATTCCACATCAAACGTCGAACAACCAGGAATTTCTGATCAAACTGCCAGATTTTGGAGAACAGCCATTCCATATCCGTCTTTTGCTTTTCACCTGCGGAACAAAGCCTTTTGACAAACTGTATGCCAGCCGATTGTCCTAAATTCACAAGGCTTGCTCACAAGAAAGAATCCGACCTGGCAAGAGAAGAAAGAATAAAGACTTCATAGACATACTTGCCAATGCCCGCAGGAAGAACCTTTTGCAGGCAACTCTGGTTGATGTCAAGAAAATGAACGCCGAAATAAACGGCATCGCCGCTATTTACGAAGATTCGCTGCCTGAAGGCACATCCGACAAGCACATTTTTCTGCAAACTGACACCTATATGGGGAAGTGGGCAGTTGATATTTTATGTGAATGGGCTGAAACAAAAAAAATCAAACACGAATGCAAAACAATACCCGCATTAAACACAGCCAGCCTTGAAAATTTCATATCAGCCATATCCGGGCCGAACTGTCAGCTCCTGCTGGCATTTGATAAATCTGCCGGCACCGTCACCCATAAAACCGAAAGGAATCGCGCCTATCCTCTCCCCATTGGCTTTATTGTGGGGTAGAGCCGCTTGGTGTGTTCAGAGATAAGCCCGCGCTCCATTTCGGCGAGAGCGGGCCGGTCAGGGTAAAGAAAAATCGGCCCATTACCGATTACCGAGCGTGTATCAAGGTTTTCTTGGATGGAGTTGAGGGCACGCCGTGCCGATCAAAATCCTGGGCGGTGATTAGGTAACAGTATTACGAAACATGCGGTCGAGCTTGAGGATGACCACGGCATCAATGTCCTTACTGCGAGCCATTTCCAGCATTTTTTGGACTCCGGCCTATCGAGGCTTTTTTGCGCTCTTGCCGTCTTCCTCAATAATGCAGGCAAGCAAGGTCTTTAGTGATAAAATACGCCTCTATCTTTGCCCGTTGCGCGTCTAGACTGATGCCTTATTCCGCATGCACACAGAAGCGGAAGTTGTCCGCCAGTTGCGGCATAGGCCTGCCAGGTCGGTCACACGCTCATGCGCATGCGCCAGTAAACAAGGCCCGTGCGCTTAAAATAGCGGTTGTCCAGCCTAAAGCCCAAGGATTCGATCAAATGCAGTTCCGTGCTCGTGGCCGCGCACAGGCGGGCGATATTGTCGGTATTCGGCGGAATTTCCGGTTCAAAAAACTATCTGCATGGGCGTAGCCGCCCGGCGATGCCCGGCGCGACCTGGCAGGCTACACGGATATCCTTCGCGCCGTAGCTGCTGTCGGAAATGGTGGCAAAGAGATCGGCCTCCAGCACTTCCACAACCGCGTTCGGCATCGCTTCTTCCGCAAGGTGGGCCGCCAGAAGCTCCCTGGCCCGCAAAGCGGCCGCCTCCATGGTATAGGACCTGCCGATGCGTTCCTCTAAATCCAGAGCAGGAGCGCGCAGTACGCCTTGACCGGTATTGGCGTAAATTTCTAGGGATGCTGTGGGCAAGGTCAGCCCCGCGCCCACGGCGTTGGCAACATCCGCGTACACCGGAGTTTCCACCGGCAGACCAAAGCGTTTTTCAAGGCGTTCACGCACACATGCGGCAGGCCCACCAACCAGCACAATACGTTCGGGCATTGCTTGTCGCGCGGCCTTCAACGCGGCGAGAGTATATATGGGCCGGGCATTTACGCGGTCAACCAAGGCCGTAGCGGCCTTCTGAATCCGTCCTAGGCCGTCTTCCACCGTCGCTGCCGCCAAATCCTCAAGTGAGCGGCCACAACAGGCGGCCAAGGCGGCCATGCCCCGTGTCGAGGCCGGCATGTCACCCGCCACAGGGCCGTCGCACGCCACGTTGAGAACATTGAGGGCATCCATCAGGGTCAACCGTCTGCCGCCAAAGGCCATGGCCGGCCCCTCGCGCAACGGTCCCGCATGTACGCCCGCCGAGTCGGCGGTGAGCAGGGAATCTCCGCCCACACCCACGGACACGGTGGCCAGGGAACGCACCAAGGTACGCCGGCCGTTCAAAAGCATGCCGTCCCAGTCAATCACCGGGGAACCGTCCATCACTAGGGCCATGTCCGTTGTGGTTCCGCCCATGTCCAGCAGAAGGGAGCAGCCCTGATCCACGGATGGGCAGAGGACAAGGATGCCCATAACGCTGGCCGCCGGTCCGGAGAGAATAGACTGCACGGGGCAGCGCCGGGAAAGGGACAAAGACGTCGCGCCGCCGTCCGCCTTGAGTAGAAATGTGGGCGCTCTGATGCCTACATTCGAGAGAGATTTTTCCACGGCGTCGAGAAAGATGCTGTGTAGGCGCTCCACCGCGGCGTTGTAATAAGCTGTGGCAATGCGGCGAGGGAAATTGAGCCTGCCTGACAATTGATGTCCCTGCGTGACCCTGAAGTCTGCCGCCTCGGCGGCCATGACCCGCTCGTGCGCCGGATTGCGGGGGGAGAACTTACCCACGCAGGCACAGGCGGACATGCTCTTTTTTTTCCAGTCAAGAACTGCAGCGACCATTTCCCGTGTCTCCAATGGGCTCACTTCCACGCCCCGATGGTCCAGCCCGCCGGGGACTACGCACACATGCTCCCCAATGCCGAAACGTAGGGGGTTCAGCCCTGGTCCGGCGGAAAGAGCCAGGCCGACTGCGTCCTCCTTGCCCTGCACAAGGGCGTTGACGGCCAGAGTCGTCCCAATGGTGATGCTGCCGACCCTCGCAAAAAGGGCCGTGCTGTCCGCGCCAGTCGCGTCGTCAAGCGCCGTAAGCACGGCGCTCACCGAGGAAGGCAAATCCTCGTGGCAGGTCTTCACCTTGGCGTAGGCGATAAGACTTCTCCCATCCTCGCCGTCTAGGAGCAGTGCCGCGTCCGTATGGGTTCCGCCAGCGTCAATGCCCAGACAGAATTTTTCATTATTTGAGGTTGTCACAGCCGTGTTTCCCGAATTCCTTGAGGTTGACAGCAGTTGTTTACGAAATTTCAGCGAAGTTTTTCAAACGCTTCGTCGTCCGGTGCGCTGTAGCCATACTCCGGCGATGGGAAAACGCCATGACGGACCTCGTCGGCGTAAGCAGTAAACGCCGTGAGCATGGCCTGCCCCACCTGACTGAAGATTTTGACAAATTTTGCCGGGTTTTCCGTTATGCCCAGCATGTCCTGCCACACCAGAACCTGCCCATCACAGCCGGGTCCCGCGCCGATGCCGATGACGGGAATGGTTAGTTCCCGCGTGATGCGCACCGCAAGGGGGGCGGGCACACATTCCAGCACTAGGGCAAAGGCTCCGGCATCTTCCTGGGCGCGGGCGTCGTCAAGTATTTTCTGCGCCTGGACAAGACTTTTGCCCTGCACCTTGTAGCCGCCAAGGACGTGTACGGACTGCGGGGTCAGTCCCAAATGCCCCATCACCGGCACGGATGCTCTGGTCAGGGCGCGCGTCACGGGGTAGAAATCCACGCCTCCTTCCAGTTTCACCGCCTGCGCCATGCCTTCGGCCAGCAGACGCATGCCGTTACGTACGGCTTCCTCCACGTTGATGTGGTAGCTCATGAAGGGCATATCACAGACCACCAGAGCGCTTTTGGCCGCGCGCGCCACGGCGGCGCAATGGCGCAGCATATCTTCAAGGGTGACGGCAAGGCTGTTTTCATAACCCAGCATGACGCTACTCAGGCTGTCTCCGACAAGCAGGGCGTTTACACCGGTCTGATCCATGATCCTGGCAGTGCTGTAGTCATAGGCCGTGAGCATGACAAGCTTTTCGCGGCCTTTGGCTTTCCGGAATGTGAGGACGGTATTTTTCATTGTGAGATTGTGAGGTCGTCTCTTTTCAAATTTTCGCGAGCGGAGCAAGGCACCCTTGAACAGGTGCCTGCTTCTGTACGCGCTACCGCTTGTAAATACTTTGTTTGAGGCCATTGCGCAACGTCAGGGCCATAAGCGCGTGCACGAGTTTGGCGGCCGTAAAGTTCGCATGGTGCAGACCGGGCACGGGCGCCAGTTCCACTACGTCAAATCCCGCTATTTCCCTGCCGCTGGCGCAACGCCGCAGCAGTTCTAGGGCATCGTGCCAGAAAAGCCCGCCCGGAGAAGGGGTGCCCGTGGAAGGCATGAGAGAGGCGTCCAGGCCGTCCACATCAAAGCTTACGTAAATACGCCGGGGAAAGTCCCGCGGCAGTGGATTAAGCGGCAAAGCGCCGCGTGCCAGGATGTCGGCGTCATAGTGGCATATCCGCCGTTTTATGCGCAGGGATATTTCCTCCCGGCTTATCTCCCGCACGGCGAACTGGGCAAGTGGCAGTTTGAGATCGTTCACAGCGTGGTACATGACGCAGGCGTGGGAGAAGATATCCCCCTCGTATTCGGGCCGCAGATCCGCGTGGGCATCGATCTGCACAATGCCTGCCTCTCTCTTGGAGGCAAGGGCGCGCAGCGCGCCGAGGCTCACCGTATGCTCGCCGCCAAGCAGCACGGGGCAGGCGCGGCAGTCAAGGGCGCGCGCCACGGCGGCTTCCACACTAGCGAGGATGGTCCGCACGTCGCCTGCGCAGTCAACAAAGGGTGCGGTATAAAAACCTGACTCGCCGGGGGCCAGGCCGTCTTCCACGGCTTCAAGCTGGCGGGAGGCCGCGAGTAGGGCGGCGGGGCCACGACTGGCACCACCGCCGTAGGAAACGCTACGCTCCAGGGGGACGGGAATAATGTGAAAAAACGCCTTTTCCGGCGATACAGGGGCATATTCCGAATCCAGAAAATACGTGTGTTTTGTTTTCATAACCAGAGCAGTTTTGGCAGGTTGCATGAAATCCGTAAAAAAAGCGGTTTGGTATGGGGGACCAGACCGCTTTTATGTAAGGATGCTGTCAGCAAAAGAAAGGAAGGTATTTTACATATAGCATATTCCATGCCAAGACAAAAATAATTATATTAATTTGTTTTTATTTAATAAATTTGTAAATGGTTCCACCATTGCGGTTAAAATTTTTTACTTTGTAACGGAGTTTCCAGATTTCCAGAGAATTTCAAATAAAAAATTAAACCGCATCACTCCACAATACCGATAGCGGCGAGCGCCTCTCTGCGTTCTGTGCAGGTGCCGCACTTGCCGCAGGGTTTTTCCTGATTTTTGTAACAACTGCGCGTCAGGACAAAGGGTACGCCCAGATTTTTGCCGATATAGGCAATCTCGTTTTTCGTCATGCCTGTGAAGGGGGACGCAAGGGTCACGCGCCCTTCCGTACTCAGGGCAATGCTTTCTCCGGCAGTGCGGATAAAGGTCTCGCGGCAGTCAGGATAAATATAGTTGTCCCCGTGATGCGCGGCAATGCAGATTTTTCCCACGCCCAAGGATTCCGCCAGCCCCGCCGCCACCGCAAGAAAAATGAAATTTCTGCCTGGCACGACGGTCAGCTTCATGTTATCGGCGGAGTAATGCCCTTCGGGAATCTCCCCGCCGCTTTGCAGAAGATTACTTTTGAATCCTTCAAAACATGATGTTATATCGACAAGTTGATGCCGGGGGGCATGCGGGCTGAGGTATTCCAGAACAGCGCGTGCGGCCTTGAGCTCGTGGGCGTTGTGCTTGGATGGGTAACGAAAACTGACGGCTATGACCTTTTCCGGGCCGTATTCACCGATACACCGGAACAACGCCGTAGCGCTGTCCATCCCGCCACTGAAGAGCGTCATAATTAATGGAGTGTGGTGCATACGTTACGACTTGCCTTGGCAGATTTTAATTTTTATATTTCTCGTGACCGCGTGAAACGGCTTTTTTATACCCCAACCAGCATGACAAAACAAGAAAATTCTATGAACTCCCTCCATGCCCAGCGCCGCATTTGCGCGCAAAAAACCCTCGCCGCCTTAAAGACGCGCTATCCCGATCCCGCAACGCAGCTTGTCGCTGGCAACGCTTGGGAACTGCTGGTTGCCACTGTGCTTGCGGCCCAGTGTACCGACGCGCGTGTCAACACCGTCACCCCCGCCCTTTTCGTGCGCTGGCCAGACCCTGAAGCATTGGCAGGCGCGGACCGGCCGGAGCTTGAATCCGTCATCCGCCCCACAGGCTTTTACCGCAACAAGTCCAAAAATCTCATCGGCGCGGCCGCGCGCCTGTGTGACGTCTTCGGCGGCGTTGTGCCCCGCAGCCTTGAAGAACTTGTCAGCCTGCCGGGCGTAGCCCGCAAAACGGCCAATGTGGTTCTTTTCGGCGCGTTCGGCATCAACGAGGGACTTGCTGTGGATACCCACGTCAAACGCATTGCCTATCGCTTGGCCCTGACGGAAGAAACGAACCCCGACATTGTGGAAAAAGATTTGACGGCCCTCTTTCAGCGCGGAGATTGGGGCAACATCAATCACAGCATGGTGCTCTTCGGACGCGATATCTGCCATGCCCGCAGACCCAGGTGCAAGGAATGCGAAATGTCCGCTTTTTGCCACCACCGCGAGCCGCCGCGTAAAAATTTTGGCCGCGCGTCTTAAGAGATCGTAGATGGTGCCAATTAAGTTTAATACGAACAGCAGTGTATTTTGAAAATGTAATTGCTCTTTATGTCCAGCCATTTACTATCTGGATATTCAAAGGATTTTTATCAGTTAGTATCTGAGAATATCCATCTTGATGCCCAGACAGTGTCGTCAACAGATATTTGTCCAAACGGCAACGTATCTCGTGTGTACTGCCACGCCACCGCTGGGGAAAGGCATTTTCAGCCAACTACCCGAGACGGTGGAGATATTTGTCATATCAGCGTTGGTTCTTGCG